>NZ_JBIPJE010000045.1:0-459717 GCF_044005875.1 Pseudoalteromonas sp. XMcav1-K | reverse complement strand
TCTTTTGAGCGCACTTTTCTCATTGTTGCTCGATATTCGCTTAGATTACTAGGCCACACATCGAGCGCCGCGATAAAAGCACGCTCAAACAGAACAAAAATAGAACAGCAAAGATCAACAGACCCTAGTTAAACAACGCGCCTATAGACCGTTTATTGTATCAACGCTCAAAGGAATTAATATGAGCCAACGAGATAACTTTCTTTATCTAACTATCGCCTTAACTTTGCTACTGTTTGGTACAGCACTGTGTCACCAATTTTTCAGCAGTAAAATGCAACATATGATGCAATCATGCACCATGTTTACTTTGGTAATTTCGGTGTGGGGCGTTGATTCAAGTAATCAGTTGTTTAAATATAAGATGTTGTTTCCGTTTGTGATTATCGCATTTTCTTGGCTAACTTTGTTTATTGATAGTGTGATGGGCGATAATGTCACATTGGGCTTAATGCTTGTTTTCTTTACATTTACTGCAATAAAAACGGCAAAACAGGTGCTGTTTTCAGGTGTTGTAGACGGCAACAAAATTCTTGGCGCAATTTGCCTCTATTTTATGATGGGTATTATTTGGGCGATTATTTATAGCCTTATCCATATTAACTTTATGCCAGCGTTTAATAACGTACCCTCGACCATCAAGTGGTTCGCGTTATTTCCAGAGTTTATTTATTTCTCTTTTGTTACGTTAACCACGCTGGGTTTTGGTGATATTGCCCCTAATATTCCAATTTCTAGGGTGTTTGTGTATTTTGAAGCAGTGGTAGGGCAGTTATACCTTACAATATTAGTTGCCAGTTTAGTTGGTTCACGACTAAATATAATGCACCAAAATCACCTTTCGATGACAAAAAAACACGATAATGATGCTTAGTGTGCGTCGCTTACGCCCTGACATTGTATTACTTTGAGTGAACCTGCTTTTTCAGCGGCTAATTCGGGGTGTAACTCTATTAGCTTTTGGTAAATTTCCGGTAAGGTCAGCTTAATGCGGTACATTTCGTCTAGGTGGCGCGCTTTTAGTTTTGCACCGTTGTTAATAAGTGCATCGACAACACTAATCCATTGATCTGATGCACGGTTTTCTTTTAAAAAATGTAACATTTTCAGTAGCGGATCCGGATGGCGCTCGCTGTGTTGCTGCACATAACCACGATTTATTAATTCGACGGTTAGGCTTGGATTGATAAACATCAGGTTATACACCACACTTTCACCGCGTTGATTTGGCTTATCGATATTGCCCATGCGATCAAGCATACGCAGTGCATCTTCGCTGTTAAGGCGCTGAATTACGGCAACGGCATTGGCATCTTTCGGATAAAGCCCTTGCGTGACTAGCGCATCAATGATTGCGACACGTTGACTATGCATCGGCCTTGAATAAATTAATAAATACGCAAGTTCACGTTCGAACTCAGGCTTTTTAGCAAGGTATTCATGGATCAAAGTAAGATCCGCTCGTTTTACCTGCTCTGCATTATTTAGATTACTAAGGTCGATACCCGCCGCTAAAAACTGAGCTGATAATTCAGAAAATAACGCCAGCATGCCAATCTCTTTAGCTTGTTCTGACAGCAAGCGGTCGCAACTCGGGTGGTCGTAATCAAGGGTCGATGCATCCACATACGTAACATTTATTTGGCTGTCGATTTCGGCCACATCGTAAAGCTGACAAACATTTTGTTCACTGAGACTCAGTTTTTCTTTTTCGATAATATTTGCGATACGGGTTTTTAATTCATCACTTTCAACAACTGGTTTTGCGCTAACTGTCGCACCTTTGATTATCTCGGCGAATTGCTTATTGATACCGCCAATGCGCGCTAGCACAATAGACTTTGTTTCTTCGCTGTCTAATTGTTCAATCAGTAATAAACGAGATAGCACTTTATTGGCAACATCGGGCGGTAATCCGCTTAGCAAATAAGATAGTTGGTGTGACGTAATCAATTTGTTTGGAACAGGGTTAAGTGAGTAGTAACTATCGTAAAGTAACAGCAATTGATCAAAATCGGGCTTTGGGTTATCAATATTGATTGCTTGTAAAAATGCTTGTTGCAGTATATCGGCTGCGATATCAGGGTAACGCTCTGCTTGTTCGCGATAGCTTTCTATAAAGTCGTTTTTAATCGCGTGCTGACGCCATTTTAAAAAGTGTAAACGGTGTTTATTTTTCGCGTAATCATTAAAAGTTAATTCATTGAGGTATTGTTGGCTTTTACTCAGATTACTTTCGTTAAACGATGACACCAGCTTTAAGTCGCGCTTAAAACGCTGTGCGGCGTTTTTTGATACTGTCGTTTCAAGTGCATGAATTATGGTTTGTGGGTTTTGCCCTTGTAGTTTCCAAGCTACAGCAAGCGTACTTAAATAACCTTTTTTGTCACGCTCAAATTTGGCAATGTAGCGTGTTTGGTCCTTGCAATAACTATTTTTAGCTGAATCTTCCGCTATTACGGTTTTTGTGTGTGTCTGTGCTTTTTCGGGGGCGGCTTTTACCTGTTCCAGTATTATTTCATCGGTAATCTGTGTGTTAGGTAAAGCGTGATCAATTTCTGGTGTAGGCAGTGAATAAAAGTTGGCAAACCATATAAGTACGCCAAGTAGCACAATAATTAAGGTTATTACGCTGTACTTTTTTACCACATTCTCTTCCATAAATCGTTAATTTGCAGTCTGACGGGTGCTGTCTTTCTAAATACAACTGTTAGTAGTACCTAGATGACTGCAACTTTACCGACAGTATAAGGAATATTTTTATTATTTAAACTGTTATACCAATTCACTTAAGTAGCTAATCATCCTAGCGGGCTAAATATCATGCTAACTACGTTAGAATTTATCAATGTAGAACAACTACATAAGAAAAATTCCGCCTTGTTACCATTTCATTTATCCAGCGCTATCCCTGATCACATACTTAACAGAATTGGTATTATGAGCTGTTGAATGATCAAAATACGTTTAACAAAATTAGTATTTAGTAAATAAAAAGCCCACAACAGGTGTGGGCTTTGGTTGGTTAGACAAGTAATCAGATTTTTACAGTAGCGTCGTCATCAATGTCTGATTGAGAAATTTCCTTTTTCTCTTTGTCTCGTCTAAAAAGACCTTTTATATCTTCAAGTGCAACGTATTGGCATGGGATCAGCACTAGGGTGATAACCGTTGCGAATAACACACCAAATGCGAGTGATACTGCCATTGGCACCACAAGTTGTGCCTGTAAGCTGGTTTCACTCAAAATTGGAATAAGACCAATAAATGTCGTTGCTGAAGTCAGTAAGATAGCGCGGAAGCGTTTACAACCAGCGTCAACCACAGCATCTTTAATGGCAACACCTTGCTTACGAGCATTGTTAACAAAGTCCACCATAACCAGCGAGTCATTTACTACCACACCTGCTGCGGCAATAATACCGAACATCGACAGGGCACTCATGGTCATGCCAAGGACCATATGGCCGAACATTGCGCCAATAATGCCAAATGGAATAACCGACATAATTAACAGCGGCTGCGAGTAAGAGCGCAGTGGAATTGCCAGTAAGCTGTAAATTACCATTAATGAAATAATGAAGTTCTTAATTTGCTCCATCATTGAGTCCATTTCTTCTTGCACGCGACCCGTTAAGTTGGTGCTAATACCTGGGAACTTCTCAAGTAATGTTGGAATGTACTCTTCACGAATATCTTCTGCGACTTTAAATGGTTCAACCTGCTCTGCATCAATGCTGGCCCATACATTAATTGTACGGCGCGCATTTTCACGGCGAATACGGCTAACACCTTCAACCAATTTTACTTCAGCGACTTCTGATAGCAGTACCTCAGCACCTTGTGGCGTGATAATGCGTACATCGTGAATACGGCTGATTGCGTTGCGTTCTTGCTCCGGGTAGCGGATCATTACGCGTACCTCTTCGCCGTCACGTAAAATACGTTGTGCTTCTAAGCCGTAAAAACTAAAGCTTACTTGAGACGCAACATCCGCTAAGGTTAAGCCTAAGCTGTAGGCAACTGGTTTCAGTTCAAACTGCACTTCATCGGTCGCTGTTTGCATTGAATCATTTACATCGCCCACGCCTTTAATGGTATTTAGATGTGTTTTTAACTCTGCAGCAGCTAAGCGCAGCTCTTCCATATCTTTGCCTTCAAGGCGGAAACTAATATCGCCGTCGTCACGTTGGTTGCCACCAATGCTGTCGCGAATATTTAAGTTTTTAACCGCGGCAAAATCGGGCATTTTACTACGCCAGCGATCGGCAAGTTCAAAGGTATCCATCGGACGTAGTTCAGGATCAACTAGTTTTGCCATAATCTCAGCATTGGTACGGCCTTCTAAGCGTACTGAGATTGCTTCAATCATTTTTTGACCGTGCTCTTGTTCAATCAGCTTGTCTTCGTTCAAAATCAATTGCTCAATCTTCAGCGCCGTATCAAGTGTTGTGCGCTCGGCAGTTGCTTGTTCCATCTCAATGTTGATATTAGCGAAATCGTGCGGCACTTTAGGATTGGCAACAAATTTAACAAAGCCACCTGCAAATAGACCTCCACTAATAATCATTAAGCCAACGAAAGCGAAGATAACCGGGTAGCGGAACTCAATAAATTTAACAATCATTGGACGGTAGCTGTTATCAATAAAGCGTTTTAAACCACCATCTAACCCTTCACGCATACGGTGTAGTGGGTTTTTAGGGTTATGCGGCTTTAATCTCATTTTTGCTAAGTGAGCAGGCAAAATCAGCTTTGATTCAATCAGTGAAAAGATTAAGCATAAAATGATTACGCCACCAATGGATTTTGATACCGCAGCTTCAGGGCCGCTATCTAGCATCATTGGTAAGAATGCTGCAATGGTGGTGAGTACACCAAAGGTAGCAGGCACTGCCACGCGTTTTACGCCACGAATAACGTTATCGGTTGAGTGGCCGTGTTTTTCAATTTCACTGTGCGCTGATTCCCCGATGACAATGGCGTCATCCACCACGATGCCGAGTACCAGAATAAAGGCAAAAAGCGACATAATATTAATGGTGATATCAAGGCCGCCAAGTGGCATAACTAACAATGCACCTAAGAACGACACGGGTAATCCCATCATTACCCAAAACGCCAGTTTAATGCGAAGGAATAATGCTAAGCTCAGGATAACCAACAAGCCACCCCATGCCATATTTTCAATCATCATGTTTAAACGACCTTCAAGGTAATAGGTCATATCAACAAATGATTCTAACGTTACGCCTTCAGGCAGCTCTTTTGCTTTCTTTTCTAAGTAGGTGTTAATAGTTGCAGCAACTTTTGTGATGTCTTGATCTTCTGACGCACCAATAAAGAAAGTACGCGAGTTGTCGCCATTAAATTTAGAAAATTGAATGCCTTCTTGAAAGCCATCGTTAACTGTTGCAACGTCACCAAGTAAAATCTGGCTGCCATCGGCTAAGCTAACCAGCGGGAGTTTTTCAAACTCTTTGCCGCGATAGGCTTGGTTTTCAACACGCATTGAAATGTAGCCGTTTTCAGCACGAATTTGACCTGCCGACATATTAGCTGACGATGCACGCACAGCATTGGCAACATCTCTAAACGTTAGGCCGTATTCACGTAGTTTATCAGGGCTAATTTCTATGCCAATTTCATAGTTTAAGCCACTGTAGTACTCGGCAATATTAATGCCAGGTAATGCTAATAGTTCATCATGAATTTTGTAGCCTAAATCTTTTAGTTCGCGTTGCGAAAGCGGGCCATGTAGTGATAAAAACATCACTTCTTGACGGTACTTTTCTTTTGCAACAATAGGGCGTTCCATACCATCTGGGAAGGTTGAGATGGAGTCGATTTGCATCTTAACTTCATCGAGTACTTCTTTGGCATCGTAACTTTCGTCAATTCGGATCCACGATTGCGAGAAGCCGCGATTAGAGTAGGTGATAAGGCGCTCTATGCCTTGCATACCCTCTAATGCTTCTTCAATTTTCATGGTTATGCCTTCTTCTACCTCTTGGGCGGCAGCGCCAGGGTAGGCAACTTGAACTGACATCCAGTTAATTTCAAATTGCGGGAACATTTGTTTGCGAATGGTCATAGCGGTAAATAAACCACCGACCAAAATAATGATCATTAGCAGGTTTGCAGCAACAGGGTTGCGAGTAAACCATGCAATGATACCTTTATTTGTATCAATCATGGTTTAGTCCTCGTTTTTCATTGCTAGTTCTGCAACAGGCTTTGCAGGCTTGATATCGCTTGCGAGTGCTGCGTTGGCAAGTTTCATCCCTACTTTAGGGCGCTTAATATTAGACGCGATAATTTGCTCATTATCGCCCAAGTCGCCTTTAACAATTAGATCACGGCCTTCTTCACGTAGTACTTCAACGCTGCGATATGCCAGCACGCCGTCTTCTAACACCGCAACTTTACCATCTTTAACAAGGTGTGACTTAACGCGGCTTACGCCTTCAATTGATAAGCCTGAAATTGCTGCATTTACATAAGAACCATAACGCAGTGGTGTATTGTTAGATTCTAAACCATATGGGTCTTTAATTTCTGCGACTAAATAAGACATTCGGCTTTTGTTATCCACTTGGCCTTCGCTACGTACAATTTTTGCTTGCCAATGGTGCAGTTTGCCTTGGTAATTTGTAACAAGATCAACCTCAGCGTTTAAACCGCCTTGCATTAAGAATTGTAGTTCTTTATCCGCTACGGGCAGGCGCACTTCGGCAAAATCGGTGCTACTTAATTCTCCGATTGGGCTTCCTGAATTTACTACTGAGCCAAGGGCTACTGAGCGCGCGGTAATAATTGCGTCGTAAGGTGCTTTGATGTAAGTACGCTCAAGGTTGCGTTTTGCACGTTTAACACCGGCTTCTGCTGCACGGTAGCGCGCTACTTTTTCCGCAAGTTGTGGTTTACGCAAATAAAGTTCGGTTGGCACAAATTCGTTTTTGGCACTTTCTTTAATACGTTCCCATTCGGATTCGGCAACGCGCTTTTGTGCTCGTTCTAATTCAAGTGCTGCGCGCGCTTGCGCGAGACTTGCTTCAGCTTCTGTCAGCGCTGCTTCGTAATCGTTTGGATCGATACGGGCAATCACTTCGCCTTGCTTAACAAAGCCACCTTTAACAAAGGCATCTGAAATTTCAGTTACTTGGCCGGTTACTTGCGCAGTAAGTGAGGTTTGATACTTAGGGTTAACTAACCCGTAAGAATTAACGTTTAGTGTGATGGTTTCAACACTGTTATCTTCAACGACAACAACAGGAATTGAATCTTTTTCTTCTTTTTTTTCCGGTGGTTTTTTCATTGCACCTAAACCTGCTGCAACGCCAACTGACCCTAGCAAAACAGCTAGGGTGATCCCGGTGAGTTTTAATTTGCTCGCCATTGTAAATCCCTACATTTTTCTATTGATGACGACGTTACTATAGAGAAGAGAATGTTTACGAAGATGAGCTAGATGTAACAAACTATGTGTAATTTTTGATAATGATTTTTAATACGCTTATAAGTATATGAAATACCTAGTTTCTAAATGTTATCTAAAGATAGCCTAAAAACATGTTTTGTTACACTTTATCAGGCCGTTGGCACTTGAAGTGACGCTATCGCAAGCCTAGGCAGAATGTTTTATAATGCGAGCCGAGAAACAAAAGGGGTTTTAAACGTGGAGTGTCGATTAGGGTGTGGTGCGTGCTGCATTGCGCCAAGTATTTCATCATCAATACCGGGTATGCCAATGGGTAAACCTGCGGGTGTGCGTTGTGTGCAACTGGACGAAAATAACTTATGTCGATTATTTGGAGATAAAACCCGCCCTAAAGTCTGTTTAGACTTTAAGCCGACACATGATGTGTGTGGTGACACCAATGACGATGCAATGAAAATTATTAGCTATCTTGAAGGTGCAACCTAATTCGCTTTCACCAATTGGACATGCCCTTAATAACAAAAAAGCCATCATTGATGGCTTTTTTGTGTCCGCTTACCCTACATTAATTCAGGTGGGAAGTTTGATAGAATTTCAGCGATCAGCTCGTTGGCTGCTTTTGTACGTTGTTCTGGCGATTGATTTTTAGTTAACTTACCGCCTTTTGCACCACGCCAAACAAGGGCTTTTTCGTTGCGGTCAATAACATCTAACACCAGCGTACCCACTTCATATTCGCGAGTTGATGTATGGGTTTCCATTCCTACACCCCAGTAACCCCAGCGCGCGCTGTACGGGTAACCCATACCGGTATTGTATGAAATGGTGTCGGTACTAATTTTCTTTTCAACTGATGCGTGGTAGTTAATCAGTACGTCAGCTGAGTCGGTTGATGTTTGGGTAAAGCCTTTTGCTTTTAATTCTCGTGCAACTGCTGCACGCACACGTTGTTCCATTAGCGGGCTAATTTGGTAATTAGTGGTGTTTTTAGCAAGATCGGCGTTATCAACAAAGGCAAATGTTTTATAGTTTGCAAAATTTGCTGTGCGGTCATAGTCCCAATCAGGGGTTTTTGCACAGGCAGCTAACAGTAACACGCCACATGCGATTAGTAGGTTTTTCATAATCAAGCTCCTTGGCCAGCTAACGAAGTTGTGTTTTGTTTAAGAAAGATAACATAGATTTTAGGAACTGTAATCTCTATGCTAATGGTAAGACTACAGTTTTTATCTTAATAGACAATGAATAGGGATAAAATGAATAACAATTGGACAAAACAGGCATTTGCTAAAATTGCCGCCGATTATACCCGCTCTGCGGATACCCATTTAATTCCATTTAATTTAACGGCATTTCCTAATATTGAGTTTTATTTAAAAGATGAAAGCACGCACCCAACAGGATCACTAAAGCATCGTTTAGCACGTTCATTGTTTTTGTATGCGCTTAGCAATGGTTGGATCAATGAAAATACACCGATTATTGAATCTTCAAGCGGTTCAACGGCGGTTTCTGAGGCTTATTTTGCAAAATTACTCGGTTTACCTTTTATTGCAGTTATGGCAAAAACCACTGCGAAAGAGAAAATAAAACAAATCGAGTTTTATGGTGGAAAATGCCATTTAGTTGAAAATACCACACAGATTTATGCCGAATCACAACGTTTAGCTGATGAGCTTGGTGGCCATTATATGGATCAATTTACTTATGCGGAGCGGGCAACCGATTGGCGTGGTAACAACAATATTGCTGAGAGTATTTTTTCGCAAATGGCTAAAGAGCCAAACCCTATTCCACGCTGGATAGTGATGAGTCCAGGTACCGGCGGTACATCGGCAACAATTGGTCGTTACGTGCGCTATCAAGGTGTTGATACACAATTGTTGGTAGTAGACCCAGATAACTCGGTATTTTATGACTTTTATAAACATGGTGATAACACGCTGACAAATCAAACGGGTAGTCGTATTGAAGGCATTGGTCGCCCGCGAGTAGAGCCCTCATTTGTTCCCGGTGTGATTGACGATATGTTAAAAGTGCCTGATGGACAAAGTATTGCGGCGATGATGTGGCTAACCAAGTTACTCGGTCGAAAAGTTGGCCCTTCAACAGGCACTAATCTTGTTGGCATGTTACACCTAGCAAAACAAATGCATCAAGCAGGGCAGTCGGGCTCTATCGTAAGTTTGATTTGTGATAGTGGCGAGCGTTATTTAAACACCTATTACGATAACGATTGGCAACAAGGGCATATTCCGATAGATGCTAACTATCAAAATTGGCTCAGTACCTTGGTTTAGTGCATTTTTTTGCAATTATGTTTTTAACTGTTCAAAATAAGCCGCTTATTGCGTGCTGAGAATAATAATGAACGATTCAATTTATACCATTATCCCGCCAATTGTGGCGATATTAGTTGCCATTTGGCGCAAAAGTGCAATTCAAGCCCTAGTGGTCGGGTTAGTACTTACATACTTTATGTCATCAAATTTTGCGCCATTAACAAGTGTCAGCGCGATGACTACAGGCGTGATTGATGTCGCAACATCCACCTATAACCAACGCATTATTATATTTAGTTTATTGATTGGTGCGGTGCTTGCGCTGGTAAATGCCAGTGGTGGTGTGGCTGGCTTTATTAATGCGCTGAATAAAAAGCATTGGGTTGATAACGATAGAAAAGCCGCGATGGTTCCGACTTTGATCGGGTCGTCCATCTTTACCGATACTAATTTAAGTATGTTTACCGCGGGTCTTGCGTCACAAAGTATTTTTGATAAATACAAATTATCGCGTGCGCGTCTTGCTTTTATTCTCGATTCCACCTGTTCGCCAATTAGTATTTTATTGTTGATTAATGGCTGGGGCGCATACATTTTAGGCTTGCTTGATGGATATAATTTATCGGATGAAGTGGGCGTTTTGATCAGCACCATAGGTTATAACTTTTATCCGATTATCGTTATTTGTGTGGTGTATTACACGGCGTTAAGCGGACGCGTGTTTGGCCCTTTAAAAGCGGCCAGCAGCAAGGTCGAATCAAAATTTGAACAAAATGATACGATTGGCAAAGCGCGATACCTTGTTATTCCGATGCTTGGCATTATTTTTATTACCTTGGGTTTACTCTATTACACAGGTGACGGAGACTTACGCCGCGGCAGTGGTTCGTTCTCGGTGCTTTGGGCTGTGGTGACGAGTTACCTTTTACTTGTGTTTATGTTGTTACTTGATAAGGTGTTTTCAATTAAACATCTGTTATCGCACAGCCTGAAAGGTATTAAAAACTTAGTGCCAGCGGTTGCGGTGTTAGTGTTGTCGTTTGCCTTTGGCGATGCGGTAAAAGCCTTTGGCACAGGCACTTATGTTAGCGGCCTTATGAGCTCTGAAGTATCAATGCTTTGGATTGCACCGTTACTGTTTATTACTGCAGGTATTATGGCATTTGCTACGGGCACATCGTGGGGAACCTTTGCCATTTTATTTCCAATTGCCTTACCTATTGCATTACAAACAGGCATTGAACCGGCGTTTTTATTAGCAGCCGTTTTGGGCGGCGGGGTATTTGGCGATCACGCTTCACCTATTTCAGATTCGACTATAGTGGCGTCTATCGCCAGTGGGTGCGATCATATTGAGCACGTTAAAACCCAGTTACCGTATTGTTTGGTGATTGCTGCAATCAGTTTATTACTGTACGTTGTGGTAGGCAGTTTTATAATTTGATCTGGACTTGGTACAACAAATTATCAAGCGAGAAGGTTTAAACCAAAAAATCTATCTATGGCAAATTGGTAGTTAACGTATTAAGCCAAGTTCAGGTTATTTAGTATTTTTAGCGAAGACACGGAGGCCGTATGCAACACGAAAAAATAAATTATCTTGAGTTTCCAGCCAGCGACTTATCACAGGTAAAAGCGTTTTTTAATGCTGTTTTTGCCTTTGAATTTACCGACTACGGGCCAGAATATACCGCGTTTAATAATGCCGGTATTGATGGTGGCTTTTATTTAAGTGACAACGCTATGACGGTAGCTAAAGGCTCAGCATTAGTGGTGTTTTACAGTGCAAATTTGGCTGAAACCCAAGACAAAATTACCGCAGCTGGCGGCAAAATTGTAGTGGAAACATTTGAGTTTCCAGGCGGAAAACGTTTTCACTTTAGCGATCCTTGTGGCAACGAATTTGCTGTGTGGAGCGACAAATAGCACACTAACTCCATAAATAACGAGGCATACTTAAATCAAATAAAGTGTGCCTCGTTTTTGTATCTTATTTATGGATGCGCCGCAGCGCCACCAAACTCGTTCGCTAGATGGTTGATAATAGCTACTGGATCGGTGATGGTACGCTTGTTTTCTAGAATAAGCACTGGCAACCACTGATTTTCTTCGCCAAGTAATTCAACCACTTGCTGTCTTGGTTTAGCAAAATCAATGCGGCGAATATCTAGGCGTTCTTGCCAATGCGGATTAAACTGTAGTGCACCCTCTATCATCGCACAATGAGAGCATACCCACATTTTTCCAGGTCCATCTTCAAATGGCATAGTTAAAATAAATAAAATTGGTTTCAATGTTTACTCCATTAAATCTAAACGTTTATAACCATTCAAGGTTATCGTAAGGGCGTAGTTTGAGTGCTTGCAGGCGCGTTTTCAACGAGCCAACATGCACTTCTAATTGGTGACCATCGGGGTCTAAAAAGTAAAGCGAGTCGCCTTCACTTTTATTATTCTTCCAAAGGGGAATATTGTGCTCTGCTATTCGCGTTTTAAACTTATCAAAGTCCGCTTTAGCAATATCAAATGCAATGTGCGAATAGTCAGTTCGGGTTGAGGGTGTATCAACACTTAAGCAAAACCATAAATCGCCTACAGATAAGTATGCGCCGTGTTGCCATTTCACATGCCCTTTGAAACCGAGTACATCGATGTAAAATTCAAGGGAGCGAGCTAAATCGCTCACCGCAATAGTGATATGATTTAAGCCTAAAATCATTGTTGGCCAACCTATAATTGGTTATGTTATCAGCGATTTACTATATCAAAATGATTATTGGCTGGCGCTATTTTTTTCATCAACAAAGCTTGCATTAGATATTAAATCTTCATCTAAGTAGCCAGCTAACAAATTCATCATGGTTTTTGGGTTATCCCCTTTGGCAATATGCATCACACCATCACGCACTAAGCACATATGGTGCTTTATCTCTTCTGCGCGCTCGCCCAGTTTATTAGCGAAAGGGCCTGTGATGCCATTGGCAATCAGTGCGCCATAAAGGGTCGTTAATAACGCGACTGACATTTGCGGCCCGATGGTTTTTGGGTCGTCCATTGCAATTAGCATCGCAACTAAGCCAATTAATGTCCCTATCATGCCCATAGCAGGGGCAAGTTCGGTAAAACTGTTCATTACTTTAATGGCATCGTTGTTATTTTGGCGAGTATGCAAAATATCGCGATTCATTGTAAACTCAATGGCTTCAGGGTTATGACCATCGACAAGTAAGTTAATTGCTTTAGCCATAAACGGATCGTTTATCGGTTTCTCTTCTAACCCTAGAAAGCCACTTTTACGGGCAACTTCAGCTAATTCAACGAGTTCATCCATGGTGTTAAAGAGATCGGGTGTGGTTTTAGAAAACACCCATTTAATGTGTTTTATAGCAGCGATAAATTTAGATAAGCGATAACTTAGCATTACCGCACCTAAAGTTCCGCCAAGTACAATGCAAATGGATGATAGATTTGCGTATGCCTCTGGTGCTGCGCCGCTGGCAAAAATGCCAAAAATCAGTGCTAAAATGATGATTGAAAGGCCAAAGCCACTTGCTGAATCCATGGGTTTTCCTAAAAAGATTGAGAAGATTGAGAAGGTTGAAGTTCGACCGCGTTGCCTTGTGAAATTGCAATTTCAACGCGACGATTTTTAGCTCTATTTTGTTGCGATGTGTTGGGCAGCAAAGGCTTAGTATCGGCATAAGCCGCTATATGCAAGCGGTTACTGTTAAGATAACTTGAGCCGAGTAAGGTTTGCAGCACGGCATTTGCACGCTTTGATGATAATTCCCAATTATTGGCATGCAGTTCATTACTTACGTGTAAGTCATCACTGTGGCCCGAAACGGAAATTTGCCCCGGAATACGCGCAAGTTGCTCGGCTATCGTCGTTAAAACGGGTTTGAATCGCGGTTGCAAAAAGCTTGACCCAGACGGAAAACTACCGCGCTCGTTTAATCGAATAATCAGTTGCTGCCCGAGCATTTCAAGTTCAATTAGTTCGTTGTCAATTTCGCTTTTAAGTAAGTGCTCTAAGGTTTCTTTTAACTTTAGATTGATTTTAGCTACATCACTTTCAGCTTTTTGCGTTTGTAAGTCACGTTGTTCATTTTCAGTTGTAAGCTGTTGCACAGACTGTATTGGTGTGGGTTCTGGTTTTCCAGGCGAAAACTCGGTAGCGATAACCGACGTGCCTTTAGGTATATCCTGTAACATCACTTCTGATTGCACACCAAAGGCTTTTTTCATTGAGCCCGCAATGTGTTTAAACTTTTCGACATCCATCACTGAATAAGACAACAGCAATACAAAAAAGCACATCAGAAGCGACATTAAATCAGCAAACGTCGTCATCCAATTAGGCGCACCTTTGGCTTTTTCATCTACAAATTCGTGGTTTTCCATGACGATACTTCTTGCGTTATTTAACTGTTGGATTGCCAGACTTTGTTGTGTTCGACGTGTAAGCGTTTCGCAATAAAATAACAGCTTGGCAGCACTAAATAGAACACATTGAGCAACATACAAGCCAGTACAGGGCCGGTTTGCGTTGCCGCGTAATCGTGATTGCTAAGTAAATACATACCGTACAAGTAGGGCACACACACCATTAATAATGACGCGATGCAAAGTAGTTGCATTGATGCGGTTTTACTTAAATAACGAATAGCAAAGAGGGATGCTGTCGCCATCATCACAGCCGGAAAATCAATAAACAGTTTTATAAACGACCAAATGCCATCATCGACACTTTTCATCACATATTCAGGTGTGCCTGACCAAAATGCCCCTTCGAGCAAGGCGAGGTGGATATTGCCATTTAACAGTGAGTGCCAAAAACCGTCACTAAAGCCGTCAACGTTATCCATGCTACTTAACCACATTACCAAGAGGGCAATAATTGTAAAAATGCTAAGTCCGATACTAAAAATAATGCCTTTAATAACATTCGCGTTAGTAACTAGGCGATGAAACGCCGTTTGACCTGAAAGATAGGTTTGATGCCAAAACCAGCAATTTGCAACCGATGGGTTTTGCGTTTGCAGTAGAAAATACTCTTCGTACAAGTCGCCTAATAGGGTATTTTGATGGTGTTTTGGTGTAAAGCGCGCAATTAGCCAAGCAGCGAGCTTAGGTGGATTTACATTGTTTTTAGCCATGGTGTTCACCGTTTATACTTCAAAGGGCTGATTTGGCACGTGCTGCCAAAGGGTATCCATAGCATCTTTTGCCCGCTGTAACGCTTTTAATCCATCATTCGTTACTTTAAAAAAGCGCTTCGGGCGACCGCCGCGCTCAGGTGTTGCTTCTCCTAGTTTTGATGACACTAGGCCCTTTTTCTCTAGCCGTTCAAGGGTGGCGTAAAGTGCACCCAGAGCAACAGTGCGTTTAATTTGTTGGTCTAAAAGTTGACGAATAGCCGCGCCATAAGCGTTTTCTTTTAGTTGTAATAAGGCGAGTAAAACCATTTGCTCAAACTCACCTAAAAATTTATCACTTTTACCCACAAACCACCTATGGACACTATCAAGGCTTAATTTACTACAAAATAGTTTTTTAAACTGAAAGATGCAAATGGTTTTTACTATTTTGTAGTAAAAAATGGCAGGCAAGCTAAAAGCGTGGTTTTAAAAGTAACGTGAGTTTGGGTTAGAAGTTGAAAAATTACTTCAGAGTATCAAACGCTCAGCATAAAAAAACAGGTGCAATGCACCTGTTGAAGGGGAGGGTGTTTTAACCTCACAATAAAACGTAAGTGTTACGTTTTTAATTAACCAAGCTGCGCCATAATGGTAGATAATTTGTCAGCGAATTCACTGTTGGTAATTTGACCTTTCTCTACATCAAAGTTATCGAAAAAGCTTGGTAGTGAAAAACTGCCTTTAACGTCCATCGCAAAGAAACCTGCAGAGCCTGTTGCTGCGCCTAACACACTTTGTGCGCCGCCAGGGCCTGGCGATGATGCCATTAATACAACTGGCTTATCTTGGTACACTTTCATATTAATGCGTGATGTCCAATCGAATAGGTTTTTATACGCTGCTGTGTAAGAGCCGTTATGCTCAGCAAATGAAATTACAACGGCATCTGCTTCACCAATTTTTTTGTAAAAGGTTTGTGCTTGCTCTGGAATGCCACCTTGTTGTTCACGATCTTGGCTGTAAATTGGCATTTCAAAGTCGTTTAAATCTAAAATCTCAACGTCTGCATCTACTAATGATGATGCGTATTGTACTAGTTGCTTGTTAATTGATTGGCTATTGTTTGTTGCTGCGAATGCTAATAATTTCATAATGCTCTCCGACACGAATTCTAATTAAGTAGTTACCTTGACTTGTTGAATATAAGGTTATATTAATTCCTTTACGATATTAATACATATAAAATTAAAATACTGTTTCCATATGGCTAATAATATATTTGATGGTATTCCCATCTTTGTGCAAGTGGTAAAACTGGGTGGTTTTGGTGCAGCTGCTGAGGCGATGAATCATTCAAACTCTCATGTTAGTAAAGTAATCAGTAAGTTAGAAGAGCGTGTAGGCGTGCGCTTATTAAATCGAACCACACGCTCTATTTCACTTACGCCTGAGGGGCAAGTGTTTTTTAATCACTGCGAGCAGCTGGTGAATGATACTGAGCAGGCATTGCAATCGATCTCCCCAAGTGATGAAAAACCAAAAGGCAGTTTAAAAGTGAGCTGTCCGCTTGGCTTGAGTAAAGGGTTGTTACAGCCTGCATTGTCGGAATATTTGTCGCTTTATCCCAATGTCAGTTTAGAGTGGAATATCAGTGACGAAAAAGTCGATTTGATTAACGAAGGCTACGACCTAGCTATTCGCGCAACGCCCGCACTAGACGATTCCACGTTAATTTGTAAACGTTTAACCAGTTACCCAACTTATACGGTGATAAGTAAAAAATACATTGAGCGTTATGGTAAACCTCATCATCCGCGTGAGCTGTCTAATCATCACTGCATTTGTTATAGCAATTTAAAAAAGGCCGACAAATGGGACTTTATCGATAAAAATGGCAGTGAGTTTACGGTACCTGTTAAAGAACGTATTCGCAGTAATAACGGCCATATGGAATTGGCAATGGCGTTAGACGGCCATGGCATTGTGCGCTTGCCCGAATTTTTTTTAGCAGAGGCGTTGCAGAATGACGATATTGAAGTACTGTTTACCGATTTTCCAACGACGGAAGTTCATGTGTATGCGGTATATCCGAGTCGTAAGCATTTATCGCCGAAAGTTAGAAAGTTTGTTGAGCTACTACAAGAAAAGCTAACTTGAGAGACCGACAGCCGCTAATTTTTGTTCTTAAATAACAACCGCTTAAATAATTTGTTCCCTTTTTGAATGAGATGCGGTTTACTGGTTTTAGTGAGTGCGAATTGATAAAACAAGTTCACAAGCTTAAGTAAAGGAGAGTACGTTATGAAATGGCATTGGATGATAGCAGGCGCTGTTGGGCTTACACTTACAGGCTGTTTTTCAGAAAAACCAACACAAAGTGAGGCAGTTTCAAAACCGCTTGCAGTAACAGCAGCCGATAGAATTTACTTTGGTGGTGACATATTAACTATGGAAGGTGATACGCCTCAATACGCAGAAGCAATCGCAACCCTTGGCGAAAAAATCATTTTTGTCGGTGATAAAAAAAGTGCTATGGCGCATAAGTTTGGTATAACTGCACTGATCGATTTAAAAGGTAAGGCACTGTTACCGGGGTTTATTGACCCGCATAGCCATGTTTATGGTGTAGGGCTTCAAGCCGTGGTGGCCAATGTTTTACCGCCGCCTGATGGAAAAGCAAATACAGTAGACAGCATTATTGAGATATTAAAAGCGGCCGACCAAGAGCAAACGCAACGCTTATTTATCGAGAAAACAGGTTGGATTTTAGGCTTTGGCTATGACGATGCAGAACTTGATCGCTATCCTACTAAAGATGACCTGGACAAGGTAAGTACCGACAAGCCGGTGTTGATTGTGCATACTTCGGGCCATTTAAGTGTGGCAAATAGTAAGGCACTTGAATTAAGCGGAATTAACGCAGAGTCACCTAATCCAGAGGGCGGTGTTATTCGCCGTATTGAAGGTAGCAAAGAGCCAAACGGTGTGCTTGAAGAAAACGCGCACTTTGCAGTGTTATTTAGCCTCAATAAACTCATCGATCAAAGCTTGCAAGATACTATGTTAGAAGCTGCGCAAAAGATGTATGCTAAATTTGGTTACACCACCGCGCAAGAGGGCCGTGCAACCACTGATGGTTATCAAGCGCTTAAACGCGCATCAACCAAAGGGCAACTGCTAATAGATGTTGTTGCATATGCAGATATGGTAACGAGCAGTGACTTTATGACCTCGCTATACAACGCGCCAACGTACACAAATCATTTTCGCATAGGTGGTGTTAAATTAAATTTTGATGGTTCACCACAAGGCAAAACAGCGTGGTTAACACAGCCGTATTTTCATCCACCTCATGGGCAAAATAATGAGTATGTTGGCTACCCAACATTTAAAGATGATACAGCCTATAACTATGTTGAAACCGCTTTTAAAAATGATTGGCAAGTATTGACCCACGCCAATGGTGATGCGGCAATTGAACAATTTATTACTGCTGTAGAAAAAGCTAACAGCAAACTTGGCAAAAAAGACCGTCGCCCGGTATTAATTCATGGCCAAACAATACGACAAGATCAAGTAGCACGATTAAAAGATGCAGGTATTTTCCCTGCGCTATTCCCAATGCATACCTTTTATTGGGGTGACTGGCATCGCGACTCGGTGTTAGGTCTTCCGCGAGCTGATTTTATTTCGCCAACTAACGCTATACTCGATGCGGGAATGGTTTTTAGTAGCCACCACGATGCGCCTGTCGCATTGCCAAGCTCATTTAGAGTACTGGATGCCACAGTAAATCGCACTACGCGCACACATAAAGTGCTTGGACCCGAACAGCGTGTAGATGCCTACACAGGTTTAAAATCAATGACGCTTTGGCCTGCCTATCAGCACTTTGAAGAACACAGTAAAGGTAGTTTAAAAGAGGGCAAACAGGCTGACTTAATTATTTTGAACAAAAACCCGCTTAAAGTAGCACCTGAAACGTTAAAAGATTTACAGGTGATTGAAACCATTAGCCGCGGTGACACCGTTTATCGTCGTAGCGAGTAAAACTCGCTTTTTATAGGTTATATAATATGGTTGAATCTAAAATTATTCGGTCAATAGTCAACCGTACTTACAATGCTTAAGGCGGATTATGAGTACGATGACTCACTTATATGCATAGTGAAATAAGACTTATTGCAGTTGAAAGATAAAATACCGTAATACATTTTTTAAATAAAAAATTGACGTAAGGAAACATTCCCATGAAAAAAATATTAACAGTGTTGGCCGTTTCTGCTGTTTTTACATCATTTACCACAAGTGCAGACGTAAAAAAGCAAGATGAAAATACACAGTTTTGCTACGACGATAAACAACATAAATACTCGCAAGGTGCGGTGCTTAAAAGTGAAAGTGAGAAAGTATTACGCTGCGTGTATACCTACGATAAGCCGTCAGACACTAAAAAATTAGCGTGGGTGGAAATTGTAAAAGCAGACTCAAAATACTCATTGGCAATTAAGCAAGCCGATAAATAAATGCGTGCACCTTTTTAGCACTTATTAGTTTAATATTTATTGGGTGTTAAGAAAACGACAAGCGTTGATTCGAGTAATGCGTGTAAACACGTTAACAATCGAATCTAAGTTAATCTAGGCACAATAAAAAAGCACTTTGCGCTAAGCTAAGTGCTTTTTTAATTTAGAGAGTTTAGTGCCATAAATAACCTCTTATCTGTTTAAGCTATGTGTTAAATTATTTAAACACGAGGTAGCTTGCGCCAATTAATGTTCCTGTTACAAGTGCTAATGTCATGCCCGCAGTAATCAGGCTTGCAACAACAAATGTAGTTAAACCTGCCGTAAATAATAAATCAAACGCATTTGAAGTGTTCATATCGCTATTCCTATTGTGTGTTAAGTAAAGCATTTATCGCTTTGGTTATTTAATAAGTCGTAGCAGGGCTTAAAAAGGTTTAAAAAGTTTTAGAAAAGAAATGGGCGTTAACTTAAGTAAGCGATTTTTTTATTGATTTTACTGAACCAAAACGGGGCGTAATGCGTTGATAACTTTTTATAATTTGAAAGGTTGAGATTTAAACTCAAAATTATTAAAAAATTTTACCCCTTTTTATATGGCGCTGCGTTTTATAGGTAACTCAATTAAAAAAGGGAAAGCCTATGTTATTGCAACTTGATACTTTCGAGCCACAAACTCCGATACTAAAACTAGCACTTTGCTTTATTGCTGCGTTGGCTGTGACATTTAGTTTGTTCGCGTTTATGCAGTTTTTAATTAAATCGCCAAATCGCATTGTTGACGCGCCCAAGCCAATTATTGATATTGCTTTATACCAAGCGCGCGAAATTTCAGAGGTTAAGCAGAAAACTAAAATTCAACCACCACCCAAATTAACGCAGCCTCCAAAACGTGTTATGGAAGCGCCAGCAAATGTGTCGAGCAATGTTCCGTTAACATTTGCACCCAACTTAAATGTGTCTATTGGCAGTATGCCAAGCAGTGCGCCAAGCCTTATGTCGCAAAGTGGGCAGGCAAGCCCAATTGTGCGTGTGCCACCTAAGTATCCTGTAGGTGCAGCTCGCGATGGCATTGAGGGCTGGGTAGAGTTGACGTTTAGTATTGATAAAACCGGCCGTGTTATCGATGCGCAAGTGACTGCTGCTGAACCTAAACGTGTTTTTAATACAGCTGCACTAAAGGCGTTGAAACGCTGGAAGTATAAACCTTCTATTGATAACGGGGTGGCACATATTCAGACAAACCAGTCAGTGTTGCTTGAATTTAAATTAGCGCAAGAATAAAGTGCTGTTATGTTTAGGGGATTGTTTTTGCGAATGTAAATGACTTATTGTGTTGTTTTAAAAAACCTTACAAGCGTATTTTTCATAAATACGCTTAACCTCTAACACAGCGTCTACGCAAAAGTTTTATCAACGAGCAAAAGGAGTCGTTATAGATGTTGTTAACTTTGACTACTTGGCTTAGTGCAGACCTCAGCGCAGAGGAAATCATGGTGCGGTACCGTGATTCAGGGAAAAAGCGGTATTTAAATCAGTTGGTGAATGCTTATTATGACGATTTATATCACTTTCTGGTAAGTCAGTCAGATCAAGTGCTTGCGCAAGACATTAGTCAAAAAACATGGCTTAAAGTGATTGAAAAAAAAGCGTTATTTAAAACATCAGTTTCGTTTAAATCTTGGTTGTTTATGATTGCAAGGCGTTTACTGATTGATGAATTTCGCAGCCAAAATAAACTCACCCAGCTAGATGATGTGCAGCTAGTATGCGGCCAATCACAAGAAGTGAGCGGCGATGACATGTTGGCGGTACTTGATAGTGCGCTTAACGCACTCAACTTTTACCAACGAGAAGCGTTTATTCTGCAAAAAGAAGGGTTTTCGGTTGATGAAATTGCACATATTACAGGGTGCGAGTTTGAGACAATAAAATCACGACTACGCTACGCAAAACAAAATTTACGCAATATGCTGAAAGGGTACGCAGATGAGTAATAAAGCAGACGAACTAATTGATTCGCTCTATGAAAAGCGCAAACAACAACTACACTCAAGCGTAAAGCAGAGGCGTGAATTTAGCGATAACATTATTGCCCAGTCGACAATAAAACCAAAATCTAAACTTTTTTACCGTCTTCAATTTGCCATGAGCATTGCAGCGTTAACGATGCTCGGATTGGTTGTGTTTAACCAAGTGCAGCGTGAGGCTACGCCTCAATATAGCCAGATCAATGAAGCGAATTACTATCAAGTGGCTGTAGTAGAACGTCAATCAGAAACACTAAGTTGGTTCATTACGAATCAAAAAAATGCGTTAGAAAATGACCGTAATGCGCAAATAGCGAACTTAAATCGACACTTTAACAACGCATCAGATAATACAAATATAATGACCGTTAAGGTGCTTAATACGCAATTAGATTGGCATTTAGAGAGCTGTGATGGTTCGACTTTAATAAAAATAAAACGTGAGGTTGTTGCTGAATTAATGGCGTCTTCGAATTTATTTGATAGTACGCACACGGGTCAGTGGTTAGCGTTGGTATTAGATGAACAGGGTAGTCCTTATGCGCTGCGCAAAACAAGTAAAGCCAGTGTGTGTAGTTAAGGCGAAAATATGCGCTTTATTTATGTAATGGACCCAATGTGTGCTTGGTGTTACGGGTTTAAACCTGAACTGGAAGCGTTTTTTAAAACGCATTCAGATATCCATGTTGAATGGGTTATGGGCGGACTTGCCCCTGATAATAACCAGCCCATGAGCGAGCAAATGCGCACGACAATTGCCGCCTATTGGCAGCAAATTGAAGCGAAAACACAGGTCACATTTAATCATGATTATTGGCACTGCAATACGCCGTATCGCTCAACATATTTAGCGTGTCGTGCGGTGATTGTGGCGAATGATTTACTGGAAAATGGGGCTGAAAAAATGGTAAATGCAATTCAAACAGCGTATTACCAAAAGGCGCAAAACCCATCGTTAGAAAACACGTTAATTGAGTGTGCCGTAACAATTGGATTAAATAAAGATGAGTTTGTTCATGCTCTTAATTCTGAGCAAACGCAAAAAACGCTTACACAGCATCTTGATATTACAAAGCAATTACACGTCACGGGTTTTCCCGCATTGTTTTACCTTGATGAGAATAACCATGTTTACCCATTAGCCCTTGGCTTTTGCACATTTAGCGAATTAGCACAGCGATTTAATCGTATTTCAAAATGATTGGCGGTATTTAAGTGGTGTGTTTGGTGGCCGGATTTTCGAAAAGTGCAAAATGTGTAGTTATATATTTAATAAGCTAAATAATACGGGCTCTCAATAATGAGTTACCCGTATTTATAAGCAAACCCCAATGGGTGCTGCTTGCTCAAAGCTTTGGTTTAATTGTTAGAACTAAGCTGGCTTAACGTGCCATTTTTAACCACAAACAGCTTATCAAACTGATCTTCATTAATAGTGACATCGTGATCGGTTAATAACTTTACAAGCTGGGGTGTGGTGTTGCTATGCCCCACAATCACGGTATTGCCTTTTAATGTTTTAAGTTGCTTAACCAATGCCGTTAACTGACGCGGGTTATAATGGGTTACTACAATGTCTAATTCTTGACTGAGCGGTTTTACGGTTTCTAATGTGCGGTTGTAGTTGGTGCTAAAAATATGCTTAATTTTTTTATCTTTTAATATGTTAACAAGATGCTCTGCACGTGCCTTACCCGCTTGAGAAAGGTTCGGATTGATGCCATCGCGTTTTTCAGCGTGACGCAACAAAAATAGCGTGTCAGGCGTTGCGAACACAGTTTGAGAAAACAATAAACCAACAATAAAAGCTAATAAGCGCATGATAAAAAAGCCTTTTAAAACAGGTTGTGAAACAATTTCAGCCACTTTAACTGAGCTTCGTATAAAAGCAAAGGACGATTTAGTTAAAAATCGCCTCATCGGCAGGGCAGTACTTCTGTAAAAACGCATCATGGGTTGGCTGTGCTTCAGCGCATTTTTCAAGGGCATTTCTGCCAGCGGCAAGGCTTTTTGAAAGCATTTCGCTGTTAAGCGCATCTAAGGTTGGGTTGTAGCCAATAGGCACTACTCCCATACCATCGAACACCGCATACCAGCTGGTGGGGTGGAATAGTTCTTCGACACCTGGAATTAGGCCACCGCTTTGTTTAAAAAATTCGATGCGTGTGGCTAAACTTGCCGGAACTTGCTTTTGTTGCCAATCGCGCCAAAACGCTGAGTCGTCACGTTTAGTGGTGCAGTAGTGCAGCACTAAAAAGTCGCGAATTTCTTCGTAATCGCCAATAATGCGGCGGTTAAATTCGTTTTGTATTACTGGATTTGCTGTTTTGGTTGGAAACATACGTACAAACAGCGCTAGCGATTTAGAGACTAAATGAATTGCAGTAGATTCAAGCGGCTCTAAAAACCCCTGTGCAAGACCAAGTGATAGGCAGTTTTTATTCCATACTTTATCGCGCACACCGGTAACAAAGGGGATCACTCTTGGCTCGGTTAGTGGCTCGCCATCAACATTATCAAGTAAAGTTTTAATCGCTTCTTCATCGGTTATGTATTTATCGCAAAATACATAGCCATTGCCTGTGCGGTGTTGTAGCGGAATATGCCAGCTCCACCCCGCTTTTTGGCCGCGCGAAACGGTATAGGGTTTGGTATCACCCGTGAGTTTGGTTTGTACTGCAACCGCACGGTTACAAGGTAAATGCTCCGACCAATCTTGGTATTCGGTATTGAGTGCATTACCAATGAGTAAGCCTTTAAAGCCTGTACAATCAATAAAAAAGTCGCCATTAATTGTCTCGCCTGATTTTAATGTGACAGACGCTATATTGCCGTCTAGAGTTTTGCTGATTGATTCGACGTGGCCGACAGTGCGTTTTACACCAATATTTTCTGAAAATTTACGCAAATATTGCCCTGCCAGCACTGCATCTAGGTGCAGTGCAAAGCGGGCGCCTGCAAGTGGCGTATTCATCGCTTGGTGCGGTACAAAAAAGCGATTTTTTTCAGATAATACCGCTTCTGGCGAATAGGCCATTAATGGTGTGCTGTCGCCTTCGGCTTTTTGTTTTAGCCAACATTGGTAAAACTCGTGACCATCAATCTTTTGGCCAACTTCACCAAATGGGTGAAAATAGCTATGCGATTCTTGATACCAGTTTTCAAACTGAATACCCCATTTAAAACTGGCTTGAGTGGCTTTTATAAATTCAACTAAATCAATGCCGAGGCTTTCAAGGGTATCAATGAGCGGTGGAATCGTGGCTTCGCCAACACCAATAATATTGACTTCGTCTGATTCAATCAGCTCAACTTGGGTGTGACTGTCTTTAAAAATATTGCCAAGTGTTGCTGCTGCGAGCCAACCTGCAGTGCCGCCACCGACAATAACAAACTTTTCAATGGGATTGTGTGTTAACTGCATACCGCTTCCTGTTGCTTGATTGGTTGATAGCCACAGTGCTTTTCTAAAAATTCGCTGTGGGTAGGCGCATTGTTTACTTGGCTTGAAACCATTTCGCGCATTTTAGTTAAATGTTCGTTTAAGTAATTGAGCGGCATATTATCTGCGCTTGCTTGGTAGTTTTCGGGTAAAAAATTTAAACCGTGGTAAATAGCCAGCCAACTGTCGGGGCCAAACATTTCCCAAGGCAGGCGTTTTAACTCGCCGGTTTTGGCAAAGGTCAGCATTTTTTCTTCAAGTGAAGCCGGAATTGCCATATCGCGGTAATACTGCCACATAGGGCTGTCGCTGCGGCCGTTTAATTTGTAGTGCAAAATAATAAAGTCGCGCACACGCTCATATTCTTGTGCATTCACATCATTAAATTTAGCAACATCGTTTACTGAATATTGATTACTCGTGAAGGTTAGTAAGAGTTTTTCGATTGCTGTTTCAACCAGTGCAATGCTGGTGCTCTCTAATGGCTCTAAAAAGCCTGAGCTCAAGCCAATTGCGACACAGTTGTTGTGCCACGCTGTTTTACGCCTTCCTGGAGTAAAACTAAACTTACGCGCTGGCTGTAAAATGTCGCCATCGATAGACGCTAGCAAACTTTGCTTTGCTTCTTCATGGGAGAGGTATTTGCTGCTATAAACATAGCCATTACCAACACGGTGTTGAAGAGGAATACGCCATTGCCAGCCACCTTTTTTAGCGATAGCGAGGGTACGCGTGATGGGTTCAGCCGTTGCGCTTGTTTGTACTGCGATAGCGCTGTCATTTAATAGCCAGTGGCTCCAATTTTCATAATCAACAGCTTGATTTTCACCAATTAACAGCGCCTTAAAACCAGAACAATCAATAAATAAATCTGCGGCGATGCTTGAATCATCTTCAAAATGTAATTGGCTAATACTGCCATCAGGATGATTTTCAATGCTACAAATGGTGTTATCAATATGTGTAACACCTTTATTGGTTGAATAATCGAACATCAGTTTGGCAAACAAGCTGGCATCAAAATGCAGTGCCCAATCAAAAATTTCTAATTGGTTTTGTGGTTTAATTTTGGGTGGCACAAATTTGTTGTGTTTTGCCATTTGCACACCAAGTGAGTAATCGGTTATATCGCTGTGCGCACCAGCACGCTCGGCGCGTAACCAATAATGATGAAATGGGGTTGTGGGCGTGCTTTGCCCGTAAATGCCAAACGGGTGAATAAAGCGGGAATTTTCACCTGCCCAACCTTGAAATTCAATGCCAAGCTTGCAACTGCCTTTGGTAGCTTTTAATACCTCAATATCGCTAAGACCTAAGTTTTGATAAAAGCGACGTAGGGTTGGAATGGTGGCTTCACCCACACCTATGGTGCCAAGTTTGCTTGATTCTATCAGGGTGATTTTACAGTGTTTTAGCGGGGCGTGATTAGCAAGGGCTGCAGCTGTCATCCAGCCAGATGTGCCGCCGCCGACTATGACGATGGAATTTATTGTTTTTGTTGTTTCTGTCATGGTTCACACTCTAGGCTATTACTTTAATACCAATTTGATTAAGTAACTTGATTAAGTAAATAGGCAATTAGTTAATCAAATGGGTATTTGCATTGTATCGTGATGAAACCAAAAGAAAAGACTGCCGCCAAATGACGGCAGTCTTGGGCAGAAAGTGTTAATTCAACCTAAATCCTAATAATTCTAAGGATTAAAATGTTGCCCTAACACCAAGGGTCCAACGCGATTCATACTCGTTACGAAACGCTTTTTGTGAAGAGAACTGCAGATAAGTCTGTTGTACTTCCTCAGTAAGGTTAGAACCGTGAATAAAGATATCGAGGTTTTCAGTTGCATGGTATGTTGCACTGAAGTCAAGTTGCGAATAAGGGTCTTGTAATAAACGCTGTTTAGCTACAGAATTGTCAGAGCCTTCTATGATCATACGTTCACTACGTGAATTCCATGCTAAACGCGTTGAGAAATCATCTTGTTCGTACCATAGTACAAAGTTGTATGTATGCTCAGAGTTACCTGGGAACGGAAGCGCACCAAATGGGCTTGGATCATCAGTTTCGTAACCACTATCACTGTACGTATAGTTAACATCTACACCAAAGTTATTTAGAATTGCTAAGTCCATATAGTCGTTAAACGCTGCTTTAATGCCAACCTCAACACCTTGGACATGACCACCCGTACCTTGTATTTGTGTACTGAACGGCCATGGACCACGGCTGATACCATCATCATCTGGCTCATCGATCATTACTTCACCACCTGTAGTAAAGCTTTCAATATCGATTTTATAAAACGCTAAGAACATCATAGATGCTTCGCCGTTATACCACTCAGCTGAAAGTGAGAAGTTTTCTGAACGCCATGGGTTAAGTGCCGGGTTACCTGTTAGAGTACCATTTACTACGCGTAAACAGTCACATTCACCGTTAATGGCTTTACCCACTGTTTTACCACCGCCCCAGTTAGCAAGGCTAAGTGCTTGCATATTCTTAGAGTAGGCACCACGAACAATCACATCTTCTGTAATATCTGCAATAATATTTAGTGAAGGTAAGTAATCAGTGTAACTGCGCTCAGTTACCACATCACCGATATCCGGGCCTAAACCTGAGTGAGGTAAGTTTGAACCTGCCAGATTTTGCTTAACATAAAGGTCAGTTTCAACCACCTTCATACCAAAGTTACCGCGAATCATTTCCCACTCAAAGTTAGCTTGTGCAAAGTAGCTAAACTCACTTAATTTCACATCGTATGATGCACCCGCATTTTCA
The DNA here is from genome assembly GCF_044005875.1 of Pseudoalteromonas sp. XMcav1-K. NCBI lineage: Bacteria > Pseudomonadati > Pseudomonadota > Gammaproteobacteria > Alteromonadales > Pseudoalteromonadaceae > Pseudoalteromonas > Pseudoalteromonas sp. XMcav1-K. Next base: position 432,074 of record NZ_JBIPJE010000045.1, on the reverse strand, counting down.
ACACGTTGTACGTTTCCAAACGTATCTAAGTGGAACTGACGTGGGTCACGGAAGTTTGATGGATCAATTGCCCACATTGTCGGAATGCCTTTTGCGCTACCGAAGTCAGAAATTTGGCTAACTGTAGTATGTGTGTCAAGGCGAGTTGGGTTAAGTAATGTATAAGGTACCCAAGTACCTGCAGTTAAATCGCCAACATCTTCTGTTAGGTATTCACCTGCAGCAGGATTACCCTCACATGTAGATGTTGTGTGGTATTGGTCAACTGCTTTCCACTGTGCGATATCACAGCCATCACCAAATTCTGAAGTATATGTGAATTGGTCGTGATCTACTTTACGTTCCATAAAGCGCACACCAAAATCAACACTTGTTACGAAAGGCATATCGTCAAATTGATAATTCCATTTTGTGCTGAATGTATTGATTTCACCTTCATCATCAGTGTTACCTTCTGATGAGAATGCACCGATGTGGTATGAATCTAAGCTGCCCATATAATCAGCAATGCTCATTAAGCCTTGACCACCATTAACCATTTGGTCAAAACCACTAAATACTGGAGATTCGCCACGTGCATCATATCGGATGAGGAATGAATCATCTTCGATGCCGCCTGGTGCAAAGGCTGCGTAACAACCACCTTGGTCGCCCACAATCGTGTCACCTGCTCCACAGTACTCAGCTGGTGTGAACTGACCTGGGCCTGTTACACGTGTACCTTGGTCGATACTTAGTAAGTCACCTTCACCGTAGCCGTGGCGCATGCTTGCATCGGCTTTAGCACGTGTTACACGTACTTGACCTGAAAGTGGACCACCATTATTAAAGTTTAGTTCTAAGTTTAAGTTGGTAGATGTTTCGTAGTTATTGTTTACCTGAGTGAACGTCTGCATGCGCCATGGCTGAAGGTAAAAATCATTTACCGAACCCCACTCATTACCATGAATGTCGGTGAATTTATCGGTGTAGCCTGACTCTGTTGGGAATGCATAATCGTTAAATGAGTACCAACGGTTGTTATGCGAGAAGCCTTGACGCTCATTGAAACGCTCTTGGTCGGTGTAAAACGCTTCAAATACTAGTTCTACGCCTTCACTTAAATCAGCTTGGAAAGCGAACTGATAACCTTGGCGCTCACGCTTTTCTTGTTTGTTAAATGCCGCAAAACCTTGTGGCACAACATGACGAATGTCGTTACCTTGAGGGTTTTGACCCCATGTAAAGTTATTGTTTGCCGCGCCAATACCACCATTTTCAGAGGTATCGAAGTAACCATTGTAGTCAGTAGCAAGGGTTGCTTCTTGTGCTACAGCTGAGAATAACACACCCCATTTATCAGCATTGTAGCTGATAAGACCGTTTAGATTTGGATCCGTTTCTTCACTAATTGAGCCACGTGTCACATCTGCTGCAACGTTTGTTGTCCAGCCTTCGCTCATATCGAATGGACGACGTGTTTTAAGGTCAACTGCACCGGTGATACCAGAAGCTGTACGTTTCGTTTCACTTGTTTTATAAACATCAACACCAGAGAAAAGCTGAGAAGGTAAGTCTCCAAAGTCAGCGCCTGATGAATCAATGGTGGTTGCACTTAAAAATACTTCGCCGTTAAGTGTTGTATCAACTTGTGCCATACCACGGATTTGTACTGGGCCACTTTCACCGGCAGCACGCTCAACCTGTACACCGGTGATACGTTGTAGTGAGTCTGAAATTGTTACGTCGGGTAATTTACCGATATCTTCTGATGCAATGCCGTCAACTTGTGATAATGCAAAGCGCTTAGTATTAATCGCTTTAACGGTGCTGGCGCGAATACCTTTAACCTGAATAACTTCCATTTCGGCTTCGGCTGATGATTTTTCTTCAGCGATAACGTTTTGTGCGAAACCGGCAGAGAGTGCTACCGCAATAGTTGAAGACAGCACGCTTCGTTTAAATGTTCTGTTGGACACAGTTTTCCCCTATTAGTGTTTAGTTCTATCAGAAAATAATTCCGAGAAACCTTATTGTTGTGATTACTTGTTTAATTTACTGACAGCGTTGTCATGGGCCGTCAAAAAAATAATAAAAGGGTCGTAACTTCATCAGTAATGTATGCGTTTTACAGCTCAATTCACGCAGCACTAAACTCTTAACAACAGCCCAGTTTAGCTGATACTTGAAAGTTGACTCACCTAGTTCAAATGTGAATGTCTGTTACCTCTAATGTTAAAAAGTAACATATAAAAACCTTGAACTTGTTACTTTTTAACATTAACATAATTAAAAAAGCAACACTTTGATAACAAATTTGTTTGAAATGCATCTAGATTGAATAGAATTGTATTAGTTAGGTGTTTCGCTGTTAGCAATCTGGTAACAAGTTTTATGAATGAAGTAATTAAAGGTGCGGGAAATCCACAATCTCTAGCACACGGTGGCTGGCATATATTGCGTGAAGAAGTGAGTTTTCCGGTTGCAGTATTATCACGATCGGCCATTAATAATAACGCAAAGTGGATGAGCGATTTTTGTCAAAAGGCAGAAGTAAACTTAGCCCCCCACGGTAAAACCACGATGGCACCCGAGCTTTTTAAAATGCAGCTTGAGCACGGTGCCTGGGGCATTACCCTTGCAACGGTGGCGCAAGTACTTAACGCGGTAAATCACGGTGTTAAACGAATTATTTTGGCTAACCAAGTCGTTGGCAAATACCACTTTGAGCAAATAGCCCAGCTACTTGAAACCACCGATGTGGAATTTTACTGTTTTGTAGATTCGGTAGAAAACGCCAAACAAATAGGCCGCTTTTTTGATGCGCGAAAAGTATCAATTAACATTTTATTAGAAATTGGTGCGCAAGGCGGCCGCTGTGGTTGGCGTGATGTGAGTAATACCGATGCATTTCTAGCTGCATGTAAACAGCACCCAAGCTTAAAGCTTTCAGGAATTGGTTTTTATGAAGGGGTGATTGGCGGTAGTAATGCCCTTGAAAAAGTCACTAGTTTTGTTGATGAAATCTATCAACTTGCGAGCACACTTAAAAAGCAAAATGCGTTTGATTTAGATAAGCCCATTATTACTGGCGCGGGATCTGCTTGGTATGACATCGTAGCGAATACACTCGGCAAACATAATCACCAAGAGAACTTTAATTTAGTGATTCGCCCTGGTTGTTACCTTATTCATGACACTGGCATTTATCAAGATGCACAAAATGCGGTAATGGCACGTAGTCAATTGGCTTGTGATGTGACAGGTGATTTAGCATCAAGCTTAACGGTGTGGGCCTATGTTGTATCGCGTCCCGAAGCAGGACTTGCCATTGTTGGTTTAGGTAAGCGCGATGTAGCATTTGATGCAGGTTTACCAAAAGCAGAATTAATCTATCATGTTGATAACCAAACATTGCAACCGGCTGATGCCTTAATTGAAACCGTTAAAATTATGGATCAGCATGCCATGCTAACCTTGCCTGACAACTGCAATCTGAAAGTGGGTGATATGGTCTGTTTTTCGACGTCTCATCCGTGTTTAACGTTTGATAAATGGCGTCAGGTAGCAATCGCCGATGATGATTGGGTAATTCGCAAAACCATTTCCACCTTTTTTTAGTTAGGAAGCAGTAACACATGGATATTATTAACAAAATAAAAGAAGGGTTAGGGCACTTTAGCCCAGCAGAAGACAAGGTTGCTCATCTAATTTTGAGTGATCTTGAATTTGCAGCGACTGCTTCAATTAATGAGCTGGCAGACAAAGCCAGTGTGAGTCACGCGAGTATTACGCGCCTTGCCAAAAGTTTAGGCTGTGAAAATGTGCGCGATCTAAAGTTTCAGATCACTCAGTCAGCAGCGATTGGTGAGCGCTTTACTAGTTCTGAACCGATTGAAAAGAAAGATATCTTTCATGTTTACTCGTCAATTCAAGAAATTTTAGCACTTAATGTCGGTCTAATTAGCGAAGAAGCTGTTATGACCGCTGCAGAAGCAATCTGTGATACACGCCATTGCTTGATTTTTGGCGTGGGTGGCGGTAGCAGTATGCTGGCGATGGAATGTCAAAACCGCCTATTTCGCTTAGATGTGTTATGTAACGCTCACTCTGATCCTATGATGATGCGTATGACCGCATCAACCATCAACAAAAATGATGTGGTGCTGTGTTTATCGCTAAGTGGCGTATCGCCAGATGTGATTGCTGCGGCGCGTATTGCAAAAGAGTACGGTGCAAATATTATTGCCATTTGCCCGCTAGGTGAACTTGCTGATATTGCAGATGTGCATTTGCCGATTAAAACGCAAGAGAGTGATTACATCTTTAAACCAAGTGCTGCGCGTTATGCAATGATGGCCGCGATTGATATTTTATCAAGTGAGGTGGCAACTAAAAATCAGCGCCGCTCAAAAGAAAAGCTGCGTCGTTTAAAAATTCAATTAGATCAGCATCGTAATCAAAATAGCGACGCGCCACCGGCGGACACACGCTTTCCGCTAGGCGATTAAATATGAGTGATAATAACCACACTACCACTGTGATTCGTAATGCGACTGTTTACACGGGCGAGCTAAATGAATGCTTTGTTGGCGATGTTGCAATAAGTGACGACCGCATTACTGCGCTCGGTGATTGTTCTCATTTCTACTCAGATCAAGACATTGATGCAACAGGGTTAACATTAGCCCCTGGTTTTATTGACGTGCATACTCATGACGATTTAGAAGTGCTGCGTAATCCGCATATGCTGTGCAAAGTAAGTCAAGGTGTAACTTCGGTAATTGCAGGCAACTGTGGTATTAGCAGTGTACCTTGTGTTACAGATATTGAACCCGTTGATCCTATTAATTTATTGGGCCAAAAAGAAGATTTCAAATACACCAATTTAGCTGATTTTAGAAATGCTTTTGAAAGGGCAAAGCCAAGCGTTAATCTTGCTCAGTTAATTGGTCATACTAGCCTTCGCGCGCAAGTAATGAATGATTTATCAAAAGCTGCCTCAGAACAAGAAATTAACCAAATGCAGTCGTTACTGCGTACTCAAATGGAACAAGGCGCATTAGGGCTAAGTACTGGGCTTGCCTATCCGAATGCTAAAGCATCAAGTCGTGAAGAAGTGAATCGTCTTGCCAAATGTGTAACGCCGTTTGAGGGTGTGTATACCACACATTTACGCACTGAATTTCAAGGCATTATTGATGCTATGGACGAAGCGTTTGCAACCGCGAAACAAGCAAAGCTTCCGCTGATTATTTCCCACTTAAAATGCGCCGGCATTGATAATTGGGGACGTGCACAGGAAGTATTAGCGCATCTAGAAGATAAACGACAATCACAACTCGCTTGCTGCGATTGTTATCCGTATGCTGCGAGCTCAAGCACACTCGATTTAAATCAGGTCACTGACAGTACCGAGATTTACATTACGTGGTCTGAAACCCATCCTGAAATGGCTGAAAAAAGTTTGCGTGATATAGCAAATAACTGGCAATTATCATTAATGGACACTGCCAAAAAATTAATGCCTGCCGGTGCGGTTTATCACTGCATGTTAGAAGATGATGTAAAACAGTTTTTAAGCTATGACAACAGCATGATTGGCTCGGACGGTTTACCGTGCGAGCCACACCCGCATCCTAGATTATGGGGTACGTTCCCAAGAGTATTAGGGCATTACGCAAGAGAGCAGCAAACGCTGTCGTTGGCGTTGGCTATTCATAAAATGACAGCGCTGCCATCATCGCAATTTAAGCTCAACAATCGCGGCAAAATTGCTAAAGGTTATTTTGCGGATTTAGTGTTATTTGATGCAAACGCGATTATCGATAACGCCAGCTATCAAAACCCTCAAGCACAAGCTGACGGCATTAAGCGTGTATGGGTCAACGGCAAAGTAAGCTTTGTTGAGGGTCTTGATGATCTAAGCGTTACGCAATTTGAGCGAGCCGGACGATTTTTAGCGCGCATTTAATATTAGCGCCAACTAAATAAGAATTTTGAAATGTTGAGAAAAGGTTCTCAACGCAGCATTTAAAAGAGGAAATTATGACAATTAGACGTATTGGCGCAGAAGGCGGCACAGGTACAGGTGGCCAACATTTACCTTTTTCACGCGCAGTAGAAGCGGGTGGTTGGTTAAAAGTTTCAGGACAAACCCCCATGCGAGATGGCGAAGTTGTTGAAGGAGGCATTATTGAGCAATCGCGTCTTGCCATACAAAACTGCATCGACATTATGACTGAAGCAGGTTATGGCCTTGAAACAGTGACCCATGTGTCGGTGGTATTAACGGACTCTCGTTATTTTCAGTCATTTAATAAAGTGTTTGCAGAAGTATTTGGTGAGCACCCGCCTGCGCGCATTTGCATGGTGGCTGACCTGGTTGTTGACTGTAAAGTAGAAGTTGATGTGACCTGCTACAAAGGTCAATAAGGGAACTAAAACCTCAAAAGAATAATAAAAAATAGGGGCACTTATGACATCACAACAAATGACGTTTCTGGCTGCATTTTTTGCCTATTTGCTTGCCATGATTGCAATTAGTTGGTTTGTTTCACGCTGGCAAAAATCCGGTAGCGACTTTTTGTTAGCTGGGCGAAAAGTGCCTTTATTTCTCACACTCGGCACCACGGTTGCAACTATGGTCGGCACTGGTTCTTCGATGGGGGCTGTGGGTTTTGCCTATCAAAATGCATGGGCGGGTGCGCTCTATGGCATAGGTGGTGCAGTGGGAATACTGTTATTGGCGTGGGTATTCGCACCTGTGCGTAAACAACAATTTGCCACCATGAGTGAAGAGCTTGCGAGCTATGTGGGTAATAACGCGCTTGTAAAAAAAATACTCGCTGTGATTATTTATGCTGCAAGTATTGGCTGGTTAGGTGCGCATTTAATTGGCGGTGGCATGTATTTAGCCTGGCTTACGGGCATAGATGATACGACTGCAAAGCTAATCATCGGCATTGGCCTTGCCATTTATGTCACGCTAGGGGGCTATTCCGCAGTGGTGTGGACCGACGCCATTCAAGCGGTGATTCTATTTGTAGGCTTTTTATTAATGGCCTATTTTGCGATTGATTCTGTCGGTGGTTGGCAAGCGGTACAAAACAACCAAGTGGTTAACGGTAGTGGTTTTTTGTCTTATCAGAATATCGGCCTTATTCCCGCAATCTCAATGTCATTTGCAGTATTAGTAGGGGTAATGGCAACCCCCTCGTTTCGCCAGCGCATCTATTCAGGTGACAATGTAAGCAGTATTCGCAAATCGTTTGTGATGTCGGGTGTACTTTATCTAGGATTTTCATTAGTACCAGCAATTATCGGTATTTGTGCTTATTTGATTAAGGGTGATTTAGATAATCCTGCGTATGCTTTTCCGTATATTGCACTTAATACTCTGCCACTCTTACTGGGCGGGCTTATTTTATTAGCGGGCATATCGGCGACTCTTTCAAGCGCAAGCTCCGATGCCATAGCAGGGGTGAGCGTATTTGTCAGTGATATTTATGTTTGGCTTTTCAAACAATCACTGAGCAAGCAACCTCTCACTGATAAACAGCAACTTTTATTGTCACGTTTCGCCATGATTTTAACTGTGACCATCGCACTGTTATTTGCCCTTTTATCAAATAATATCATCACCTATATCACTAAAATGATCTCGCTCGCACTATGCGGTTTGTTTGTGATGGGGCTACTTGGTCGTTTTTGGCAAAAGCTTACATGGCAAGGCAGCATTGCAATTTTAGTGGCGAGTACATTAACGGCAGCGCTGATTGGTTTTAACCCCACGTGGCTCGCATTTTTTGGTAACCCTTCAATACCTGCGGTAATAAGTGGCGCGTTTTTTGGCATTGTTGTGGGCCTAGTGACACAAGTAAAAGCGCCATCAAAAATAGTGCAGAAAAATACAGTGGAGCTAATGTGATGTTGCAACCATTTAATTCCATTGTGTTTTTAGGCGAGTGTATGATTGAGCATCGTGCTGATGGCGATGTGTTTTTTGGTGGCGATAGCTTTAATACTGCCTATTACCTGAGTCAACTAATTGCTTCTCATAGCGAAAAACCTATTCAAATTTATTACGCAACGGCAATTGGCACGGATAACCAAAGTGAAATGCTAAAAGCGTTAATGACACAATCTGGAATGCAGCTTGATTTTGTTGATCGCCACCCAACAAAAACATTAGGGCAATACTGGGTTGATGTTTGTGATAGCGGCGAGCGCTCTTTTCGTTTCGATAGGCAAAATAGTTCGGCTAGGGATTATTTAGCTTTGTCACACAAACTACTTACTGCACTTGAAACAAAACAAGTGGATGCCATTTATCTATCGGGTATAAGCCTTGCCATTTTAGATGAAAAGCAACGAGCAGTGCTTATAAATGCACTACACCAATTTAAAGCGAAGGGTGGCATTATCTATTTTGATAATAACTATCGCCCAGCGCTTTGGCAGTCGATATCGCCCATTCATGATTACTTTTCGTTAATGGCACTTGCCGACATCGCATTTTTAACCAATGACGATGAATATGCTGTTTATGGCACGCAATCTGTGAGCGATATAATTGACTTACACTTCAAAGGGAAAAGTTCTAGGCAAACCCTTGTTATTCGACAAGGTGCAGAGCCCTGTGTGATTCAAGAAATTGGCAAAAACTCATTGCTTTATGTGGCAGCAGAGCAGCTAACCCAAAAACAAGTTGTCGATACATGCGCTGCGGGCGATTCGTTTGCCGCAGGTTTTTTAGCGGCAATGTTATTTGAGCGTGATACGCAAAGTGCCGCACATTTTGCGCATAAGGTAGCTGCTTCGGTAATTAAGCAGCGTGGTGCGCTTATCCCAACTCATTTTCTTCCCAAACTTTCGAACCAGGAGTGTTTAGGTGTCGATACATTTTATTAATAAAGCATGTGTACTTTTAAAGCTGTGTAGTTTATTGCTGTTTAGCTCATTACTTTTTGCCGAAACCAGCTTAATGCCAAAACCACAATCATTTGAGAGGCAAACCGGTGAACTGCACTTATCTAGTCAAATTGAATTTTCATTTGAAGGGTTTAGTGACAAGCGAAAACAATTTCAAGCAAAGCGTTTAGAATTGCACTTAACACGTTTAGCAAAGTACAAAATCACCTTAATAGACTTAGCAAATAACAAAAAGCAAACGCCAGATAACGCAACCCTTAAAGTCATTGTGCGCGACAAAGAAAGTGATTTATTGGTGCCACAGCTCAATAACGACGAAAGTTATCAATTAGTGATTAACCAAAATGGCATCACACTAAACGCCAATACCGTGTTTGGCGCGCAGCATGGTTTAACAACGCTCATACAAATAGCGGCAAACCATTTTGATAATCAACTGATGTTACCCCATGTAACGATTTCTGATGCGCCACGTTTTGCTTGGCGTGGGTTATTAATTGATAGTGCGAGACATTTCTTATCAACTGAGACAATTAAACGACAGCTAAACACCATGGCTTCTGCCAAATTAAATGTGTTGCACTGGCATTTAACAGACGATCAAGGCTGGCGCATTGAAAGTAAACGCTTTGCAAAGCTTACGCAAAAGGCATCAGATGGCCTCTATTACAGCCAAAGTGAGGTAAAGGAAGTTATTGAGTATGCCGCTCTTTTAGGTATTCGAGTGGTGCCTGAATTTGGTATGCCGGGTCATGCTAGTGCCATTGCCGTTGCATACCCTGAGCTTATGGCAGAGGTAAAGCCCTATGAAATGGAGCGTCATTGGGGCGTATTTAAGCCGTTACTTGATATTTCAAAACCTGAGGTATATCAGTTTGTAGATAGTTTAATCGAAGAAATGACAGCTATTTTCCCTGATCAGTATTTACATATTGGCGGTGATGAAGTCGAACCCGAGCAGTGGTTAAATAATAAGCATGTTCAAGCGCTAATGGCCAAGCACTCCCTTAAAAATGGCCATGATTTGCAGAATTATTTTAATACCCAAATTCAACCTATTATTGCTAAACACCAGCGAATAATGATGGGTTGGGATGAGATTTTTCATCAAGATTTACCAAAAGATATTGTGGTGCAATCATGGCGCGGTCATGACTCATTAAATGAAGTCGCTAATAGCGGCCATTTAGGTATTTTATCGACAGGGTTTTATATTGATCAGCCGCAATACAGCGACTATCACTATCGCAATGATCCACTACGCAAATTGCCACTAGTTGATTTATCAAAACCGCAGGTATTGGCAAAGTCGTTTGTGATTGACCGCTTAAAAGGCAGCGATGTTAAAGGTGAGCTGGTTGTTTTAGGTGAGCAAGTTTTAATTAAACTTAATAATAACCACCATCAGTTGGCATTAGTTAATAAAACACCTAATCAAACAACAAATGCATTTATAGCCAAAATGGACAGTTGGATGGGGCCACTGACCTTTGAATTTGATTTAAATGGGGAGAATAGCGCTGTGATGATTGGTAATAGCCGTTACCCCGTTAAATTATCAACGCTTAACACGCCATCTCCCGTATCGCTATCTCAACCATTAAAAAGCGCAAATGCAGCGAATATTTTAGGTGCTGAAGCGACTATTTGGAGCGAAATGGTGACCGATGACAATATTGATTTGCGCATTTGGCCGCGTTTGTATGTTATAAGTGAACGCTTGTGGTCAAATAAAGAATATACAGATGAAAACAGCATGTATTTGCGCTTGGCTTTTATCAATACATTTGCTGCAAATGTGATTGGTGCAGCGCATTTATCGCAGCAACAAAGTGGCTTTGAAAGCCAACTTTCTAAGTCGCTTAGTAAACAAGAAAAAGCTTCTACCTTAGCGCTTCTTAATACGATGGCAGCACTGCTTGAACCAGCTCATTACTATACGCGCCACCATATTAAATATTTAAACGATGAATATCATCAAGAGGCGTCACTTCATTTATTTGTTGATTATTTATATGTTGAAAGTGAGCAAGTACGCCAAATTAAACGCTGGGTGCTAGCCTATACCTCAGGCGATGTTAATTCGATAACGCAATTAGATAAGCAATTAATAAAGTGGCAAAAAGGCCTTGAAATGGGGCTTGAAACCCTCTCATCAAGTAAAAAATTAAGCGAGCTAAAACCAACGCTTATATCACTAACGCAATTTATTGGGCTTTCACAACAGGTGATAAGCAGTTGTAAAGGTGAAATAAAAGGAACCGGGTTAGATGAGCAGTTGCTTGATTTACAAAAACTCACAGACGAACTTGTGATTGCAGGTATTTATCCAATGCGAGATCTCTATCTTGCTTGCACCGAACAATAAGGAATAACAATGAAATTAAACATAGCAAGTGCACTAATTCTGGCATTATTTGCCGCCCATGCAAGCAGTGACACGTTATTCGAGACAAGTGACTGGGTGAAAGATAATGCGTTTACCAATGGCGTAGAGGGCCCTGCAGTTGACTCGCAAGGTGTGTTATACGCGGTGAATTACAAACACCAAGGCACTATCGGTAAAGTGCTTGGTAAAGATAAAGTCGAGACGCTCGTTACGCTTAAAAATGGCTCTATCGGTAATGGCATTCGCTTTGATAAAAAAGGCAACATGTATATTGCTGACTACGTTAATCACAATGTACTAACAATAGCTGCGAAAGACTTAGCGCAAGGCGGCGAACTCGCAGACAAAGTTAAGGTGTTTGCCCATAATGCAAAAATGAATCAACCAAATGATCTCGCCATTATGGATAACGGTATTTTATTTGCGAGCGACCCAAACTGGCAAACCAGCGCAGGTAATTTATGGCGTATAAACAAACAAGGTGAAACAAGCCTATTAGAGGCGAATATGGGCACCACCAATGGTGTTGAAGTTAGCCCAGATAATAACATCTTGTATGTAAACGAAAGTGTGCAGCGTAAAGTATGGCGTTATGATCTTGACGGACAAGGCAATGTTTCTAATAAACAACTGCTGATTGAATTTGACGATTTTGGCCTTGATGGAATGCGTACAGATAAGGCAGGTAACTTATATATTGCACGCTATGGTGCAGGTGTTATTGCGGTGGTTTCTCCAAAAGGTAAATTACTAAGAGAAATAAAACTAAAAGGGCAATTTCCAACTAATGTGGCGTTTGGTGGTAAAGACGGTAAAACCGTGTTTGTAACCATGCAAAAACGCGGCGCCATTGAAACCTTTAATGTGGATATTGCTGGTAGAGCCTTTAACTTGTAACTCGTGATGAATACGTGAAAATTATTGCAACTTTTTAGCGCATTCAAGCTCTACTGATAAGAATACAATCATTAGAGATAAAGATGTCGTTTAAAAAAGTTTGGCCTGCAATAGTGTGTTTTAGTTTCTCATTAATCGCGTATTTTGCTTATCAATTTACCGGAGTTACGGTTGATGAAAATGGGTTTCTAAGAGAGGCATTTTTTCTTATTCCCATTTCATTGAGCTTGTTTATGTTAGGCAGTGTATTGCTGGTGGTTTTTATTGCCTTAAAAATAAAAGCTGGTAGACGTTCACAACTTAGCTGATTGCTAACCACCTCCTTGTTGTTAAAATCGTTAAGCTATCGCCCAGCAAATACTGGGCGATTGTTGATCTAAATTTCGCTGTGATTGACTAGCGAATCAACCAATTGACTGAAAGTCTTGGCGCTTTTTGCTTGATTAAGTGAATAGCCAGTGATTTTTGCAATATCAATTAAATCAAAGTAGCCGCGCAATTCGTTTTGATTAGCACCGGTTACCAATAGATATTCGTAGCTAGCTTTTTCCATGGTTTTTAACACGTCGCCTACTTTTGCATTGGCGAGAGTTGTTTCTGATACAGTATCAATCTCTTCTAATCTCACCATAATGTCACCAATCGTAAGTTGTGCACGTGTTAAGCCTTTTTTACTTGCTATTTTAAGTACATAACTGCTTGCCAAGCGCGCCTTTGAAATCACGCCTTTAAGTTGGTTTTGTCCATCTACTACAAAGCTAGTGCGCATATGGGTTTTTTCCAAAATGCGGTTTGCATCATCTAAATTAGTATCGATATCAATATACTGCAAAGGCTCAAGGTGAAAGCCATGCATTACAAATGAAGCAGGGCTTGAAAGTGACACACTTGTGTCTACATGAACTTGTGCAAATAAGCTTGCGCCTTCAAGAAGCGGTTTTGTTGAAAATGAAGTGAATTGGTTCATAACGACCACCTTATTTATTAACTGTTAGAATTAAGATAAATATGAAAAGCTAACAGGTTGTAGGCGGTGCTCTTATTAGTTTAATCGCGATGCGTGATTGAATCGCAGGTTGTAATAGCTGGTTGGGTTGGTAAAAACTTAACGCTATGGTGTTTTTTGTGCTGACGTCTAACGCGACATCGTCAAAATCAAGTTGGTTTGGATTTAAGTCTTCAGAGTTATCAACGCAAATAACGGTTGCTTGGCTATCGCTTGCTATAGCTGTCGTGGTGCTTAAGCTAAGCGCCAAAACAACTACTGTAACGACAAACAACCAACGAAGCATAATTTACAACTTAAAAATTACTGTTACTTTAATAGTGGGTCTGTTTGGTTGATAATTCAACACTTATTTTATGCAAAGTTTATTTTATTTTTATATTGAGTTGTAACTTACTGAATTTAAGTCGTATTTACGGTTTTAGTTTTGCCGAATATATTGATATTCGGCAAAACACATAATTACGAGGTAACGTATTCATTTTTATGTTGCATTCGGCGTTTGGGTTTTCTGCGTTTAAGCCACAAATAGCATCCGGTAACCGAAAATATAAGCGGTGTTAAACCGATTAAACACCAAATTATACGGCTCGGTAACCCTGCAAAATAGCCAAAATGTAGCTTGCGAAAGCTATCTACTGCAACTAAAAAGAATGGTGCTTCACGAATATCGTAATTAGGCAGTTGTTTACCTGTCTCTTTATCAAAGCTTACCGTTGACGCGTATTCACTCGTTACAAAACTGGTATTTGCAACGTCGCCAAAAAACGTTATCGGTAAGTCGGGTTCAAAAGGAAACATTAAATAAGTTGCCCTAAAGCCGCCCATTTGTGTTTTTGCGGTTACCATTAAGTTATCGAGTGAGAGCTGGTGGTTGTACAGTGAGCCTTTAACTAAATGTGGTGGCTCATCAGCATGCTCAAATTCATGATGAATAATTTCAGATATATTCCAGTATACGCCTGTAAAACCTAAAATAAGTAGCACTGGCGCAGACCAAATTCCCACTAGTTTATGTAGATCGCTAAAAAAAGCGATGCGTTTAACCTTTAAGCGCAAGGTAAAAAATTTCTTCCAAAACTTGCGGTAAATAATGAGGCCTGAAATGCCCATAAACATTAAAATAAGCGAAATAGTGCCTGTAAACCAAAGGCCTGTTTCGCCAATTAAAAATTTGTAATGTAGGTCTAACAGCCAATCGGTAAGGTAATAGTCGACCGCTTGTGGCGTTGTTCGAACAATGCCTTGGTATTGATCTAAATAAATTTTAGACCACTCATCTGTACCGTGCTTGAGTACATATACCCGATCAGCGGTTTGCCCATCATCAAATATTTCCCAGCTGCCAATTTCATAGTTAGGCAAATTGTGTTTGATGGTTGTGTGCAAGTTATCGTAGCTAAGGCGTGTTCCAGGTGAAGCATTCACACTTGCCAGTTCGGGCATAATTAAGTGATCAATTTCTTCTTTAAAAACTAAAATACTGCCCGTAAGCGAAATTATAATCAGCGGCAGGGCAATGACTAACCCGCAGTAGCGATGCCAAAGATGGAGTTTCTTTTTCATAATTCGGTGACGTCCGTTTATAAAAACAACAAAAGGCCGCATAGCGCGACCTTTACATTTTGAATTTTGTTATAGTGACCAGTTAAGTGACAGTGCGTAGTTACGCGGTGCACCATAAAAACCTTGTGCCCAGTAAAGTGAATTAACATACTTTTTATCAAATACGTTGTTTACGTTAGCTGTAATACTTACTTGCGAATTAATTTCGTAGCTTGCCATCATATTCACAAGTGCGTAGGCGTTTTGTTTTGTAACAATAAGTGGAGTATCGTTTTGTACACGGCTAATATCGTCTTGCCAACGCATATTCATACCAAATGATAAGCCATCAACAAAAGTCGCATCGTATTTAGCAGCTAGTTTAAAAACTTGTTTTGGCGTATAGTCTTTTACTAATTGCGCGTCTTTATTGCCTGAATTAAAGGTATCCGAAACGTCAATATCAGTGTAGGTGTAGCCTAAGTTTGCACTCACACCAAAGCCAACTTCACCACTTAATTCAAGTTCAAAACCTTGCGATTGAATACCAGGTGCAGCTCTATACACTGTATTATCAGGAGTTGAATTAATAGTATCAGCAACAGCTATGTTTTCTTGCTCAGCATCAAAAATCGCCACATTTAACATCATTAAATCGTTAAATAACTCGGTTTTAATACCAATTTCTTTTGTATCGCCGTTAATAGGGTCAAGCGTTTGGCCGTTAATATCTTGTTCAGCTTGCGGAGCAAAGGTTTCGCTGTACGATGCGTAAACATTAATATCGTCGTTGATTTGATACACCGTACCTAAGTGAGATGTCGTGTCGCTCACATCACGAGATTTGTTTTTACCGTATGATAAACCGTTAGTTTCCCAAGCGGTGTGACGAATACCTGCAAGTAGTTTTAAATCATCTGTAATCGAGAAACGCGCAGATACATATTCTGAAACTTGTTCACTCTCTACACGAGAACCATTTAAGCCGTCTTTTAATACTGGTACTGGTGCTACGCCATCCCATTCATTTAGATTTGGCATCGCTGGAAAGCCATTTCCGGTAGTGTAATCGTATAGCGAGCTATCTTGATACGCCATATCAGCAACACTTGCACCAGCCGCAATTAAATGCTCTTGTCCGAATAATTCAAAGCTTCCTTTGGCATACACATCAAATAGGTTAAGGCGGTCGGTAAGTTGATAATCGCTGGCATAACCAGTTAAACCTAAACCCGTTTGCGCATCTGGCGTACCATAAACATAAAATAGATTTGAATCTTGCTCGGTTTGAGTATGCGCATAACGTGCGATCACACTCCAGTTATCACCTACAAGTTGTTCTAATTCTACAAATGCTTGTTTTGACGTGTTATTCCAATACGCCCAGTCAGCTGCGGTAGAAGTAGAGGTATCGTAATCTGTAGGGTTCCCCTCGGAATCAAATAATGCAAGCGCACCCCAAAGTGGACTATCAGCATCATTTTGCTGGTAGGTAAGGCTTGTTGTTAATGTGGTGCTATCAGTTAGGTTTAATTCGGCAATACCATAAAATACGTCACGTTCAACGCTGTAGCGGTCAAGGTATGAATCACGTTTTTGTTTAACAACTACAGCACGTCCTGCTGCGTATTCATTTAAGCGGCCTGACACATCTGCATCCAAACGCATATTTGACCAAGAACCCGCAGTAATTGACACATTGGCGCGCAGATCATCGGTTGGACGTTTGCGAATAAAGTTAACCGTAGCTGATGGGTTGCCGGCACCTGTCATCATGCCGTTTGCACCCATAACCACTTCAATTCGTTGATAAATGGCTGTATCGAGAGTGCCTTGCAATGCGCCACTTTCTTGCGGTAAGCCTAACCCATCTACTTGAAAGTTAGTGATATCAAAACCGCGTGCCTTGTAGTAAGTACGATCGGTTTCAATTTTTTCTACCGAAACGCCCGGAGTTGTTTCAAGTACTTGATTCACATCATCAAGTGAAAAGTCGTTCATAAGGGCACGAGTAATTACGCGTACCGATTGTGGCGTTTCCTTAATCGAAATACCAAGCTTTGAAGCGGTTTCTGCTTCTACGGCAAGGTAGTTTGAGTGGTTCTTTCCTAACACCTCAATTTTTTCGATGCTTTTATCCGTTTGATCGTTAGCAAAAAGTGGGGTAGCGAATACTGAAGATGTGGCGACAAATAAAGTACTTAGTTTAAAAGCACGCGATTTCATAACAGGGACCTAAATTCACAAGTGACTAAAAATTGTTGCGTATCGTAATTCAAATGATAATCGATCTCAATATTATTATTGTGTTATTTTCAATTAAGCTGTTAATTGCATTAGATTCTAAAAACTGAATGGAGTTTATGGTTCGGTTTGAGTATCGCTTTACTAATTTAACGATAATGAGAAAACATAATAAAACGTATAAATTAAATGTGACCTAGTTAAATCAAAGTTTGTTTGATCACTATAAGTACAGGGCAGGCATATTATTTTTAAAGGTTATTTCATTAACGAGTGAAATGGATAACTATTTTTTGATACCTTAATGTATCAAAAAGATACCTTAAGGTTACAAAATGATTGATTTGGTGATACCTAGGGGTTACACTTTTGGCGGATAGAATTTAAATATCAAAGTTAAAGAAAGTATTTGAGCTGAGTACAAAGTTACATAAAGGACATCTTTCATTGGTTGATAAATTGAAAGTATTTAGAAAAGGCTAATTTGTCTTAGCCATTTTGTCATCTTATTGAAGCGATGTTTAATCGGCCATTATCAATTTAATGTTAATTTTGACAGCTTAATACAAACATAAATACATCAAAGACATATTCCAAAAGATCGATATAGTGGCTTTGGTAAAGTGATATTAGTTTATGAGAGTGCCGTCAGTGGGTGGTTTGTAAAGACCAAATATTTGCAGTGCAATACTAAGGAATGATAATTATGACTGCTATTTTAAAACAAGAACGAAATTTACTAATTACGGCGAAAATACTTTTTGCTGTTGGGTTATTTTTTACAGTCGACGCTATTTATACCAGCTTTGGATTCACCTTTAGTGCATTTTGGGGAACTTTGGGTGCCATATTATTCTTATTGATATTGTATTGGAGTGCTAAGAGCCTTAAACACATGACGGAAAGATATGATGATGAATATTTAAAACATGTTTATCAAACATCATATCGTTATGCTGCAACAGGCGCCGTAATCGCTTTATTTGTTTTTATGCTTTTTGATGATTGGCTTGCGCATTACTTTACCCTTAAATATGCGGCAAAACTGTGTATTGGATGTATGTTTGGTGCACAAGGAGGCTACATTTTATGGCGAAATTTCAAAGATAATCAAGATATTGAAAATTCACACGAATATGGCGAAAGTTAGTGATGAGTGAGGTTAAAAATCGTATTGCTGTGTTACGTGCTGAACATAAAATATCACAGCAAGCATTAGCTGATGCTATTAGTGTGTCTAGAAAAACGATTAGTACGATTGAAACCGGCCGATTTACACCTTCGGTAACAATTGCTTTGAAGCTGGCGGTCTTTTTTAATGTCACTGTAGAAGAGATATTTAGTTTGAATTAACTGAGAACCTTTAATTCTAATTGATGATTCATCCTGTTTTTGTGGTTCACAAAAATGCTAGACTTTACAGAGTACTTCTAGACAACTAGATGCTAAATTGTGTAAGAAACTCAATTATGATTCCAGATTCGATAATTATGTTTTTTATTATTTTTAAAGAAAAATAGAACTCCGACTTTTTAACGTGTTTTGAATCCATGATAGCAAGAACATAAAAAAGCCAGCTGATGCTGGCTTTCTGTTATTTGTTTGCTTTAAATTTCACATTGTTTGGCTTTCGTTTCGGGCGTTTAGCTTGTCCGTTGTTATCACTTCTGCCTTTGCTATTTTGCTTAGGTTTTTCGCCATTTTTAGGCTTAGCATTGTGTGAACTGCTTTTCTTTTTTGGCTTACTTGCTGCTTTTGCTTCAGCTTTTACTTTGTCGTTGGTACTCGCGTTTTCTTTTGGCTTTTTCGGTTTCTTCGGCTTTTTAGGCTTAATTGGACGCGTATCTAGCTTTGAATCTGGCACTGGGCTTTGTGGTTCAAATCCTGCTTCAATTTTACGCGGAATAACTTCTTGGATAAGTCGTTCAATACCAAATAAATCGGCAGCTACGTCTTGGGTTACAAATGAAATTGCTTCGCCTGATGCACCTGCACGGCCAGTACGACCAATACGATGAACATAATCTTCATATACATTTGGTAGATCAAAGTTAACCACATAAGGTAGCTCTTGAATATCGAGGCCACGCGCAACAATATCGGTAGCAACCAGTACATTTACATCACCTAATTTAAAGCCGTTAAGTGCGTTCATACGCGCACTTTGGCTTTTATTACCGTGAATTGCAGCGGCATTAATCTTGGCTTTTTCAAGATCACGAACTAAACGGTTTGCACCATGCTTAGTACGCGTAAATACCAATACTTGTTGCCAGTTATTGGTTTTAATTAGGTGTTTAAGCAAGCCAGTGCGTTTGCTTTTATCAACCGGGTACGCCCATTGGGTTACTGTTTTAGCTGTTGTATTGGCAGGAGCAACTGAGATTTCGATTGGGTCGTTAATTAGGCCTTTAGCAAGTGCGCGAATATCGTCAGAAAAAGTTGCTGAAAACAGCAAGTTTTGGCGCTTTGAAGGCAGCGCTTTAATAACGCGTTTAATATCATGAATAAAACCCATGTCGAGCATGCGGTCGGCTTCATCGAGCACAAAGAGTTCAAGCTGGTCAAATTTTACGGCATTTTGCTGAAAGAGATCGAGTAATCGCCCTGGTGTGGCAACTAAAATGTCGCAGCCTTTTCGCAGTTTCAGCATTTGAGGGTTAATTTTAACACCACCGTAAACAACATGGCATGAAAGAGGGAGGTGTTTGCTGTAAGTTGCAACACTTTGCCAAACTTGCGCTGCCAATTCTCGCGTTGGTGTGAGTACTAATGCACGCACTTGATTGCTGCGAACTTTTTCTCCTTTGCTTAGCATTTCTAGCATTGGCAGAGTAAAACCTGCGGTTTTACCTGTACCTGTTTGCGCCGCAGCCATTACGTCACGCCCTGCTAATATTGCTGGAATTGACTTTTCTTGAATTGGCGTAGGGCTTTCATAACCTTGCTCTTCAATTGCTTGGTTTATTTCAGGGCACAGGTTTAAGTCTGAGAAATGCATTTTTAGTAACTCTTATAACGGCGGCCGAGCAGGGTACAGCATCCCCGCTCGGAACGCAATTTTCACGTGATTTCAGTAATGACAGCTTTTTTCTTGATAACAAATACAGAACGGCTTTATTGAACAAAATTAATTGCTTATCACTATTCTAAAATTGAAATATTAGCTATTGTTTAATTATTGGAAATTTTGCAGGTAAACAGATGTTAATTTTTGTAAGAGGGATGCTGATAGTTTCCCTGTTTATTATGAGCCACGCTTTTGCACAAAAGCGCGTTTTTAATATCTACCATGACTCTGACTATTCAAATCATGCCGAATCCGCCAATGCGATGAAAATGGGCTTTTTAACTGCGCTGTCGCAATACGAAAACGAGTTTAACAACATAGAATTTAACTTTATTGAAAAAGATCATCGCGGCAACAGTAATCGCAGTTTACTGCATATGAAGCAGTTTTTGGCAGACCCAAATGCTCTGTTTATGTTGGGCGGCTTACATTCGCCACCTTATATTAAGTACAAACAGTTTATTAGTAAAAATGAAGTGTTGCTGTTAGTACCATGGGCCGCAGGTGGGCCAATTACTCGCCATGCAGAGCCTACAAATTGGGTTTTTCGTGTGTCGGTTGATGACACTAAAGCTGGGTATCGCATCGTAAGCTTTGCGCGTGACCAATTAGGATGTGAGCAGCCACACATGCTGCTTGAGCAAACGCCTTGGGGCAAGTCTAACCACACTACCATGCGAAAGGCGCTAGGCAGCGAAAATGATAGTGCTGTAACCTGGTTTAGTTGGAATACAAAACTTAATCAAGCGAAAATAATGCTGCGAGATATTAGCTCGACGCGCGCAGAGTGTATTTTGTTTGTTGGTAATGCAGTAGAGGGCAAACAATTTGTTGATGCCATGGCGGCGCTACCGGCTGACCAACGCGTGCCAATAGTGAGCCATTGGGGGATCACTGGCGGCGACTTTTTTAGCTATGTAAAACAACATCTAGCCACTGACGTTAAACTAAACTTTATTCAAACGTGTTTCGCTATCGAACCACAAGACCAATCACCACTTGCAAAACAGGCCGCTGTTACAGCCACTAAGTTGTTTTCAAATACATTTACTGGGTTAGAAAACTTATCGGCGCCAGCTGGATTTATTCATAGCTTTGATTTAGCAAAAATATTTTTAACTGCGTTTGCTAATGTTAAACCTGAGGG
This sequence comes from Pseudoalteromonas sp. XMcav1-K, assembly GCF_044005875.1. Classification (NCBI taxonomy): domain Bacteria; kingdom Pseudomonadati; phylum Pseudomonadota; class Gammaproteobacteria; order Alteromonadales; family Pseudoalteromonadaceae; genus Pseudoalteromonas; species Pseudoalteromonas sp. XMcav1-K. The sequence continues at coordinate 410,863 of NZ_JBIPJE010000045.1, read as the reverse complement.
CGATATTAGCGATATTCGTTTATCTCTGCGCGATGAATTGGAGCGTATCAAAACTCCTGTTGTAGGCTTGGTCAAAACATATCAACCACCGTTTTCCCAATGGAGTTCTACTCAGCCTGATGCCCATGAAGCGTTAGGACTTGAAAACTTATGTATGGCTGAATACAAAGCGAATGGTGGTATTCGTGTGTTTAATAATATAGAGCGCTAAATGGCGAATAATAAATTAACTACAAAGCTATCAGCTAATAGTGCGTTTTTATCTTTTGTGGTGCTAAGCCTGTTACTGTCGGTATTAGTGAGCGCAGTATTTGTCGGTTTCACCACTGATAAAAATATGCGGCAATATGAGATTAATAACGCCAAGACCGAAGCTAAATTAAGCGCAAGTTACATTCAACAGTTTGCAGAAACACGATTACAGCTACTGCGTGACTTGGCTAAGCAACCGATATTAGTGAATGGTGTTATGGGCTCAGATGTGTCTGCTGCATCTTTGTCAGATTATTTAGATGATTATCATTTAGTCGGTAAAAAGCATCCAATTTGGCTTGTGAATATCGCCAGTGAACTTGTTTATAGTAATAGCGAAGTAGAGCCACCAGATTTAAACGCCCCTTGGCTTGCACAACTGTTGAGTGAAAACGTTGCACACGTAGTGACTTTAAATACGTTGCAAGGTGGTGATCATTTCTTAATTGCGGTACCTATAAAGTATAACGGTTTTACCGAAGGGGTAATGATTGTTGAATTCCGCTATTCCCTCGCTGAACTTTTTCAAGATGTAATAAACAGTGAGAATTATGGCGTTACGCTTAATGGTAAATGGTTAGACTTCTCAAGTTTAAAGAATAATACCGAATACTTATCGGTTGCTACGCTGGCACTTGGAAACACCGGACTTACGCTCAATTATCATTTAAATATGCAACTTATTGAGCAACGTGTGATGGCGGTGATTATTAAAATTGCATCGTCAATTTTGCTAAGCCTTTTAGTGGCTTGGATAGTACTTTATCTTGTTGGCCATAAATTATTGCTCGATCCTTATCGGCGTTTAGCCGCTTCTGAGCGCGCAATTAAACTCAGTGAAGAACGTTATAAAGTGGCCGTTGCGGGAAGTAACGATGGTTTGTGGGACTGGGATATAAAAGCCGGAACGGTTTATTATGCGCCGCGCTATAAAGAGCTATTAGGCTACTCGGCAGACGATGAAGCGTTTCCCAATACCTTTGCGAGTTTTGAAAATGCCCTGCACCCCGATGATAAAGAACGCGTTAATACAGCAATCGAACAACATTTAAAAGACAGGCAGCTTTACGATATTGAATACCGTTTGCGTACAAAAAGTGGGGAGTACCGGTTTTATCGTGCAAGAGGTACCGCAATTTGGGATGAAAATGGCAATGCCACGCGTATGGCGGGGTCGCTTACCGACGTAACAGAACGCATTGAAATAAATAAAGCGCTGGAATTAGCAAAACACCAAGCAGAAAATGCCAATAAAGCGAAAAGTGAATTTTTGGCGTCAATGAGTCACGAAATCCGAACACCAATGAATGGGGTGTTGGGTATGCTTAATTTACTGCTAACAAGTGAGCTATCAAAAGAGCAATTGCACCGAGTAAACGTGGCAATTAGCAGTGCAAATGCATTATTAAATTTGCTAAATGATATTTTGGATTTTTCAAAAATTGATGCAGGTAAACTCGAACTTGAGTCAATTGAGTTTGATTTACGTACTTTGCTTGGCGAATTTGCAGAGGCCGCAGCGATTCAAGCCCATCAAAAAAGCCTTGAATTGATACTTGATATTACTAAGGTCAATGCACAAACCGTAATGGGCGACCCGAACCGCCTTCGTCAAATATTATACAATTTAGTAGGTAATGCGATTAAGTTTACCGCACACGGTGAAGTCGTGATAAAAGCGGCGTTAGAACTAACGGGCTCTGATAAATATATTTTAAATTGTGAGGTTAATGACACTGGCATAGGTATTTCTGCGCAGCAGCAATCCAAACTTTTTAAAACATTCTCTCAGGTAGATGCCTCTACAACACGTAAATACGGTGGCACCGGGTTAGGTTTGGCAATCGTTAAGCAGTTGTGTGAACTGATGGGTGGCAGTATTGAGGTGAATAGTCTCGAGGGCAAGGGAAGCAGCTTCAAATTTAGTTTAGTGCTTGGTTGTAGCAGTGGGACTAAAGCCAGTATTCCATCGATTGATATTAGTAAATTACATATTTTGATTGTTGACGACAATAAAACAAATTTAGATGTTTTACGTAGCCAGTTTGAGTTTTGGGGAGCACGTGTAACAGAAGCACTTTCAGCAGATGAAGCGATGTTGGCGTGTAAATCCTACTTTGAAACTCACCAACGTTGCTTTGATATTGCGTTTTTGGATATGCAAATGCCGAATGTTGATGGTGCGCAATTAGGTAAAGCGATTAAACAGCATCCAGATTTTCATGCAACAAAATTGGTGATGATGACCTCAATGAACCATCAAGGCGATGCATCTTATTTCGCAGAGCTTGGTTTTGCGGGCTATTTTCCGAAACCCGCGACCACCTCAGACTTACTCGATGCGTTATCAATAGTGGTTGAAGGTGGCGATGCACTTGAACAAGCAACACCTTTAGTAACCCGCCATTATATTCAAACGCTACAAACTCACGCGACAAATGAGCAGGTTAAATGGGCGAAAAATATTAAACTATTGCTTGCCGAAGATAACCAAGTAAATCAAATTGTTGCCAAAAGCACCTTGGCTAAATTAGGTTTAACGGACATAAAAATTGCCTCAAATGGGCAAGAAGCATTAACTATATTAAACGAAAGCGAAGACAGCTTTACTGCAATTTTGATGGATTGCCAAATGCCAGAACTCGACGGCTATGATGCCACCAAGGCGATTCGAAATGGTAAGGCAGGAAAACACAACACACGCATTCCAATTATCGCAATGACAGCAAATGCAATGGTTGGCGATCGCGAAAAGTGTATTGCAGCCGGCATGGATGATTACATTACTAAACCAATTGTTGAAGCCAATCTTAAAACTAAACTGCGCGCGTGGCTGCCAGAGGAAAAACAAAGCTGAATCTTGAACGCCTAACAGATTCAAGCTAGATAGTTGATATGGCTTTACTTGAATAGCTAAGTGATTTGAGGCATTTTCATTAACCAAGTTGTACGCTAATCATGAATTATTTAGAAAAAGGTTTCTATGAATAAAGGAAATACGCCATATAAAGTACTAGTGGTATGCATGGGTAATATTTGTCGCTCGCCCACTGGGGAGGCTGTGTTAAAGGCAAAAGCGACTTTACATGGTGTTGATATTGAAATCGATTCTGCAGGGACCATTGCTTATCATGCTGGAGAGCGCTCGGATCCGCGTTCACGTGCTGCCGGTGAAGCAAGAGGTTATGATTTTTCATCAATTCGCGCGAGACAAGTGACGGCTAATGATTTTGAATACTTCGATGAAATTTTGTGTGCCGACAAACAGAATTTATCCGACTTGAAGGCTGTTTGCCCGCCTCAATATCACGGCAAGTTAAAGCTATTTTTAAGTTATGGCGATATGGGAGTTAATGAAATACCCGACCCTTACTATGGTGGTGAGCAAGGGTTCGAACGGGTATTAGATCTAATAGAAAATGCCAGTGAACATTTCGTTTTGCAGCATTAACAACTTGGTTTTGTTGCAGGTTACGATAAGATAAATCGTGCGTCATGCCGCTTTGATTCATCGACACGTATGTGTTCATCATGACGAGCAACAATACTGTGTGGCGCTGCTAAGCCTAAGCCCACACCACCAAAATCGCGTTTTCTACTAAAGTCTAAGCGGGCAAAAGGTGGGAAAATGCGTGTAATATCGTCATTTAAGAACACTGAATGGGCATCTTCAGTTGAAAGTTTCCATATCGCTTTTGCTTTGCTCGATGTGATGGATAAGTTGCTCGTGTAGCTTCGCTAAGTAACATATTCCGAGCATTGTCCAGCCAATGAGCAACGTGCGCTGGTGCTCAATCACAGAGAATATAACCTGTATTTCTAACGGTTTTTATTAGCTGCTCATCAGGTGCCACGACGGCGAGTTTTTTTCTTATTCGGCTTATTCTTAGGTCAATTGAACGGTCGATACCGTCATATTCGATACGGAATATTTTACGGTGCAAATCCTCACGCGAAATTACTTTCCCTCTATGATTTGCCAAAATCTCAAGTAAATCAAACTCTGCAGTGGTGAGCTCCACCGTTGTGCCATTAATAAACACGATCCGTTTACGTATATCTATCACAAAGCCTGTACTACTGACGGTCGTGTCTTTGCGGATTGTTGCTTTTCGTAATTGTGCTCGAATATGTGCGAGTAATAAGCGCGGCTGTACCGGTTTACACAGGTAATCGTCTGCGCCTAACTCAAGCCCTGTCACTTCGTCTATATCGTCACCGAGCGCTGTTAGCATCATTATAACACCGTGAAATGTAGGTCGAATTTGGCGACATAACGTAAGTCCATCTATTTCAGGCATCATTAAATCAAGAATGATAAGGTCAGGTTTAAATGCATCAATTGCGTGTTGTGTATGTAATGCATTATTTAGCACATTAACATCGTAGCCATTACGCGTTAAAAATTGACTTATTAAACTTGCCAGTGAGGCGTCGTCATCAATCAATAGAATTTTTTGCAAAGACAAACTCCCAATTGACGTAAAATGAGTTATACAATTTTGCGTTCGTTAACGTATCGTGCAAAGCTAATGTTAGCTCAATCAGTGTACCCATGCTGCGACTTTCACCGGATATGCAATAACTCACTAATGATGGCGAATATTGAGCTCAAAGTAATCAGCTGAGATATCCCAACTTGTTACTTTGATAATGACTGCGTTGTTGCTGGCATGAAAGCAATGCAGTGGTTTCATAATCGCCAATGAAGATTTAAAGGCGAAGAACCAATATTTAATACTTATTATAAAAAAGAGAAGCAACCAGCTTCTCTTTTAAACAACAAGGAAGATTAACGAACAACTACCGCTAATTCTACGTCTTTAAATGTTTCGTACGCGTGCAATTTCAATGTCCAAACCCCTGACTCTGGGAACTGTATGAGAATATGTTCATCATTCCCTTCCATTGCAGAGTAGAATTTCTCACCTTGTTTATCTTCACCATGAAGTACTAAATCTACGTCGCCTTCACCACCGCGAGTGTCGATCCAAAGTAGTTTAGCATCTTCTGGTACTTCAATCTCAAAGGCAACAAACTGGTCTGACTCAGCATTCAAATCAGTAAGTAATTGGCCTACTGATTCGCCCGGGCTTTCAGGCTCTCCTGGCTCTTGCTCGCCTTCACCAATACCTGTGTGGTTGTCTGGGTTGGTTATAACATCATCAAACCATGCATTAAAACTAGTTACACGAGCGTAGACACCGTATTTATTTGGTAATGCACAACCGTCGCCCCAGCTTACAACACCCACTTGCAATGGGCCGTTACTACCTGCGATTACAAGTGGACCACCACTATCGCCTTGGCACGAATCTTTTCCACCGGTTGCAAAACCAGCGCAAATTTCTGTCGCTGCGATTTTACCGTTATATGCAGCTTCACTATTACACACTTCGTTGCTGACAAGCGGTACTTTTACTTTAAGTAGTTGAGTTGATACATCACCTCCGCTTGCAGTTGCCCCCCAGCCAGACACGATCGCTTCTGTGCCTGATTGAATTTGGTCTGCGTCAGCATCTGTTGCAAGTGTTAAATATTCTATATCGGTAACAGGTGATGCAAGTTTGATCAGGGCAACGTCTGTCGATTTACCGGCAAGGTATTCTGGGTGAATGTAAATATTCTCAATATTCACGCTTAGCCCTTGGTCGCTTACTTGGTCAATAAAGTTATAGCGAATTGACATATTACCAAGTTCAGACTTTTTGACTGATTCTACACAGTGAGCTGCGGTAAGCACCCAGTCCTTGTTGATAATCGATGCGCCACAAAAGTGTTGCTGATTAAATTGCATTGATGCCATCCAAGGGCGCTCTCCGAGAGGTGTCGGCTCGCCACCGACAATGCGAACGGAATCCATTGTTTGTTTTAGTTTAAACGGAAGTTCCTGAGCAACAAGAACATTTGTCATGCCAGTTAAGGCGATTACTGAAAGTAGTGTTTTCATTTTCTTAACTCCTGTTAATGGGTTGTTATTAATTTACTGCCCTTGTACCTAAATGTTTATTGCTTTTACGTGTCGATTTGTAGTGTTATGTATTGAAGTGTTTGATAGTCGTATTTGTAATGTTAATTAGATAACTTAGATGAGTGTTGATGATAGGTTGGCGCGGGTTTTGTGCTTGTTGAATATTAAAAAAATGTGCTTGCTCGTATATCGAATTTTTTGATAATTCAAATAAAATCAAGGTGGGTAGTAATATCTTGAATTACTGAGTTAATTTTATTGTTCAATTGGCTTGTAATCTACTTAACTATGGTGCACTCAACATCCCTGTTAAAACACCCAAGCGTACTACCAATCATGTTTAAATATGTGAGTTTATTAGTTATATTTTGTCGGCGATATTGTTTTGCTGATCATGTATGTTTTTGCATCAATAGTGTGTGGTTTAATAACAATTTAATTATTTTACTTATGGTTGAATCCAAATAATGGGTTGGACATTTAACCAAATTAAAGGGTAATTACACAATTTCGACCTGCGTTTTTTGCACGATAAACCGCGACATCAGCCTTTTTAATCGTATCTTCAATAGAATGTTCTAACGCCATTTCTGCAACACCAAAACTAGCGGTAAGTTTTATAATGCGTTGTTCGTGCTGAATTACCATATTTTCAATAGTTACTCTCAGCCTTTCAGCGAGTTGGCTTGCTTGTTGCTCGCCAGTGTAGGGCAAAATAATAATAAATTCCTCCCCGCCGTATCGACATAAACAATCTTCCAAACGCAATTGCTTTTGACACGTTCGAGCAAATTGTGAAAGTACGATGTCGCCGGCTTTGTGGCCAAATTCGTCGTTAATATGCTTAAAATGATCTAGGTCGATCATGATAAGTGAAAGCGGCGTTTGCATGCGGTATTGCGAGTTTTTAGCACTTTGCACGCGTTCATTAAAATAGCGTCTGTTTTTGAGGCCTGTTAGCGCATCAACAAACACCAGTTCGCTTAGTTTGTTTTGTAATTTTAGTGTTTCAAGCGCCATAAGTCGCCGACTGCAGCTATCAGCCAGTGATTCGGCATATACAATATCTTCGTTACTCCAGCAGTGAGGGCTTTTTGTTTTACAGCTGATCACCCCTTGCGCTTTACCATTGTGAAAAATAACCGTGTCTAATATTGTGTTAGCCACGTTATCAGACTGATCATTATGGGTACTTTGCAGCTGGTGGTTTGCCATAATGGTTTCACCTTTGAACATGCGTTCAAAGTAGTCTGGGTGTTGTGCGATATCTAAATTGGGTATTGTTTGCACATCAATTTCGCAACTGCTTGCAACGCAATGTAAATATTCTGCCGAATCAATGTCATTGATTAGCCAAACAGTTATTTGATCGACACATAAAAAGTGACAGCCTTCAGATAGTAAATCGGTTAATAAACTATTTAAATTTGATGCTTCATTAATCGTTAATGAGCTAACGCGACGCAGTCGCTGTCTTGCTTGTTGGGGGGTAAGCATATACATCCGCCTCTTTAAACCTGTACCTCCCTGCACCTTAGTGTTTTCCTTTACTACTATAGTAGTGGTTTTACCTGTGATGCTTTTGATATAGCGCAATAATTTTTAGGGTCTGTTGATCTTTGATGTTCTATTTTTGTTCTCTTTGAACGTGCTTTTATCGCGGCGCTCGATGTGTGGCCTAGCAATCTAAGCGAATATCGAGCAAAGCTTCCGCGTCCTGCTCACGCCCCTTACCTACATCCATGTAGGCAACAATGAGAAAAGTGCGCTCAAAAGAACCGTTCGGCAGCGCTTGATTGGCTTTTCTACTGTGTTATCGGCTGACTCACATAGAATAACTATGTCACGCAGCCTCTGCCTTGTATAAAACCCAATCAAACTGCTGCAAAAACGAACTTGAAAGGTCAACAGACCCTAGATTTTCGGTACGCAAAATTCAACAGATTTCATGTTATTGGGTAATAACTCACGATAGTATTCTGCTGCGACTTACCCTAATATACGCTTAGTTTTTATTTATGGAGAAAATTAAGGTTATGTCACAGCACAAAGATACGCTGAGAGACTATGCAATGACCTTTTTAAAAGGTGCTGGAATGGGCGCGGCTGATGTGGTTCCCGGTGTTTCAGGGGGAACTATCGCATTTATTACCGGCATATACGAACGCTTGTTAAGCGCAATACGTAGCGTTAACTTAACTGCGTTTAAGGTGTTAAAGGAAAATGGAATAAAAGCATTATGGCAACATATTGATGGTAATTTTTTGGTTGCTGTTTTTGGTGGTTTAGCATTAAGTGCACTTTCTTTGGCGAAAGTAATCACCTATTTATTAGCTAATCATCAAACGTTTGTTTGGTCTTTCTTTTTCGGATTAATTATCGCGTCTTTCCTACATATCGCAAAACAGCTTGAGAATTGGGATATAAAAACCGTTATTGCATGCATTATCGGAACCTTAATTGCCTTTACGATTACTTCGCTGGCGCCAGCAGAGGCCAATGCAAGCTGGTGGTATTATTTTGTCGCAGGGGCAATTGCCATTTGCGCGATGATCTTACCTGGTATTTCTGGCAGTTTTATTTTGTTGTTGTTAGGTATGTACGGCCATGTATTAAGCGCGGTTACTTCCTTTGATTTACCGCTAATCGGTTTATTTTTAGCGGGTTGTGTTGTTGGCTTAATGACATTTTCGCACTTTTTAGGCTGGTTGTTAGCACGTTTTAGAGATGTAACCTTTGCGTTATTGGCTGGTTTTTTATTTGGCTCACTAAATTTATTGTGGCCTTGGAAACAAGTGGTAACGACTTATACCAATTCAAAAGGTATTGAAAAGCCACTTAGCCAAACGAACATCGGGCCGGAAACATACCACACACTGACGGGGCAAGATCCGCAAACTTTAATTTGTTTTGCGTTGGCAATGGCTGGTTTGGGCTTAATTTTAGCGATTGAGAAGTTAACAGCAGATAAGCCAAAAGGCTAGATTAATTAACTGATTTTAATATTAAAACCCGAGATGCATTCTCGGGTTTTTTATTGCGTAAAATTTGCTTTGAATAAAATGTGTGCGAATTTGATTTTTTATGGTACAAAGTGATTGTACATAAAATAACCGTAAGTGAAGTGTTATGTGTCGTAGAAATAAATTAATTATGCGCGTGGTATTAAGTGAGTTGATGACATCTCACCCAAAGCCAATTAAGCGCCATGAATTAGTTCTGTCTGGAGTGGCAGATAGCGATGTTGATACGGTAATCGAATATTTAACGCAAGAAAATTACATTCATTATGATGACCAAGGTCAGCTAATATTAAACGATGATTTTGAGTCTATTACGTAACTTGAACTTAGGTTACTTAATTTAATTATGTAAAACAAAAAGCCCGAAATAATTTTCGGGCTTTTTAGTTTTTTAAGTACGTAAATTAGAATGTATAACGTGCTTCAAAACGCAGGTAACGAGCACCTAAACGTGATGATGTCATACCCCAGTTAGGATTCACTTCTTGCCCGTTTTCACCGTCACGCGCATGCTCTTGTACAACAGCTGTTTGCGTATCAAAGTTAAACACGTTAAATGCTGTTGCTTTTAACTCAAGTGGGTTACCGGCAACTGAAATATTGTAAGCTAGGCTTAAATCAAACTCTTTTAGCCAATCTGTTTCGCCAAATGTGCCACGTGGAGCAGGGTTACCATCAGCATCATAGAATGATACATGGTCATAGCCACGGCTATTACATTCACTCCACACTGAGCTAGCTGCGCAGCTATCAATGCCTTCTGGGTGACGTGAGAATCGGCTAATTGGTACACCTGACGTAACACGTGCGTTAAAGCCAAGCACAAGATTTTCAGTAATGTTGTAATAACCATTTACTTTAAATGAATGACGACGGTCATTTGGCAAGTTACCGCTTGAATGGTCCATTAAATCAGCGTAGTCATAAGAGGTAGTCCAACCTGGATCCGCTTGACCGTTATCGGTACGTACAAGGCCTTCGGTGTTACCCCAGCTGTGTGACCAAGTGTATGATGCGTTGTAATGGAAATCGTTGCCAATATTGCCTTTTAAGGTATTTTCAATTGCGCCATATTTACGTTTAGGGTCCGGTAGTGCTATGTACTCTGCTGGAATAACAATGCGCTCGGCCACACCGTCGCCATTTGTATCGTAGAAAATATCAAGGTCAGTACCCGGGTTATTCAAGATATAAGCGTAACCAGGATCGCTGTCGATACCGTTTTCTGCAAACCATTTGCGCATTACAGGGCCGTAGTTGGTGTCTTCAATTGATTTCTTTAAGTCGCGATAAATACCGCGTACACCATAAACTAAATCACCGTCTAAAAACTCACCCTGATAACCAATTGTAATTTCATCAGAATACATGGCTTCTAGGTCTTGGCTCACAATCATACCTGTGTTGATCTCACCAGTTTGTACAACATCTTCACCTAAAAATGCACCTGTACTTGGTGAGCCATCAGCGAGTAGTATTGGTTCGCCGTTTGCATCTAAATCACCGAGTTCATAGTAGTAATGAATATCACGGCGTTGGCCACCTTGCGTGATGTTCATGTTTGCCGATACTGGCTGGTAGTAGCGTCCAAATGTGGCATAAACTTTTGACGTGCCTTCACCTAAATCATAAATCGCTTGCAGGCGAGGGGCGATTTGGTCGTCAACATCTACGTACTTTTCACCCGTAGAAACCGTGTTATAAACGCTTGAGTAACGTAGGCCTAAGTTTAAGGTTAGTTGATCGGTAACCATCCACGTATCTTGGATGTAGAATGCGGTTGAGTTGACCTCTGAATTAGTGAAGTCGGTTCTTACACGTTGATCAATAAATGCTTCGCCCGCAGGGTGCCCAACTGGGTTACCTTCCCACGCGTAAAGTACTTCCCACCAACCAGCGCGATCACCAACACCATTTGGGCTGTTTTCGTAATCAACATCAATATTTACGTAATCAAAACCAATCTTGATATCATGGTCGTCGAGTGTCCAGCTAAAGTCAGCGCGGAACTGATCGCGAATAAACTCACTTTCAGTAATTGATGATGCTGACTCTTGTGAGATTTTGTTCCAGCTACCTGAGAGTTGGGACCACACGAGTGGATCTGAGCTGGTTGCTGAGTTATACGTTTTATCTACAGTGCGACCAGCAACCAATTCAATCGACATATCGTCATTGAGAATACCTGAATATGTTAAGCCATAAATATCGCCACCTGTACGGGACTTATAATCACTTAGGAACTCGCCAATGGTTTCTGTTTGCCAATCGTTTGCGTAAGTTTTACCTTTGCCTTTGTTAGTAAAGCCAATGGCTGTCGCAGTAATTGAGTGATCGTCGGTAATAAACCAGTCAACAGTAGCAAGGTAACGATCTGATGTATTTTCACCGATATCTATCGTGTTGTTTTTGCCGTTTTCGTAATCATTCTTTTGCGGCGCATAAACACCATAAAAGAATAAGGTATCTTCAATTAAAGCGCCGCCTGCCGAGATTGAGTAGCGGGTAAACGTGCTTTCGTCTTGCGCTGTATTTGAGAAGTAATTGCCTTCTCTATCGATTAAATTGTCGTGATGTGAACGCGTAAAGTCTGGGTCGATACGAGCGTATGCTTCGAATTCCCACTCATTACTACCTGATTTTGATACGGCATTTACAATACCACCTAAAGCGCCACCAAATTTAGGGTCAATGCCACCTGTCATAACTTCGGTTTGCGCAACACCTTCCCACGGTAAACCAATAGAGCCAATACCGGTTTTGATATTGGTAATATTAATACCATTTAAATAATAGGCATTTTCAGCAGACGAACTTCCGCCAATGCTTGATGCACCAAATTCACCGTTACTTACAACACCTGGTGTCAGTAAAGCGATTGCCTCAAACCCTGTTTCCACAGGTAAACGTTCTAGTTCAGCTTTTGTTACAACGATACCACCGGTAGAAGATTCCATATTAACGCGAGCAATGCTGCTACCGGTAATTTCTATGGTTTCCATATCAGTGCCGACAGAATACATTGTATTGTTAAATACAACTGATCCACCTACAGTCACCAGAAGATCTTGCTCGATGATCTGTTCATAACCATTTTTTTCAATGGTCATAGTGTATTCACCAACAGGTAGTTTGCGTAGGGTATAACTGCCGTCTTCGTTGGTTGTGATAGTACGTGTTACACCTTTTGTTTTATGTTTTAGTGTAACCGTAGCGTTTTCTAGTACTTGCTGCTGCGCATTTGACACAACACCTTTCACAGTGCCGTTGAAGGTATCATTTGCAAACGTTGGTGCGCTTATTGCGATTGCGCCGGAAACGGCAAGGGCGCATGCCGAACGTTTAAGTAAGTTGCTTGTTTTTATCATTGTTGCATATCCTGAATTGTTGTGAAGGTATAATGTATACATTATGTAAATAGATGTAACACGGATATGCTTAGCCTGTAAAGATTGTATACATTATATTTTGTTTTGATTTACATTTACGCACGAAATGAAACTCTGTTGAATAATTTAAAATTCAAAAAATACAAAAGGTTATGTATTTTTAATGATGTGCTTGCGGGTGAAATTTAAACAATAATAATTTATCTAATTAGCGGCACTACAAGATTGTCGATGTAAAAAATGTGTTTAAGAATGCCAACATTAGTCAATTGGATATGTTAAGTATTGAGAATAAATTTAGGCAATGTACATAAAAACAGAGCTTTTCTTTTTAGCAAAAAACAGACTATTTTGATTTTGTTTTATGGCATACATGGCTGGTGTTTTATCAAGACATCGCGCCTTACACGTATGTCTATCTGCAAGGCATTGCTAATTTTACTTTGTTAACGCGTAAAACGTTTATGTTCTGATAAATGCATACAGTAACAGTGTTGTATTATATCGAAATACAAACAACATATAAAAATGCGAAGCATAAAATTAACACCAAACACCAAGTTAAATTCGTCTTATATTTTTGGTGTTTGAATGGTGAGGCTTATTTTGAGGTTGAACGTTAATTTGTATGGAAAGGGAATATTAAAGGCTTGATTACAGTACTACTTAAGGCATTTAGCGCAATGTGATTTCAGGAAAATTGGTATCTTGGTAATTTAAAAGTTCGAAAGAGCTTGTAGTAAATAGCCTGATTAGTCTTTATGTAACTCAAACAGTTGGTCGAGAGAATAAATCGCTAATGGTGACGTTTGATTAAGTGACACGTCGAGCATTTTTGTTGCTACTTGTGATGCTGTTATCGGTTTAAAACGCTTTAGAAAAGCAAACTTACATAGTGTAGGTAATATTAAACTTGCCATATATTCGCCAAGGCGAAATGTATCTCGATTCCCCAAAAGCAATGACGGTTGTAAAATACTAATATGGTTAAAAGGTAGCGCCTTTATTTTTGTTTCTAGTTCGCCCTTCATTTTGAGATATGCGCTCACACTTTTACTATTAGCACCACTAGAAGACACTAAAATATAGCGACCAACGCCATTTTCCGCTGCAATTTTTGCTACTGTATATTGATAATCAACATCGACAATACGTTGTGCGTTAATTGAACCTGCTTGTCGCTTTGTTGTTCCCAAACAAGAAAATAACATATCACCGTTTATCAATGTGTGATGTTGCACTAGCTCGTCAAAATTTATTCTATGACAGGTTATTTTGGCATGATGGAACTCAACATTTCGCCTTACCAGTATATTTATGTGCTTAATTTGATCACATTCAATTAATTGCTTTACTAGTTTGCTACCAACAAGGCCTGTTGCACCAATCACTGTTACGTTATACGCCATATATCTTTCTCAATTTTTATCTTATTAATTTAATTGCGGTCGGTCTTTGTTTTAACTTAGTCGATCAACAATCTAACCCGGCCATTAACCTCTTTTTAATTTAAAAACGTTTTGGCTTGAAACTTAATACACGCCAGCTGCTAAATATTGGTTACTACAACGCGTATTGCTAACAGAATAAACGCAATAGCAAGCATATTGTTAATGGTTTTGCCGTATCGTAATAATTCAAATTTTTGATTTGCATGACTAGTGATAAGGCTGACCAAGCAATACCACAGTGTGTCGATCACTAAAACAGTGATGCACATAATAGCGGCTGAACTAATCGTTATGCTATCTGGGTCAATAAATTGTGAAAATAGCGCCAAAAAGAAAATGGCGAGTTTTGGGTTTAAAAATGCAATGGCAAAGCCATCTTGCGCTGCAGCTAAATTCCCTGTATTTGCATTATTAGCGATCTCAAAATGATTTGTTTTTTGTCGCAGAATATTAACTGCGAGATAAACTAAATAAGCGGCGCCAGAAAATAAAATTACCTTATACGCAATAGGAAATTCATGGATAAAACCCGCTAATCCAACAACCGCAAGTGTTGCGTAAATGCCAACTCCAACGCCATGGGCGACGCTTGCAATCAGACCTTGTTTTAAGCCGCGTGTCATGGAATGGGATAACACCACCGCTAAACTAGGTCCTGGGGACATAGCACCGATTGCACAAACACCAACAAGACTTATCCAAAGTGCAAAATCCATAATTGTTCCTTTTCTTCGCCGTTATGTTTACTGGTGTTGCAAATTCAACATACGTGTTTGTTTAGACCGTGCAAAAGTTAAATTCGACGATTTAATCACAATCGGCTTCATACAATAACGTAACCCATTCAGGGTGGTCGATAAAGGGATTGCGATTTGCCTGAAAAGTATAAATTATCGTATTTCTGTTTATTTCAAAACTATCAACTGGGTCAGCAAAATGCCATTGCAATAACGTGCATAAATCGCCTATCTGGCCAACGCCGTCTTCGATTTTGCTGCGTGCAGTATCGTGATGGGTTACAACTTGTAAATCTGGCATATCATGGTGCGAACCATTTTCATACATCACATCCATGTAAAAAATCATGCGCGCAATATCGCCTTTAACCCCGTTATGTGGCTCAAAAGACTGTGATTTATACTTTTTATTCCAGGGGGCTTCTTTAATAGGCATGCCCCCATTAAAAAAATCATTATCACTGCGCTGAGTATTGAGTGACACATCGGCGGGTTTTATGTGATGAACATCTGTATAGCCTTGTTGCGAGCGCTTGGGGAAGCCATGACTTTTTGGCCAAATATGTTCTCGGTTCCAATAATCTTGATTACGACTAAATTTACCGGTGCCATTATGTTGTTTTGAAATCGAGGTGTTTTTATAAATTAACCGAATATTTTCGCGATTATTTGGCTCTCCATCGCTGTAGGTAAGTACCGACCATACTTCTTTATATTTAAGGGGGTGAAATTCGCGATTGATGTCTTTGTGAATAGCGTGCTTGAGCCGGTGTGGCTCTGCGCTAAGCGCTCGGTAACTGTCGCGGTAATATATATTTGCGTCAAATAAACTCGCGTCTTTAACGGTCTCGACAATAGGGCAATGAGTACACGGAGCATTCGATTTGGCGACTACGGAGTTAACACTCAAATATAAAACAAGCAAAAACAAACAAGGTTTTAACATTACGCGCATTTATTATTATTTTTTTAGGCCGCTAAATTGTACCTAGTTTATTGATCATTATGCAATCAAAAGCCGAGTGTTTAGTAAAGTCAGCAGATTTACGCTAGTTTATCTGTTTAAAAACCGCACTAAATATAAGTGTATGACTTAATTGATATTGTTGCTCAATTTTTGGTACCTTAGAGTGTGAGAAACACGCAAAGTAAGATATACTTAAGATATATACACGCTATTGTTTCATGCCCGTACACACTAGTGTGGCGATTAATTATGTCGCGCAGGTAAATAATTCCAAGCAAACTGACATTAGGTGACCAATGACGGCTGAATTAAAGAAGCGAATCGCTATTTTAGAAAGGATGTTAGATAACGTGGGTGCTTGTATTTTTAGTAAAGATTTAGATGGACGATATACCTATGTTAATCAAGCCGTATTAAATGTGTTTGATTTAAATGAAGAAGATGTGCTCGGAAAAGACGATAGTCACTTTTTCAACTTAGCGAAGTCTCAAGAGGTCATTGAAAATGACCGCGCCGTAATGCAAACAGGCAAAGTGCTGGAAAAAGAAGAAACGAATTTTGTAAAGCCTTTTAATAAAGAAGTAACGTACCACATTGTAAAAAAGCCAATTTATGATGAAGATTCAAATATTATCGGCTTATTTGGCATTGCCAATGATGTGAGTGAACAGCGTGAATTAGAAAGCAAAGTACATGAACAAAACGAACTGCTTGATATTGTATTAGATAATGTAGCAGCACATATTTATATGAAAGACGATGCCCGTGAGTTTATGTATGTTAACGCTAAAGTAGCGTCGTTGTTCGGCTTGCCGGTGTCGCAAATTATCGGTGCGAAAGAACAAGATATTTTGCCCGAAGAGATGGCAGCACATTTCCATCAAAGTGATTCAGAGTTATTTGCTAGCGGCAAAAAACAAACAATTGAAGAAACCGTTACGGATGAAAGTGGTAATACACGCCACTATTTAAGTGTAAAAGTACCCTTTGAACAACAAGGACGCCGTTCACTAATCGGTTTTTCAACCGAAGTGACAGAACTTTATGAGCTCAAAGAGCAATTTCGTAAACAAGCAAATACCGATTATTTGACTGGGCTGTATAACCGCCGTTATTTTGTTGAAGTTGCCGAGCGGGAATTTAAGCAAGCAGTGCGCAGTGGCGAACCACTTGCGTTAATGTCACTTGATATCGACCATTTTAAGCGCATAAATGATAAGTTTGGTCATCCAGCAGGTGATGAAGTGCTAAAAACACTGGCAAAAAACCTGATTGGAAATTTACGTGAAGAAGATGTTTTGGCGCGTATCGGCGGTGAGGAGTTCGCGATTATTTTGCCACATACGAGTTTTGAACAAGCCAGTAAGGTAGCCGAGCGCATTCGTGATTATCAGTCATGTCATGCCATTGCTACGGAGCAAGACGACGTGTTGGCAAAAGTGAGTATCGGCTTAGTGATGCGAGAACACGACGATGATACTTTCGATAGTATGTTTAAACGTGTTGATAAGGCACTTTATCAAGCTAAAGAGCAAGGACGAAACCGAGTAGTCGCGCACGTAAGTTAAGCTACTGCACGTTACTCATTTTAAAACAGAGTATTTTACAGCCCGTTGTTAGTTAAAAGCCGCGAAATCGCGGCTTTTTTGTTTCAGTTCGCGTTAGTTCGAACACTACATCGCGAATAGATGAAATCAGTTACAAGCTATTGGGTACGCGTTTGTTCTAGACGCGTCAGCACATCAATAGCATTAAGATAAACCTCATTCGACCCACTGTTTTGCCCGCCAAATGATGTGCTTAGTTTGTAGGTGTGCTTCATATCATTAAGCAAATCATGTTTTTGATTTGGTAGTTCATTCATTGAAGTAGGGGCACCAATCGCCATCATTTCACTGCGGCCAATAAATCCACCTTCAAATAACTCTTTAGATAGGCTGCGAATTTCATCGCCATAGATACTGTGTAAATCGTACTGAGAGGCAATGGTTTGCCAGTTTTCATTCATTTTATGGGCTTGTTCACTGATTGACACCGAATCACTGACACTTTTGTTCACTGTATCTTGAGGCGTCTGATCTGCGTGCGTCACCCGCAACGATTGAGGTTTGTTAACCGCACTGAGGTTACTTGCGCTGTATACATTCATGATTGAGTTCCTTTCATACGTATTGTGTGGAACAAAATATGAGCAAGTTAAGTGCCAACCCTTAATATTTTAGTGAATGAACAGCACACAGTAAGCGCAATTTTGTTGCGTTTTCACCCTTAAATCAGAGCACTATTTAACCTGATACATCGCTTGGGTACTTAGCCATCGCCTTTGGAAATTGATGCTTGATAAGGGCTAAATCGGCTTCTATATCACCGCTTAGTGTAACTGGTGGCATTACGATAAATTCTTTAGTGCGAAAATCGAGTGCCATGGGCACAACAGGAACATTAGCAGCATAGGCTATGTGTAAAAAGCCCGTCTTCCATTCATCGATGTGTTTTCGAGTGCCTTCTGGTGCAATGCCAAGAATAAGTTTGTCTTGTTGATGAAATACATCGGCAACCTGTGCAACTAAGCCGTGTTTAGAAGAGCGCTCAACGGCAATGCCACCCCACTTTTTAAGTAAAACACCCAGCGGCCAGAAAAATATGGTGTGTTTACCAAGAAACTTAATCTCGATACCTAACGAAAGCTTAACGGCAATCGCGATTATAAAGTCCCAATTTGATGTGTGTGGTGCCACAGCTGCAACAAACTTTGACTGATCCGGGAATGCCCCAGAGACACGCCAACCAAATAACTTAAGAAAGTTGCGTCCGATAAAACGACCAAGTTGGCTGTTTGTGCGAGGAATTGAATTAGGAACTTCAGTGTGCATAAGCATTTATTATTTTTACTACCATCTATCACCATCACAGATTTAGAGCATAAAGTCTAGTTGTTTAGTAATGGTTGCTATTTTGCTAATACTACCGTGAATGGGTTTGTTGTGATGGATGAGCGCATCAAGTAGCAAAGTGTTTTTGACACTATACTTTAATTCCATACAGGGCTATAACCTCAGGTTATGCACTCCCTTTATTCTGTCACTGTTGCTGGTGTGTTTTCCGTGTTAGCGTGTTGCTTCATAACCAAAAAACAAACTTTAAAAAATGATTTTACGAATAGCGCTTACAGTGTGTTTACTCTTGCCGCTGGTGACCAAAGCAGAGAACTTAATGATGTTGTCGGGCAAGGTTGTTACAGATACCAATAAACCAATTGCCAATGCACATATAAAAATTGGCGACACATCCGTTGTTACTTCAAGTGAAGGTGATTTTTCATTAGAGCTGTCAAAACATGCCATATATGCGCTCGATATTAGTGCTTCTAATTTTTATAGTATGCGCTTTAGCTATTCGCACTTCGAACTTGAAAACAGCCATACAGGCAATGTTGATTTAGGCAAAATCACCTTAGTTGCTAAGAAAAAAGAGCGGGTTCTGTTAGCGTTTGGCGGCGACGTAATGATGGGCAGACGTTATGCCAAACCGTATTTTGATAATCCTACTCTTATTCACGATGAAACGATCGCCACTGATACCAAAGCAATTGTTCAGTATATGGCGCCTTACATTAAAAAAGCCGACTTTGCAGCGGTTAATTTAGAAAGCCAAATAGCGGATAAAATACCAACGCAACGTGCGCCTAAATCGGTGACGTTTTTCTCACCACCAGAGACGATTAGCGCACTTAAAGATGCGGGTGTTGATTACGTCACTCTTGGAAATAACCATACTTACGATTACTTAGACTCAGGTCTAAAATCCACCCTAGAAGCGCTGAATTATTACCAAATGCCGTATTCAGGCGCAGGCGTTAATGAAGCCGAAGCACTTAAAGCGTATCGTACATCTATTCAAGGTAATCAGTACGCAATGCTTGGTTATGTTGGATGGGAAGGCAGTGCACAGCCTAGTCAAACAGCAGCAAAGGTAAAGGGCGGAGCAGCCCATGGCTCTTATGACAATATTGTTGCTACAGTGAAACGCGAAGTGGCAGATAATCGTGTAACGGTTGCGCAATATCATGGCAGTCTGGAATACCAAGATGAACCGTCAATGATGACCGAGGCACGCTTAAAGGCGGCAATTGACGCCGGCGCAGATCTGGCAATTGCACACCATCCGCACGTTGCGCAGGGTTTTGAAGTGTATAACGGAAAGCTGATTGCGTATTCAATGGGCAACTTTATTTTTGATCAGTTTTTTTACGCTACAAATCATTCATTTATGTTGTACGTTTGGATGGATGGCGATCGCTTCTATCGTGCTGAAGTTGTGCCGGTTTATCTACAGGGCTATGTGCCAACACCGGCTACAGGCAGTCATCGTACGCGTATTTTGACACGTCTTGATGAACTAACCAGTAAACGCAATACCCATTTTGCACGAAATGCCGGCCATGGCGTTATATTACCAAACACAAAAGTGGCGAAAGAATTTGAAATTACACTTCCTGCACAAAATAAACGTGTTTTACCCTTGCCTTATCGTGCAAGCGAAGGACATGTTACGGCCGTTAAAACGAGTGAAATAAACCGCTATCGATTGGGGATAAATTTGATAAATAACGCGAATTTAGAAACCCACATGGCATATTATTCTCATGATCGTGGATTTAATTTGGATCAAAGTTCGTTTCAGATCAGTGATAAACAGGCTTTCAGTGGCGATTATGCGCTACAAAGCCAAGGTGATAATGGGCATTCGCAACTGGCAATGACTAACTTTACTCGTGTTTACCGAGCGGGAAACCCAGCAACCGTCAGTGCAATGGTGAAAGGTAAAGGTAGGGTTAATGTTTATTGGCAGGGGCGTAAAACGCGAGGTAAATTACTCGACTCACTAAAGAATGGTAAAAAACATCGAATAGATAGCATTGAGCTTAATGGAAATTGGCAGGAAATAGCCAGTGATTTAATACGCCAAGAGTAGGGTATCGCAGTATTCGCGTGTTGTTTGAGTTTGAGCACAGTGGAGAGGTGTTTATAGACGATATAGCCTTTATCGAGTGGCGAACCCCTTTTCTGCCAATGCAACAGCAAGCACATTTTCATAATGGGGCGGGCCATGCAACCTATATTGGCTTTGAACAGCCATTGAAAAAAGCTGCAGGGCTTGTGATAAAACAACGCTAAAAAAGAGGCAAATGCCTCTTTTTACGATTAGAATGTGTAGCTGTATTGCACTGCAGCTAAACTGGCGTCGCCGTGCGATTCAAAACCCCAAGTTTGGCCTAAATCATCACGTTCTTCAAAACTAACCGACTCACCGTCAATGAAGGTGACTGCAAAATCAATTTTATGCTGTTTGTTAGGCGAATAGCTTAAGCCGGTGCTGTACCAAATTCGGTCGCTATCTGGAATTGAAATTGACTTGTGCGCCGAGTTAGTCGGTGTCGCGTCATTGGCGATACCTGCACGGATCATTACTGTCGGTGTAAGCTGATAACTCGCACCGAGCGATACACGATATGCATCGCTGAAATCTTCAGTTTTGGTAAATACTGCGTCTTCTTTGCCTTCAACATAAGCGGCTAACTCTTGGAAATCACTCCAGTCGGTCCATTGCACGCTGTAATGAATAGCCAATGCCGAAGTTAACGCATGATAACCCGAAAACTCAGCAATATCAGGTAAGGTAATGGCAAGTTCGCCTGGTAATACCTTACCTTGTAAACCACCAATCATAGTCGGTAGTTGATTAGAGTAATCACCTTCTAGATCGAGCTCTACTTGAGAGCGGTAGCTTAGGCCAAAACGGTGGTCATGGTTTATTTCGTACAATGCACCGATATTCCAACCAAATGCAATATCATCACCTTCTAAGTTTGCTGCTTCTAACTCATTTGGTAGGTTAAATGCTGTTTCACCAAAGTGTCTAACTAAGTTTGCGTCGGCATAGACTAAATTTAAACCTGCGCCTACGCTCAGTTGCTCTGTTACCTTGTATGCAGCACTTAGGTTAAAATTGACCGTGGTAAGTGATGTTTCGCCGGCGAGTTGGCCAGCGTTATAATCGTCATTTAGCTCGGTGCTTAAACCATAGTTTGAAAACGCACCACCACCAAGCGTGAAACGCTCGTCGATTGGCAACACAAAATATCCTGCTGGAATGACAGCTGAAGGCGCGATGCTGTTGTCATTTAAGCTTGTGATATCACTGCCATTTGAGGCACTTAACCCAGATACCGACACATCGGGCGCAATGTATGACACAACACCACTGATTTGTGCGTCTTTAATTTTGCTCATACCTGCAGGGTTACGCGCAACAATACTGGCATCATCGGCAATCGCAGCGTCACCTGCAAAGGCTCGGCCTAAACCTGATGCACTGTGTTCATTGAGTTGAAAAGCGCCAGCGGTGGCATTTGCACACACCATCATTAGCGATGATGCGATAAGTGTTTTTCTAATAAGCACGGACGTTACTCTTTATAGTAAGATTTCGCGCTAGTGTAGAGTAATGAAAAGTGTAAGCCTGTAGTTATTGGTGATTATTGTAATTACGTGGTTACAAATGTAAAAAAAGGGAAGCGAGCTTCCCTTTTTAATTACTATTATTCAATTATTTCTGGCGATGCAGGGGCATATTCATCCTGTTTGAACGCTAACATATCGCGAATATTCTTTTGTACCGTGATGGCTGAAAACAATGATAAGGTATACGCCATGGCAAAAAAGCCCTTTTCACTGAGTAACATGTCGGCATTAAACAGGCCAATCGCAAGTAATGCGATAGCAATTGCCAGTGATACCCAGCAAATCATTGTGTATGGCTTTGATATAGGTAAACCTTGTTGTTTATCACGTACCACTTTTTGTAACGACACTGCTGCAAATAAACTGTAAAGCAAAATAATTAGGTAATAACCTTTTTCGTTCAACAGTAATGTTGCATTGTATAAGCCAATTAAATACGCGCCCATGCCAATCACTAAACTTGCGATAGCGCTTAATTTAAATGCGCTGGTTGGTTTTAAATTATCCATATTATTTTTCCATGCTTGTGAATTAAGTTACATACAAGTATCGGGATAATTACATATAAGTAAACTTTATATTTGAAAGTTGCTTATTTTACGCTTTTTGGTATTGATTTATGCTACTAAATTAACTTTTTGTGCGTCTAAACTGTTCGAATAACGATGGCTCCCATGGCCGCATCGCAAACAATATGCCCATGTGTTTGCGTTTATCAAGGGCAAGATCAGCATCTTCAATATTGAGTTGTGCGGCTTCTTTAGTCAGCTGTTCTAGTTTCTTCTTAATGTAATCGATGGAAGTTTGTGAATAACGGCCGCGTAAATAAAAGCGAGATGCATCAATGTTATCGAATTTGTTAGCCATAAACTTAGTCATGACTTCGTTTTCCATAAAGCGCTCTAATGGTCCATTTTTTTGCCAACGAAAATCTTGTGCGATAAGCGATTTATAATGATTATTGGGCAATAGCTGAATAATTTTGAGTTTGTCTAACTTCGCCATCAAACGGATCGCTTCGAATTGATCTATATCGTATTGGTCAATAATTTCATCAAATTGCCAGCCATCGCGAATACATACCGCAACAAGTAACAGTTTAGGATCATCAACCAGCTGTTGTTCTTGTTCTAAGTTTAATTGTGATAATTGGCTTTGTTGTTTCTCAGTTAATGAAAACAAATCAGTAAGGCTAATATTGAGCAGTTGGCAAATTTGTTCAAGCCGCGTTAGCGAAAAGTTATTACTAGCAAAAACACGCTTTACATTTGCTTCACTTAAATCTAGATGCGCTGCAACAACGCGGTAGGTAAGTTTATGTTGTTTAAGCAATTGTTTAAGCGTTAAAGTGACGCTTTTAATTTGGCTCATAATCATCCTTGGTATTATTTTTTGATACTTTAAGTCTTTAAATTTCATACTTCAACCATTTTGGTTTACATAGATAATTCTTTCTCCTAATTTAAAAAGCGTAAACGGAACCACCCAAGAGGAATTAACATGAAGTTTATTAAATCAATTGTAATCAGTTCAGTACTTTTCGCAGCAATGCCGTATCACGCAAATGCAGCATCAGATAATTTTAGTGAGGCGAGCAAGCATTCATCGCTAGCAACGGTCCATTCAGCAAAAGGCTCAGCACAAGTTGCTAGCGGTGTAGTCGCGGTACCTTTAATTGCCGCTGGCAGTGTTGGCATGGTGAGTATGGCTGCGGGCGATAAAGCAATACGCACTGCAAAATCACTTAGCAAAAAACCAGATGCACCGCTTGAAATTACCGAGGTGACTATCACAGTAGACCGTTCACCTGCACATGCAATGAAGAAAAAGTGCAAGCAGTAATTAAGTAATAATCTTAATTCGGGATAACAAATGAGTTTCTAGCAGCTCCTGTTACTTATTTCCGGGTTAAATAGCATTAAGGGAGAAACATTATGAAATGGACATATGCATTAATTAGTTGCTTGTTGTTATCGAAGGCTGCCATTGCAGGCAGCCAGCAACAACAAAAGCAAACGTTTCCGGTTGAGGATGTAACCGCGTTTGCTAAACAAGTTGAGCACTATGCAGCTAAAAAAGGTGCGCGTGCATTTATTATTGCGCGCATAGGGCAAGCGAAAAAAGATTTACCAAAAGGAGTTAATTTTACCCATTCGGCATTAGCGATTTATTCTGAAATTGCCCTTGATAACAGCGACACAGCAAAAGGGTATGCTATTTATAACTTGTATCAAGAGCCAAAAGATAAAGACAAAAGCAGTTTAGTGACAGATTATCCTGTGGATTTTTTTTGGGGTGTGCCAGAGCTTACTGCGGGTATTATTATTCCTGACAGCGACCTACAATCTCGACTAATTGAAGCCGTTGTTAACGGTAATAATATTACTCTGCACAATAGCAATTACTCACTTATATCAAACCCTTACTCAACAAAATATCAAAATTGCAACGAGCATTTATTAGATCTAATTAACTCAGCGATTTATCAAACTACAGATAAACAGCAATTAAAAGCGAACACCAAAGCGTATTTTAAGCCGCAGCGTATTAGAGTAAACCGTGCAAAATTGGCAATGGGAAACTTATTTATGGATGGCGTGTCGACCGATGATCATGGTACGAAAATTTATACCACCACGTTTACGAGTATAGCGAAATACCTGTCATCGTATGATTTGGCATCAAATGTCATAACGCTTAGTTACAATCAACCCGCTCGTCAGTTACTTGCGTCTAACTAGCGCATATAATGAGTCAGCGTAGGAAAACACTGATTGGTGCGGTAACTCGCACCTAAAAAATCTCGCCAACCTTGCCACTCATCATAGACCTCGTTAGGTAAAATCGGCAGGTTGTCTGCAATGAAATGGCGCTTGGTAACATAGTCATTAATACTGCGAAATTGCTGTTCGCGCACCATAGTTTTAAGTGTTGAAAACGAAGGTAGTGTGTGTTGGCTACAATCGCATAATCCTAAGAAATCACCCCAACTAATCCAGTCTTCTTTGTACTTTTCACGCGGTTTACAGGGTAGGCGAATGTCACAACGTTTCGCGCGTTTTTGATAATCACTGGCTGAGGTAAACTTAAATTGTTTCGCAACCGATTTGGCGGTGTTGTATTCGTTGTAAAGCTTATTGTCTTCACGTTTAGTGCCTAAAAAGTCATACCAAGATACCCAGTCATTCAAATAATGTTTAATTGGGTTAGGAGGCAGCTTTTCGTCATGTTCTTTACGCGTTGCAAAATAAGCAAGCGAACTCGAAATACCGAGCGCTTTTGCAGCTTGCTGGGCTTCTTTGTAGTCTTGGTAATAGGTCTTTCTTTTAATGCCGAGAAAGTGCGACCAACCTTGCCATTGCTCTGCGTAAAACTGTTCGGGCACTTTGGGCAGGCGTTCGTCAACTGTTTTACAAAATAGCTTATATGCACGGGCATTTTTAAAATTTGCGTTTGCAGCAACGCGTTTTGCACTGGAGTAATCTTTGTAAAGTCTTTCTGTGGCAGGGGCTGTGTTTAAAAAATCATGCCAGCCTTGCCACTCATTTTTGTAATAGGACTGCGGATTAGAATGTAAACGACTATCACATTGGCAACGCCGATAGCGATAGTCGATAGCACTGGTAAAGTTAAAAGTGTGTGCTGCGTGCTTGGCTTGGGCAAATGTCGTATAAAAGTCACGCTTGCTCATACTAAAGTCCCGTTATTTTGCTTGAGTGTGCTTTTGCTTCCCCCCAAATAAAGGGGGTGGGTTGAGACATTTGTGTACCATGAAACTCAAAGCCACATGCAATATCGCTGCTAAGGAGCAAAGGCCCGTCTAAATCAACAAAATCAGCGTGCTGCGCAATTAGAAAGGCGGGTGCCATCGCTAACGAACTCGCTACCATGCAGCCGGTCATAATAATAAAACCGTGTTGTTTTGCTTCGTTTAATAAAGCTAGTGCCTCGGTTAGACCGCCAGTTTTATCAAGCTTAATATTGATTGCCTGATAGCGGTTTTTAAGCTCTGCTAATTGGTGTCGTGTATGGCATGATTCGTCGGCACAGATTGGAACGCACGGCGTT
Organism: Pseudoalteromonas sp. XMcav1-K; assembly: GCF_044005875.1. Taxonomy (NCBI): domain Bacteria; kingdom Pseudomonadati; phylum Pseudomonadota; class Gammaproteobacteria; order Alteromonadales; family Pseudoalteromonadaceae; genus Pseudoalteromonas; species Pseudoalteromonas sp. XMcav1-K. The sequence continues at coordinate 384,481 of NZ_JBIPJE010000045.1, read as the reverse complement.
AACTGAGTGAGCGCCTGATCATTACCGGCTGGCAGGGGTTGTTCTATCAATGCAACATTGTACTGTTTCAGCGTAGGCAGTACAGCTTTTAATAAATCGAAATTCCATGCTTCATTCGCATCAACAATAAATTTGCTGTGTGGCGCTGCTACGTGAATTGCTTTCATTTTATCTAGCACCGAATCGGCATCAAGTTTGACCTTAATGAGCGGTGCATTGGCTAATGCTTTTGCCGCAATAGCCATATTTTGTGTACTGTCTAAACTAATTGTTTGAGCTGTCGTTAAGGGGTGTAATGGTATTTTCAGCATTTTGCTAACACTTTGCGATTGTGACTTCGCGTTAAAGTCCCAAAGTGCGCAATCAAGCGCGTTACGAGCGGCGCCTGCTTTTAACTCACTGATTGCGTGCTGAAGCGCAGCGTCTGATGAAAATTCACAGCCCAGCGCTTCGATTTGTGCAGCTACTGATGCACAGGTTTCACCATAGCGGGCATAGGGCACTGCTTCGCCAAAGCCTTGAAATTCGCCGTCTGAAATAGTCACAACAATCGTTTGTGCATGGCTTTTAACCCCGCGTGAAATACGAAACGGCTGTGCTAAGGGCCAAGATTGTTGATGTAATGATATCGAAATTGCCATTATAGATTGTCCACAATTGATTGTACGCCATGACGTAATGGATCAACCACGGGAAGTCCCAGCTCTTGACTTAAATTACGGCAGATTTCATTGGCTTGTTGTTCACTTACCGAGGATGTATTAATTGTAATACCAGCAACTTTAACCGCTGGATTAGTGATACTGGCCGCCGCAAGATTAAGTTCGATTGTGTGCTTTAAGGTAGGTAAAGGGCGATCTGTTAGCCCGCGCATTGAACTGCGTCCAAGCGCATGACAAATAACCAGGGCATCCGGTTGTGAACCGTGCAATAATCCAAGGCTGACACCTGCAAAGGCGGGATGCGATAACGAACCTTGGCCTTCGATTATATCCCAGTGATCAGCAGTATTATTGGGTGATAATGTTTCCGCTGCACCGCTAATAAAATCTGCCACTACACAGTCAATTGCAAGGCCTTTGCCCTCAATTAGTACGCCGCATTGACCTGTTGCGCGAAAATCCACATTTATGCCGTTTTCACGCATTGCACTCTCAAGGGCTAACGAAGTATACATTTTGCCAACCGAACAGTCAGTACCAACGGTCAATAGGCGTTTACCGCCGCGTTTATAGCCAGTACCGGTGGCGAACTTTTCAGTTGGGTGGCGAATGTCGATTAATTTGCAGTGATGTTGGGAACTTAGCGCTACAAGCTCCTGAAAATCAGTGAGCTTATCGTGAAGGCCGCTGACGATATCCATGCCATTTTTAATTGCTTCTTTTATATAGGGCAGCCAGCTTTCATCAATTTTACCGCCAGAATTGGCAAACCCTAGTACAAAGGTTTTCGCTCCTTTTTCAGCAGCTTCGGCAATGCTCATATCGGGTAAGTTAGCACTTTCAGAACAGCCATCTAAACGATATTGACCAACGCATAACTCTGGCTTCCATGTGGCTACGCCTTTGGCCATTTTGATGGAAAGTGGATCGGTGGCATCGCCAAGGAAAACTAAATAAGGGGCTTGTAGCATAGTGGGTCTCGTTGTTCTTAATGTTGATACCTCTACACTAAGTGAATGTACAAATCTTGCCTATTTCCAAGCCTTTTTAGGCCTATAACTAAAGGTTATAGGTGTTATTTTTGAATGTGTTAACTAAACCTGTTTCATTAAAATATCGATAAATGCCTGGCAGTTAACCGATAAAGGTTTATCACTTAAATGAAGCGCTTGTACATCAAATTCCAGCTTAGGTTTGAATCCTGCGTAGTCGGTATCATTTGTTAAATTACCTCGCGCAGTAAATTCATCTACCACACATACGCCAATATTTTGCGCCACTAAACGCGACGCAATGAAATAGGTTTGTACTTGAATCGAACTTGACACACTGACTTCATTTTCGGATAAGCGATTCCATAATAAGTCACCGAGCGGGCCGCTATCCCAAATGCCGATTAGTTCATGCTTTGCCAGCTCACTGGTTTCGATATCAGTTTGCTGCGACGGTAAAATTGGCTTGGGTGCAACCATTACCATCTCGCTTTTACAAAGTGGAATTGCGCTGATGTTAGCTATCGGTGGAGGAGAAAACATAATTGCTAAATCGAGTTTATGTTCCATCAAAGCTTGTTGTACATCTTCGTTATGCAATGTTTGCAAGTTTATATGTACTCCTGGGTAGCGCTTTTTAAATTCGCTAATTACAAGAGGAATAAGATCAAAACCAAGCGCTGGAGTAAAGCCAATATTAATGTGCCCAGAGCTGCTTTTCTTGATATTTTCTGCGGTATTTCTAACCCCGCGGATCTGCTTGTATACCTTGTCAACTTCGCTAAACAAGGCTTCTGCTTGCGAAGTGGGGATCAGGCGTCCTTTTACCCGTTCAAATAGTGCAAAACCCAATTGTTGTTCGGCATGAGCCAACACCTTACTCACTGATGGTTGAGAAACATGAAGAAACTGCGCCGCATTGGTGATTGAACCAGTTGTGTATATGGCGTGAAATACTTCAATGTGTCTTAATCGCATAGTGCTCTCGTTCTTGTAATGCTGAATTTAATGCTTAGCAAGTCGCTAAATTGGACTCGTTGTAAACCAAAAGTCTGCTCAACTTATCGATTTATTATATTTGTATATTATTTTATGCAATAAAACGAGTTTCTGTGAGAAAGATGTAACGTCATATTAACAAAGGTGAAATCCTCCCTGGTAGTGACGAAATAATCGCTATGCATAACTTTAGGTTATGGGGTGGTAAAAAACTATAAGTTGTTATTTTGAAGCCCATCTGTAACTTTTGTTATTCAGAAATGAACAGCTAACCCTGTTTGGTAGCGTCACTATAACAATAAATGGTAATTCATTATGAACAACACGGGCAAAACCAGATTTCAGCTAAGTGCAATGGCACTGGCTGTGATAACCAGCATAACAGCAAACGCAAATGAGCAAACGACAAAAGACACTGAAATAGAACGTGTCGAAGTACTTGGGTCAAATATCAAACGTGCTCAAGTGGCAGATACCCTACCGATTACAGTAATGAGCAGTGACGATATCGCAGCAACAGGGGCGGCAACCGGTGAAGAGTTGTTACGTTCAATTCCACAAATCGGTGAAATGGCGTTTAATAACGAACGTGCTATTGGTGGTGTAAACGATGCACGTGGCGATGTATCGTCAATTAACTTACGTGGCTTAGGTACTGGTAATACACTTACCTTATTAAATGGTCGTCGTTTAGTGTTACACCCAGGCACGCAAACTGAAAACTTTGTTCCAGTGTCAACGGTTAATGCAAACACTTTACCGGTAAGTGGTTTAAAGCGTGTTGAAGTTTTACGTGATGGTGCTGCGGCAATTTATGGCTCAGATGCCGTAGCGGGTGTTGTGAACTATGTATTAAAAGATGATTATGAAGGCTCACGTATCAGTGTAAACCACGGTACGTCACAAGGTACAGAGCTTAGTCAAACAAGTATCTCTGGTGCAACAGGGTTATCGTTTAATGATGACAAAACCCACCTAACAATGAGCTTAAGCCTATATGACAGAAAAGGCATGCCCGCGTCAGACAGAGATTATGCGGCTTCGCAAGACCGCAGAGAATACGCAGGGTTACCTGAAGAATATATTGGCGATACGCAACTTGATAATCGTTCAACCTCATCACCTTGGGGTGAATTTTCAACAGATACGCTAAAAACATTTCATATTCAACCAAATACAATGTCAGGCTGTGTTGTTGAGTTAGGCGACGGTTTATGTGCTGATAAGGGCAGTTTGTCGCGCGACATGCGTTATGATCGTGCACTCGAGCAAAGCATGACCTCTGACGTGCAACGTGCAAACTTTTACGGCTATTTAAATCACGACTTGGATAACGACATCACATTATTTGGCGAAGCCATTTATTACCATGCAGAAACTCAGCGCTGGCGTGAACAAGCTGGCAATTTAACCGCGCAACGCTTTACTATCAGTCCTGATGCGTATTACAACCCGTTCGGTGAAACAGTGACAATGCGCCGTTACCGTCCAGTTGATACAGGATTGCGAGACATTCAGGTTAAAGATACAAGCTTTCGGGTGTTAACAGGTTTGTCTGGTTATTATCAGGATTGGGATTGGGAAAGTGCGGTACTGTACAGCGAAGCGAAAACCCATGATAAAACTTACAACCGTATTGATGCGAATGCCTTTTTTGATGCGGTAAATAGTACAGATGCAGCGACAGCATATAACATTTTTAATGGTGCAGACCCAGCAAACTTAAACTCAGGTGATGCAACACCTAATTCACAAGCTGTGATTGATCAGTTTTTAGTAAATATCGACCGAGAAAGTAAAACATCTCTGGCACTTATGGACTTTAAAGTTTCAAACGCTGCGCTATTTGAATTAGGCGATGGCGAAGTGGGAATGGCCAGTGGTGTAGAATTCCGCCGTGAAACCTATTCAGATGATCGTGACCCCTTGTTAGATGGTAGTAAAGCGTTTTTTGATAAAAATAGCGGCGAAATGTTGTCTGAAAGTGGTGTGTTAGGCTCTAGCAATACCCCAGACTCAAATGGCTCACGCAATGTGTTTTCAGCCTATGTTGAATTTGTCGCACCATTATTAATGGATAGAGCGTTTGCCAAAAATTTAGAGCTTCAACTTGCTGCGCGTTATGAAAACTTTTCTGATGTGGGATCAGTGACCAAACCTAAAGTGGCATTGAGTTGGATGCCAAGCGATTGGTTACAGGTACGTGCCGCCTATGCCGAAGGGTTTAGAGCGCCAAACTTACCACAGGTTGTTGAGCAAGGAATTTCACGTTCAAATACGCGCTACGACCCGATTACCGACAGTTCTTATGGCATAACAGAAATTCGCGGTGGTAACAAAAACTTAAAACCTGAAGACGATACTAATACATCGTTTGGTTTAGTACTTATGCCATTTGATAACATCACTGTGACTGCCGACTGGTGGAATATCGAACAAGATGGTGTGGTGGGTATTTTAAACAGTCAAACGCATTTACTGTATGATTCATTATTGCGCTCGCAAGGTGGCAGTAACCCAAATGTTATTCGCGGCGATGACAATGAAGTGATCCATGTTAATAATCAATATGACAACTTAAGCCCAAGAGAAATTGAAGGCGTTGATTTTAGTGTTTTTTATTATTTAAAAACCGACTTCGGTAATTTTGATTTTAAGGTGAACGCAGCGCGCTTAATTCGTTTTGAGCAACAACCTGATGACATAACAGCGCAAGTGCTAGCGGCGCAGCAAGCTGGCGATCCAGCCGTACCAGAATCTATTGTGATTACGGGCGCTGGCGATTTAATCCAGCAAAATGGCCGACCTGAGTGGCGCGCGTATGCGTCAATGCGTTTTAAGCGCGACCAGTGGTCAGTCGGTACCACTGCAAACTACGTAAGTGATTTTTACGATACTAGCATTACCACATCAGATGGTGAGCCTCTGCCAATAGATAGTTTTACGACCATAAACTTATACGGCGACTATCGTTTTAAAGACGCAGGGTGGTTATCGAAAACGCGTATACGTGTTGGCGTTCGCAATATTGCTGACGAGAAGCCACCGATTGCGGATGAAAGCTTTGGTTACTTTTCAAGTGTGCATTCTAACCGAGGCCGTTATTTCTATTTTGATATCAGCAAATCGTTTTAATTCTGAAACGTGATGTAAGCAACCAGCGGCATGAACAAATGCCGCTATTTCTCGTATTCTTAAGGCACATTATGTTATTTCATAAACATCTCTTATCTGCATCGCTTTTATTCATTTGCTGCACGTTACACGCAAGCGTTAATTTTGATGGTAAAGCAAGCTGTCAAAGTGAGTCACTGTTGTTAACGACTGATTTTGAAAGTGCACGAGTGAATGATTGCAAAATCAATGGCAACCATGTCTCAATTAGCATTAAACCGGAAAATAAACCGATTAATGACAGCCCTTGGTACGCGTTTAAGTTACAGGCAAAAACCGCAAGTGAAGTGACCGTTAGGGTTAAGTACTATGGTGGTAAACATCGTTATCATCCCAAGGCTAGTGTTGATGGTGTAAGTTGGACCGCGCTACCGTACCGTATTAAAAACGGTGATTTAGTGTTCCAAGTGACACTTGGCGACACGCCATTATTGGTTGCAGGACAAGAAATTGTGTCTAATCACACGTATGAAAATTGGATGCAAAACATTAAAACGCGGTTTGAATTAACCTCAGTTTCTCTTGGCCAATCGGTTCAAGGACGCGCGATTACAGCGCTATTGAGTAAAGGGCAAAGCGACAAATATTTATTGGTGATAGGACGCCAGCACCCACCAGAAATTACCGGTGCTTTAGCGTATTTCCCATTTAGTGAAACCCTGCTAGAAAATTCAACTTTTAGGCAACACTACAATATTGTGTTTGTACCAAATATTAACCCTGATGGTGTAGCACTTGGTCATTGGCGACACAATGTTAACGGGGTTGACCTCAACCGCGATTGGAAACACTTTAAGCAACCTGAAACCGCGGCAATTAAGCAATATTTAGATACGATAGTTAAACGTGGCGGCAAGATAACCTACGGTGTTGATTTTCACTCAACACACCACGATGTGTTTTACACTATGCCGCAAGGCAAAGGCTTAACACCTGATGATACCACCGTTAATTGGCTTGAACGCTTAGCGAATGCAGAGCCAAATTTCACTGTGCTTGATAAGCCGGGACATAACCCAGGGCGCGGCGTATTTAAACAGTGGTTATCAGATACCTATGGTGTGCACGCCATTACATACGAAATGGGTGATAACACCAATCGTAAGGTGATTAAGCAAGTGGCAATTTCGGCAGCGAACACCTTGAGTGAAACCTTACTTAATCAGTCCAAAACAGCAAAATAGGAAACACCATGAAGTATCTACTATTAACATTGAGTGTGTTGAGTCTTAGTGTGTTTGCCAAGCCACAAATTGATTATGTGATCAGTAGCGAACGCGTATTCAATAGCGATAAAAAATCCTTTGAAGCTCTTGATATCGCAATTTGTGGAAAAACGATATGTGATATCGGCCAGCGCTTTAAATACCGTTCTTTAGATGTAAATTATATTGATTACGGTAGTAAAGTGATTAGTCCAGGCTTTATTGACCCTCATACGCACAGCTTGTCTGAACTGAAAAACGAAAAAACGAGCGCTAATTTGAACTACCTCACGCAAGGAGTCACCACTGTAATTAATGGTAACGATGGCAAAAGCCCGCTCTCAATTGCTAAAACTACAAAGCAGCTGTTATCGCACGGTATTGGTACAAATGTGGCATTTTTTATCGGCCATAATACAGTGCGCAATGCGGTAATGGGAAAAGAAGACCGTCAACCCACTACGCGAGAAATGAATAAAATGAAAGCCCTTGTTGAGCGCAATATGCAAGCTGGTGCCTTAGGTTTATCAACAGGGCTTTATTATTTACCGGGTACGTTTGCAACGACAGAAGAAGTGGTTTCACTTGCTAAAGTCGCTGCCAATTACCAAGGTATTTATGAAACGCATTTACGAGACGAAAGTACTTTTAATATTGGCTTTTTAAACGCGGTAAAAGAGGCAATTCATGTAGCGGAGCAAGCCAAGATGCCATTGCATCTTGGTCATATTAAAGCGCTCGGCGTTGATGTATGGGGACAAGCAAATGATGCCATTGCACTTGTTGAAGCCGCGCAGCAACGCGGCATAAAGATAACAGCTGACCAATATCCTTGGCTTGCATCAGGTACCTCAATCAGTGGCGCTGTTGTACCAAGCTGGGTGCGCGAAGGGGGTAAAAAAGCCACTATTAAGCGCTTAAAAGATAAACGTTTATATCAACAAATTTTTACTGAAATAAGTGAAAATATCCGTCGTCGTGGTGGGGCTGAACGCTTGCTTATTACCGTGACAGAGCAAGAGGGGATTACTGGTAAAACCCTCGCTGAGGTTGCAAAAGACCGTTCACTTACGCCTGCAGATACCGTGATTGAGTTGGCACAAGGTCCTGTCGTGAAAGTTGCATCGTTTAATATGTCGGAACAGGATGTTAATCACTTTATGGTTAAACCGTGGGTTGTCACATCATCAGATGGAAGCAATGGTCACCCGCGTAAATATGCGAGTTTTGCTAAAAAACTAACCACGTATGTGCTTGAGCAGCAGGTACTTAGTTTAGAAACGTTTATTTATCAAAGTACAACGGCCACAGCAAATGCACTCAATATTTCAGACCGAGGCGCAATAAAACACGGACTATCCGCTGATTTGATTGTGTTTGATCCTAAAGATGTAACGGTCAATGCCAGCTTTAAACAATGGAATGTATTGACCAGTGGATTTAACGATGTGTTTATAAATGGCCAGCATGTGATTAAAGCGGGCACGTTTACCGGCGCGCTAGCGGGCGAATTTATTAAGCCTCATTAATTGTAATCGGGGTTTACAGTAGGTGACACCTGCACAAGGCATCTACTGTAAACGCGCTGATCATTACTCGGCGAATAAATATGAACTGCGTTTAAACCCTTGCATTGCTATTGCTATCGAATATATCTCTTTCGAAAATAGCATTTTACTCAGACAAGACCATTTCTTATGATTACACACTCGTTTTGCAAAGACAGGAATGGTTGTGCTCGCTAAAAAATTTCTTACCCTTAAAGATTATCAATTACTGACACTCGCATGGTTATTTATGCTGAGTTTGGTTTGTTTAAATTGTACCGTTCATAGTTTATTTATTGCAAAAACACGTGTTGATATTGCCTCGTCTATTGCGTGGTCATTGCAGAAATACGGTATTTGGTTACTGATAACACCACTTATTTGTATGGGGTTACAGGCGCAGTTTTCGTTTAAACGTATCTTATCAATAGGTGTAAGTTCGCTGCTTATTGTACTGTGCGTTAATACTAGTTTAGATATCTTGTTTGAGGGAATTAGATGGCAAGAAAGTGTGTTTTATAATTGGCATAAACACGTTTTTGCTTATGGCGGTATTGTTCTGGTGATCTGGGCGAGAAAGCAGCTCTTTTCTGAATCGAGTACCGCAGAAAACTGCGCAAATTCAAGCGTTGTTGTAAGTGACGAAAAAGCACCATTGTCAGGCCAGTTAGTCACATCTGAATTGAGGTTAGCTTTTAGTGATATCTATTACGCTAAATCGTCCGGTAACTATATCGACATAGTGACAAAACATAAAACCTATTTACTGCGCATGACAATGAAAGAGCTTATCGCTTTATTACCAAGTGATTACTTTATTCGCACACATCGTTCTTACATTGTTAATTTAGCGCATACAGAACACATGCAAAACATTCGAGCAGGTAATGCCAATTTAGTACTTGCTAATGCGCAAAACGTACCTGTGAGCAAATCACAACGGCAACTTGTGAAACAGCTTTTAGCCCAGTAAATATCGGCTTTTGGGATGAATGGAGGTGTGCTGTTCATCCCAAAATAAGTGAATTTATCACAGCCAACTTTACCCCAGTTATTGTGCACTTTAACGTATGGCGCATTACATAATTGGAGTAATTAAAATGAATATACCGTCACTTTATCGTACCACTCGCTACTTTCATTGGTTGAGCGCGTTTATTATGTTGGGCCTGATCAGCGTAGGTTATTACATGGTGTATTGGGAGGTGTGGGCACTTTACCCAACGCATAAGTCTATTGGTGTGTTAGCTTTGCTAGTCGTACTTCCGCGTGCTTTGTATCGTCTTCAAAAAGGGTTGCTAACGCCTACATCAGCGGTGTCACACCATCAACAAAAGCTCATCGAAGCAGCCCACTGGGCGCTATTAGCCGGTACTATCTTGATGCCTATAAGTGGTATGTTGTACTCAGGTTTCGGCGGTTACGGTATTGATATTTTTGGTTTTACATTGGTTGCCAGTAATTACATCGATTCTGCAGCTGTTCCCTATAACGAAACCATTTTCATTTTAGCTAAAGCAGCGCATTCGTATATTGCCTATGGTTTAACTGGATTGATTGCGTTGCATATTCTGGGTGCGTTTAAACATCACCTGTTGAGTAAAGATGTCACCTTATTGCGTATGCTTGGGCGCGCTTAAACTTATTTTGCGAAAAATGCTGTAAGGCTTGGGGCTAACACCCAAACGGCGCGTCGTTGTTTGGGTGTTTTTTATGGTTGGAATACATCGTAAGCGATTTAAATTGGTGTTTTTTGCAATCTTTAAAACGTTGCTGGGTGTTTTGATGTTAGGATGACGTCAATTTAATGCTGTAAATCAAGGACGAAGCTCGGTGTCATCAGTTCAAATTGCTCGTTATATCGTGAGTTTCAGTTGGTTGTATCACGGAATTTTTCCAAAACTAGTGCATATTGCGCCACTTGAACAATTAATGACGGCGAGTATCGGGTTTTCTGAAGAAGCCTCATACTTCATTACGAAAGCCGCAGGAGTTGGGGAAGTGTTGTTCGGTCTGCTGATTTTTGTTTTTTATCGTTCAAAGCTGCTTTTATTTTTCAATATCTTAGCATTATGTGTTTTATTACTGTTTGTTGCGATTTTACAGCCGACGTTACTGATTGAAGCATTTAATCCAGTTACAACGAATATTGCGATAATTGGTTTAAGCCTCATTTTACTTGCAGACTTAAACCAATCCAAAAGCGGTGATAACGCCAAAGTGTAACGGAACACTATTACGTAACTGTATGATCACTCATTATTAATTTCGTGTTTTTTCATTAATTTGTAAAAGTCGGAACGGTTTCGTTGTGCCAGTTTTGCAGCTTCAGACACATTGCCACCAGACAGTGCTAACACCTTTTGAATATAGTCATATTCAAACTGACGTTTGGCTTCATTTAAACCAACAAAGGCGTTATGCGTTTCGTCTGAATCAGGCAATGCGTTTGCAACAACATCTTCGGTAATAATATTTCCAGCACTAATGGCAATACAGTGTTCAACGATATTGTGTAGTTGACGTACATTACCCGGCCAATCGTAACTTAGCATGCGCGTGATACTTTGTGGGTTAAATTGTTTGGCATCGTCAGTGAGTTTGGCTAAAAATCGCGTGGCGAGCAGGGGGATATCATCTAAGCGTTCTTTTAAGCTCGGTAAGGTAATTGAAACCACATTTAGGCGATAATACAAATCTTCACGAAATTGATTATCTTTGACCGCTTGCACAATATTTTTATGGCTTGCCGAGACCACACGAATATCGACTTCTTGTTCAACTTGGCTGCCAACCGGACGAACTTTTTTCTCTTGTAACACCCGTAATAATTTAACTTGCAAATCAAGCGGCATATCGCCAATTTCATCTAAAAATAAGGTACCGCCATTGGCCGCTTGTACTAGACCTTCTTTATCGCTTACAGCACCTGTGAAGGCACCTTTTTTATGACCAAATAACTCTGATTCAAGTAAGTGACCTGGCATTGCACCACAGTTAATAGCAATAAAAGGACCGTTGGCTTGATTACTGGCTAAGTGAATGGCTTTTGCTGCGACTTCTTTACCGCTACCGCTTTGACCTTGAATAAGGATATTAACCTTACTGTTTGCCAGCGCTTTTATTTGCTGCACTAATTGGTGCATTTTTTCACTTTGGTAAATGAGGCCATGAAAGTTATCTGGCTCAACACTGCTGTTTTGGCTTACTTTGCCGGCAAGCGTTTTTTCAATCACATCAAGCATTTGTTGGCTATCGATAGGTTTTGTTAAAAAGCTAACAAACCCTTGGTGCATGGCATCTACCGCATCGGGAATAGAGCCATGTGCCGTCATCATAATTACTGGCATGCCAGTGTAAAATTTTTTGATTTCTTGATTAAGAGCAAAGCCATCCATATTCGCCATTTTAAAATCGGTGATCACTAAATCAATGGCGGTTTGCTTTAACAGGGCAAGTGCTTGATTACCATTTTCAGCCACAGTGACATTATATCCGTTGCCTTCAAGGCGAATCGCAAGCAGTTCTGCAAGCGCAGTGTCATCGTCAACCAGTAATAAATTGGCAGCGCTAGCCAAATGTTTCATAGGTGTCCTTTATTGTGTTCTGTTTTCTGAAAGAGAGGTTTCAAGGCGTTGTTTTTCAATGTCGACTAGCTTTTGTTTAAGTTCAATTAATTGCCTTTGCAGCTCGAGCAATTGTTGCTCGTGTTTTTGAGCTTTTGAATCTGAATAAAAGTTAGTGATCTTTTGTTTTCGTAAGTTTTCCGTATGCCAAGTTAGCGAATCAAACCAAACCACGTAATCATTTGGCCATAACGCGTTGGTTTTAATTTCTTCAATCAGTTTTAACTGTTTGTTGGTAGAGGTTGTTGTACAGTATTCACCAATAAATGTTTGTAACGCCTCGTTTTCAAGAGTTGGACGTGTTGGCGCTTGAGTACAATTTGCAAGCAAGGCGCTTATAACCGCGGTAATCGGTTGATGCGTTTGTTCTACCGCTTTATTTGTATTTGTTGTCGGCTGAGTGTGTTCACTGTTATTTTGCACAGGTGGTGTACTTGTACATGCGACAATAAACAGTGACGCACTTAACTGTGTAATGAGTTTAAATATCTTCATTGGCTTGGGAATGTAATTAGTATGTTTGCACCTGAGTCTGTTTCTTGCCATGTGATATCGCCTTTTAATTGATTGACGCATTCTGACACAATGGCAAGCCCTAACCCAGAACCTTGCTTGTTTTTATTGTGTTCGCTTTGGTAAAAAGGCTGAAAAAGTAAGTGTGCTTCTTCTTGATTAATGCCTGGTCCGTCGTCCGCCACGTTAAGTTCAATGGTATTATGATTTTGTCTAATGTAAATATCTACTGTGCTCGTCGCATGATTTAGCGCATTGCTGACTAGTTGCGTAAGGATCAATTTACACGGTAAGTGAGGTACCTTATTTGTAGCGCTAATGTGCCAACATATAGCGATGTCCTTATTCGCAATAGTATCACTTAAGTGACGGTTAATTTCTTCTTCAAGTGTGTTGAAAGAGGTGACCTGTTGTAATCCGTCAGGGTGGCTGGCTGCACTGTAATTAAGTAAATCATCAATCATGCGTGCAAGCTTTTCTACCGATTGTTGCATTATGGTTAGAATTCTACCTTGTTTATCACTTACCTCGCCAAGTAAACCGCTGTTTAATAAGCTGCTGCCTTCATTAATCGAGGCTAGCGGTGTTTTCAGTTCGTGTGTGACATGACGTAAAAAAGTTTCCTTTTGTTGTTGCACGCGTTTTAGTGCCAAGCGAAGCCAGTCAAGTCGCCTGCCAAGTTGTTGCAGCTCATGGCTACCTGATAATTTTATCGGCTGATCTAACTGCCCCTTACCTACATCAGATAACACGGTTTCAACCTGATTGAGTTGACGACAAATGCGAAAGATTAAAAACGAACTAATAATCACTAATATCGGCAGTAACACAATAAGGCCAACAACAAACTCGGTTTGTAACGACTTAAACTGTTCATTTTTATTTGCTAGGCGGGTATCTAGTGTGTCATCAAAGTTGGCATCAAGTTGTTTAAGTTGCGCCACCAGTTGCGCAAATTCGTCAGCGCTTTTTGGGTCTAATAATGTCGCGTGTTGCAATTTAGCAACAAAATCACTTTTCGCGAGTTTTAATTTTAGTAATTCGATGCGATTTTGCGTGGTTTGCCATTTTTGTTCGATACTAATTTGTAATTGTTCACTCTTTAACAGTTGGTTGTTTTTGAGCGCCTTTTCAATGCCATTTACGTCTGCTTTTATATAATTGTACTCGAGTATAAGCTCCTGATTTTCATCGTAAATAATAAGCGTTTCTTGCTGGTGTTTCGAGATGCTGGTGGCATACCACAGTGTAAGCAATACGATCGGAAGTACACCCACTAACATGGCAACTAGCGCTTGTTTTTGTAACGACTGAGAAAAAAATTGTTTCACTAAAAAAAACCTTTGCAAATACAGGCTGAACCGAACAGCTTTTGCTCGATTAAAAGTAGAAATTAAATTAGTTGTTGCAAAATTGCGACAATATAACCAATTGTTTTATAAAGATAAAAATATGATGGCTGTTTTGTTGTTGCAATTTAGCAACAAATAAACAGCTTATTTTCGAGCGAAATACTTCAAAAATATCCTATCTATTTGTTTTATATGCTTTTTTAAAAGTTGGCATCATGTTTGTAATAGTCTTAGCGACAATGCGAAAGCATAAAACGAGACTAGCTTAACAAATGTATTTTGCGTTAAGCAAAAATTTAACAGACATCCAAATATAGGGAGAAATACCCATGAAGATTAGAGCAATTGCATATTTAACAGCAGTACTTGGTGTAGCAGCATTTAATACACAAGCAAACACATTATTTGATGAGCTTGACCTTAACAAAGATGGCTTCATTTCTGAAGTAGAAGCAGCTGCAAACAGTAAAGTAGCTGAAGTGTTTCAAGAGTTAGACACAAACGAAGATGCGCAAATCAGCAAAGACGAATTTGCAGCATTTGAAGGCTAATAAACGCCTTACCACTTAATAATAGGGAAGTGCGCTACTTTCCAATCAGTTTAGATATTCAAAGTTAAAATGAAAGGAAGTTCCAAATGAAAAAATTAGTAATGTCAGTATTTGTTATTGCAAGTTCATTCTCAGCAGTTGCAGCAGACGATTTCGCAACACTTGATAGTGATAGCAATGGTGCAATCAGCCAGCAGGAAGCGGCACAAAATGAAGCACTTTCAGAGCAATTTAAAACACTGGATGTTGATGGTAACGGCGAGCTAAGCAAAGACGAGTTTGCAGCATTTAAAGGCTAATCCGTACCAGGGGAAGTGCGCTACTTTCCAACGTTAAGTAACAAACCCAAAGTAAAGATGAAGGAATTTAAAATGAAAAAATTAGTAATGTCAGTATTTGTTATCGCAAGTTCATTCTCAGTAGTTGCAGCGGACGATTTCGCAACACTTGATACAGACGGTAACGGTTCTATCAGCAAAGACGAAGCAATGCAAAACGTATCGCTAGTTCACCAATTTGCTGACTTAGATGTAGACAACAGTGGCGAGTTAAGCAAAGAGGAATTTTCGAAGTTTAAAGCGTCATAAGTTTAAAGCTTCTTAAATATCCCGTTTTACAGTTGGGCTCACTTAACTCCTTGTCAATCAGTATGCCGAGTGAGTCCAACTTTTTTTATTAAATCAAGTAGTGAAGTGAAATGAAAAAAGCCTTAGTTATCGCAATCTCAATGTATGTAATGTTATTTGCCACCGTAAAAGCCGTTGCAGATGAAGAGTTTGCTTTGTTCGATTCTGACAACAGCGGTACCATCAGCGTAGACGAGGCGAAACGCAATCACGCACTACTTGAACAATTTACACATTTAGACCGTGATAATAATGGCGAATTAAGTCCACAAGAATTCGCCAGATTCACAGGATAACCCCGTATCAACCCTCCCTAGTGCGACCTGAACTATTTTTTGTTGGACATGAATACTTTTACGGTCGCACTATTTTCACATTAAAAGTGCTTTTGCTTTTGAATTGGCTTATGTAAGCTGCTTATAACATCTTAGTTTTATGAGCAAAATCATGACGCCAGCAATTAAAACAGCAGAAAAAGCGAAGATAGATTTCTCCGTACACCAGTATGAACACGACAGCAGTGTTGCATCTTTCGGGTTAGAAGCCAGTGAAAAGCTTGGCGTATCTGCGGCCACTGTGTTTAAAACGCTGGTAGCAAGCTTAGATAATGGTGAGCTGGTTGTCGCGATTATTCCTGTCGATCGAAAATTAAATCTAAAAGCTGTGGCCAATGCGAGTAAAGCAAAAAAAGCCAAAATGGCCGAACCGCTCGATGTTGAGCGTTCAACCGGTTATGTACTTGGCGGCGTAAGCCCACTAGGACAAAAGAAACGTCTTAAAACCCTGCTTGATGACTCAGCTAAAGCACAATCCACTATTTATGTGAGCGCCGGTCGTCGCGGTTTGGAGATTGAACTTCAACCAAGTGATCTTTTATCACTGACTAATGGACAGTTTGTACCATTAAAAGCCGAATAACTCCTATCTAAGGTTTATCCCGAACCGTTATTTGTCATTGAAGTTTCATAATTCAAGGCCATTATTTATGCTTAAATAATCTGGACTATACCAGATTGGAAAAGATGAAATGAATGAATACTTGTTATTGACGCCGGGCCCACTCTCAACCAGTAATACAGTAAAGCAAGCAATGCTTAAAGATTGGTGTACCTGGGATGACGACTATAACATTGAGATTGTGCAGGCGATCCGCGCTAAACTCACAGCACTTGCAAGTAATACTGATGATTTTACGAGTGTTTTAATGCAAGGAAGTGGTACCGCTAGTGTTGAATCAGCACTTGGTAGTTTAATTAAAAACACCGATAAACTGCTCATTATTAACAATGGTGCTTATGGTAAGCGTATCGCCGAAATTGCAAATTACTTAAATATTAATGCGCAGGTAGTAAATTTAGATGAAACCCAGTTACCAAATATGGCTGAGGTTGAAGAGCAGTTACAAGCGCACAGTGATATTACTCATATTGCAATGGTGCACTGCGAAACCACCACGGGCATGCTTAACCCCGTTGCAGAAATGGGCGCGCTTGCTAAAAAGTACCATAAAACCTTTATATTAGATGCAATGAGCAGCTTTGGTGGTATTGAGCTTGATATGGCTGAACTTAACATAGATGTGCTTATAAGCTCTGCTAATAAATGTATTCAAGGTGTACCGGGGTTTGGCTTTGTGATTGTTAAAAAAGCAATTATTGAAAAGTGCCAAGGCATTGCACGCTCGCTTAGCTTAGATTTGTACGCGCAGTGGAAAACCATGGAAGATCATAACGGTAAGTGGCGTTTCACGTCGCCGACTCATGTGGTAAGAGCTTTCTATCAGGCGCTTTTGGAATTAGAAGAGGAAGGCGGTGTTAAAGCGCGCTATAACCGTTATAAAGAAAATCAACAGCGTTTAGTTGATGGTATGCACGCACTTGGATTTGAGACCTTGCTAGCGAAAGAGCTGCATTCGCCGATTATCACCTCGTTCTATTCACCAACCAGTAATAAATACAATTTTGCTTTGTTTTACAGTGCGTTAAAAGAGCAAGGGTTTGTAATTTATCCGGGTAAAGTATCAGATGCTGATTGTTTTCGCATTGGTAATATTGGCGAAATTTACCCTGACGATATAACGCGATTACTTAGTGCAATAAAGCGCAGCCGATTTTGGTTAGAAGCTTAAGATAGAATTGTTGATAAGCTAAAGGTGATAGCTAAGGTTATTGCCTTTTGTTTTGTTAGTTAATGGTTGTTTGGTTACGTCCAGCTTGTTTAGACTGATACAAGGCTTTATCAGCTTGTGCAATATTATCATCCAAAGACACGGCTTCATTAAACTGTGTTAATCCAACACTAATGGTTAACGGCCCGTAGGCTTTATCTTTTGAGTGTTCCGTCACCGATCCACGAATGCGTTCGGCAATTTGAAAGCCAAGATTACTGTCAGTATTGGTTAAAAAAATAAAAAACTCTTCACCGCCATAACGGCAACTAATGTCGTATTCACGCGTGCAGTATTGTATTTGCTGTGCCACAAGCTTAATTGCATCATCTCCTTGTTGATGACCATGTTGATCATTTACTTGTTTAAAGTGATCAATATCTAACATTAACACCGAGCATGTTTGCTTATTGCGTTTGGCTAATGCCAGTTGATTATTAACAAGATTGTAAACCGCTGTGCGATTATATAATCCCGTTAATGCGTCTTGTGTTGCTAAGGCTTTGTATTTTAATTTGAGGTTGATCAGTTGGCTGGTGAATATAAACACCGTCAGAACCAAAATAAGCGATGAGAAATAAACAAGTGGATAATAAAAGTCTGTTTCAAAATATTCGCGGCGACTAATACCACTGGGAAGATTATAGAGCTCATAAAATATCACTATCAGCGATATCCCTAGAAAGATTGCTAATCCTTTATCTGCCTGGTTGGGATTTTCCGCTCTTACTAGGCTTATCAGTGAAATACAAAGGCAAAAAGCCGAAAACGACATGGTATAAAAGACATGACTTTCATTAAACATCAGTACACATGTAAACAGGATAAAAGAAGCAATCAGAAGGCGGCTAAGAAAGTGATTACCGCTTTTTTTACAGATGGTTAGGCCAAAAAGTACAGACGTTATCGTGCCAAATAAGTCCTCTAAGTACCAACCTGTATTTATTATTTCAAAAGGGGGCTCATTTAAAAAATAAAAAAACAACAAAGAGCTAATAAAGTAGCCAAAAAGATAGGGGGTTTCTTTGTTGTCTTTCATCACCGAGCGTAAAATAAATAACGCGAAAATACAGGCGATGATCTCTATGGTGGTACTCACACCCACTGCTTCTTGGTAACTAATACTCATTCATTCTGCCGCTGTACAATTAATGCTCTGAGTTTAGTAAAAATCCAGCATAGTTAAAATGTTAGCGCTCAGAAATTAATGAAAAATATAAGAAACTTCAGCCCTACGCGTTAGTTTTTATTGGCCAATCACTATCATTTCAATGGCATCATGCAGCCAGTATTCAATGTTGTAATCGATTAAAATACCACTTGATTCATAACGCTGACGAATCACTTTTAAACACGGCGCGCCGCTATTTTTTTCAAGGCTTTTGGCAACATCATCGGGCAGAACGGTAACACTTATTACGCATTCTTCGTTGTTAATATCCACATGATAATGAGAGGTCATAATCGTGGTGATTGAGCCATTGAGCGGTTGTGATTCTAAATCATCAAAACGGCTGGCATCGCAGTTAATCTGCTCAAACATAATGGGTCGGCCATCAAGGCTGCGAACACGCTCGATTTTATATAACGTATTCCCACTAAAGTGCTGGTTAAGCGACACATTTTCTTGTTTCTCGATACTCAATACATGGGTGTTTGGCGTAAAGCCTTGCTCTTGCGCTAATTGATAAAAATTAACCTTAGTAGCAGGTCGCCACTTAAGTTTATTGGGTGTAACAAACCAGCCGCGACGTTTTTGGCTGTAAATTAAGCCTTGTGCTTCAAGGCGGTTTAATGCTTCACGCACAGTAATACGAGTAGAATTAAAGTGTTCTTGCAGTGTGCGCTCTGATGGCAGTTTATCACCAATAACAAGTTCGCCACTGGCGATATGTGTTTGAATATACTTTTGTATTTTTTGATATAGCAACATAGAAAGCGGCTTTTAAAATCTGCAGAAAACGAGGCCTATGCTATTAGGCCTAAGAAATATGTCAAGCGTATGAATCGCGCGTTAATTTGTATCTGCCTTTGCAGCAGCACCAGAAAGCTTAGCTAAGAAATTATCGAGTTTAGATGGTGCTAAATTATTATCTTCCGCGCGCTCTTTTCGCCTGATGCCGTTGCGAATGACATAAGCGCCAAGTGTGCGAAAGGGCTCGATGGGAAAACGTTCAAGCTTTTGGTTTACAAGGCCACACCTTTGCCATTCATCGTGCGTATTTAATAGCATAGACGCGAGAATTTGCCCGCCTAAATACGATTGCACCACACCATTACCCGAGTAACCTGCTGCAACCACCACATTTTTATCGGTCTCTTGGAAAAATGGAAAACCGCTTACGCTGCGATCCGATGGACCTGTCCAGGTGCGCTCAATTTCAAAGCCATGATCGCCAAAGAAATAATTAAGTGAGTGTTGTAGCTCAGCTTGATATTGGCTGGGTGCGTTGAATTTATCACTCACCTGATTGGCAAAACTAAAATAGTTACCGCCTTTACCGAGCATTAAACGGCCGTCAATTGTTGTGCGGTAATAATTCACAAATATACGCGAATCGATCACTGTTGCCCCATGGGTAAGGTTAAGTGCTTTTAGCCTTTCAGGCATCGGCTTAGTAATCACCATATCGGATGATACCAACACAACATTTCGCGAAAATTGCGGCATTAACTTTGGTAACCAGGCATTGACGGCAAATAACAATTTTTCAGTTTTAAGGGTTTTTATTGACTGAGTTTTATTACTATAACAAACGCTAATAGTCTCGTTTTTTGGTGCGTTTATCTTTGCGTGGGAAACATAACGGCTAGATTCACTTATCACTATGCCCATTTCAATGGCAATACGGCGTAGCCCGCGAACCAGTTTAGCTGGTTGCACACTGCCAGCGTGAGGTGAAAAGACCGCGTGTTGATTCTGACCTGAGCCCGTGTGTTTCAGCTGTTCTTTATTTACTACTTGCCATTGATTAAGTGAAACAGCGTCAAGGGCATTAAGACAGGGTGTAAGCACACCTTGTTGCGCAGCATTAGACGCGCTGATATAACAGCCATCGACACGTAAATCACAGTCAATATTATGTTCTTTTGCAAATTGGGATATTGCATGAACGGCGTTTTCAGATTGTTGCACTAGCCACTTGGCGTGTGACTCACCAAAGCGTTTTTTCAAACTTAAATACTTGGTTGACCACGTCAGCATGGCACCGCCATTGCGACCCGAAGCCCCTTGGCCACATAAATCTTTTTCAAGGATCACAATACGGGTGTTTGGCGCGCGTTGTTTAATAGTGATTGCCGTCCAAAGTCCAGTAAATCCGCCACCAATAATCGCAATGTCATAAGGGTTTTCATCAATACTGGCTGAAGAAACAAAGGTTGTTTCTTCAGCCATTGCTTGATCAAACCAAAAGGGTTGATACGTCATTAAGGGCGTTCGCCTCTTGCTAATCGTGCATTAATCTCAAAAAGTACCGGTTCAATATCGGCTAAGCTATTAATTACGAAATGAGCACCTGCGCTTGATAATTGGGTATATGCTTCGCGTGATAAATCGCTTTGTTCACTTGTTGATAATGCTTGCCACTCTTCTTCACTTTTGCCTACAGCGTTGCCCGTAAGTGCCACTCCGATTGTCCACATGCCTGCATTTAACCCTTCCAAAATACCGGGAACTGAGTCATCAACTTTTACACAGTGATTGACAGAACTAATTGCCAGCTTGTTAACATTTTCTAATGCCATCCAAGGACCAGGGCGAGAGCCCGCTGTTAACTCGTCACTTGCCACACAGTAATCAGGGCGATAGCCGTGCTCAGCTGCGGCAATTTCAAGTTCGGTCATTACTTCGCGCGGGTAGCCTGAACAGCTACCGATTTTAACTCCTTTTGCTTGTAAGCGTTGTATCACTGGTAGCACGCCTTCGATAGGGGCTGAACGTTCTGCAACTTTGGCTTTTTGCAGCGGCATAAAGGTTTGGTAAATATGGTCAATTTGCTCGGTGGTCATTGCCGAACCAAACTGTTCGCACCAACGGCGATTAACAGTGTCGAGCTTGCCAAGTGATTCGATATGATCCCATTTGCCCATGCCCATTGGAATTCGTGCTTCTTCGAGCGTGATGTCAAAATCATAAGCCGATTTAAACGCTTCAACAAAGATGGTAGTGGGTGCGATTGAGCCATAGTCAACAACGGTGCCTGCCCAGTCGAGAATAAGCGCTTCTACTTGTTTCATAAATAGTCCTTAATGAGTTGGTGCGAGCGACTTAGCATTAAGTGCTCGTTTAGAGGTGTATTTGTTAGATAAAATAATGCTGAAGTAGCAAAGGGAGCTGATGACCAATACACTTGCAACTGCACAGATCCAGTAACTGGTAGCAATAAAGTAGCTCAGCCATGACAACTCTGGTTCGGCAAAAGTGCGGTACAGCAAAATACTGACCGAGCCGATATACCCAGCTGAATCAGCTAAATAGAGTAGAAAACCCACATTGGCAACACCGCCCACGGCGGCAATCATGCGGTCGAATAAAAAGCAGTTGTAGGGGATATACGCGATATAAAGCCCTGCGCCAAGTAACACCATCCAGGCTTTAGCATCTAAGATGCCTAATTCAAAGCCATAGGTACTCGCACCGAGTAACAATGTGCCAAATAAGATAAAACCATGATTGACTAAAAACGCGGTTTTGTTGTTTTTAATCAGTACCATCATGGCAAGGGCAATCAGCACGATAAATGAAATGCGAATGCCTGCGTAAGCAAAAATGGTTGGTTCTTCACCATAACCTAACGCCATCCACAGTTCTGCTTGAAAATTATCTAAAAAGTCACGAAAGCCTGTGAAAAGTAAAAAGCTTAAAACGAGCGCTGTAATACCAAACCAATATTGTTTAAAGAAATTAAACCGCGCTTTGCCATCCATTGGTGTGCGTTTTTGCCTTGCAGCAATATCGCTTTGATCAGGTTTTGGAATGGCGTTTAAACACACAACACTGAGCAGCAATAAGGGTAAAAAGAGTAGGCCAGTTAGGGCAGGCATCCATAACTCAGAAATGCCTAGGTTGTTGGTAATATAGCGGCCAACAGTTTTCACAACACCGGATGATAAAATAAAGGTGATACTTAAAATGGCACCGAGGATTTCAGTAGTGCGTCTACCTTCTAAATAACTAAAGACGACCCCCCAAATCATGCCAAGAGATAAACCATTAAAAAATAGGCAAATAATGTTAAGGCCAATTGGCAATAGTGCAAATAACACCAGCGAGAGCTCTGCGCCTAAGATCATCAAAATGATGGCGTTAGCTCGCTGCTTAGATTGCATTTCGGAAATCACTTTTACGCCGATAAATTTTGCTAGCATGTAACCAAATACTTGGCTTAATACCAGCGCCACTTTAAAGCTTACAAGCCAGTTTTCTTGCTCAAATGCAAGATAGCTTGATGCGGCAAATGGCTTTCGAAATGCATACATACAAAAATAAGTCATAAAGGCTGCGGAGGCTGCGAATAATACGAACGCGGGGCCTTGTGTCTTTTGTAACCAGTTAGCATTTTTAAACAACATAATACGTCTCGACTGCGTTTGAAAAAGGGTGCAAAGCAGGTGCTTTGCAACCTCGGTACTATCAACAAATCAGTGTTAATTTAGGGCAATTGTTTCGGGAACCCATTGTGATAGTGTTATGTGAACTTAATGTGTAACCAAAGGGGTCAAGTTTGCCATGTGATGCACCCTTACCCCTGTTAGCTTGTTCGCGTTAAAAACGTTCGTTAGAACATTCGTTAAAACTTCGTTAGAAACGATAATTAAGGCCGAGCATGCCGCGAATACCGTAATATTCGACTTGCAATGGGCGACCTTGCTGACCTTGGTAATACATTAAGGGTTCGTTCGTTAAGTTATTAAGCTCAAGGTAAACCATGGCATCGTCATTAATTTGATACGAAGTAGTGAAATCAACGCTGGTATAGTCACCGTAGTAACTGTCACTTTGTTTATCACTGCCGTGCTCTTCAACGTACTCACCTTTGTGGTTCACAGCTAAACGCGCAGCAAAGAAGGTGTTATCGTAGTAAAGGGTAATGTTAAATAATTCATCGGCTTGGCGAGGGATGCTAACAACGTCATCGCGCTCTGGGATGGTCATTTCAGAATCCATAAAGGTCGCATTTGCCATTACCCCAAAGTTCTCAAGGCTTGGCGCGATAAAACCAAAATCACGATTAAAGGCAAGTTCTAATCCCACTAATGATGCGTTGTCGCCATTTTCTGGGCGAATTAAATTAACGCCTTCACGGCCGTTGTAACTGCCAATGGAACTGCTTTGGAAAATAGGATCTTCAATATCTTTATAGAACACACCGGCTGACACTAAGCCAAGGCGGTCAAAGTAATGCTCAAACATAACATCAATGTTGTTTGAATAGGTTGGATCCAGTTCTGGGTTACCTGAAAACAGTTGGTTATCTGCTTCTAGGTAAGTTGCACCTGGCGATAATGAGCCAAAATCCGGACGGGCAAAGGTGCGTGTGAGTGCTAAACGCCAATTGGTCATATCACTCATTTTATATGTGATATGGAGCGATGGCAGCACAGAGAGATAATCATTCTCGGCCTTACTTTCAACCACTTTGTCTTGATCGGCAAGATAGGTAAAGCCCGATACTTCGGTATCGGTTTGGGTTAAACGCAGGCCACCAAGTACTTCGATTTGTTCATTAGCTTGCCATGTTGCCATACCATAAATACTGGCGTGTTGCTCGTTTACATCAAAGTTACGACCAAGGGCGCCACCATTTGAAATAAGCGCTGATTCACCAGCATCGAGCTTAAATTTATTGCGGTTTTGTGTCCAAAACTGTGCTAGCGCATCCGTGGAAGCCACTTGTGAGAACTGGCTAGCGTAATCAATGCTGAGTTCGTTTAAGTAATCATTTCGACCTGGTTGGTCGCTTAACGCAAAGTCAGCAAGCGTAGGCGCATCGCCATAGTTCTCACTATCCCATGCGTAAAATTCATCAGCAAATTCGGCAACGCGTTCTTTATCACGGTACTTCACACCGAATTTAAGTAATAAGCTGTTATCAAGTTGCCAGTCAAAATCACTGCTGAAAACGATTTTGTCTTTTTCATTAACGAATACTTTGTAGAGCTCTACCCATGCAAGCTTGGTATCGCTCGGTGACATTTGAAAGCCATTTGGCAAGTGGTTACTGATGGCATTCCATGGGTCGCTGCCGCCGTCCACTTCGTTGTAGGCATAGTTTTTACCTGTGCCACGGTCTTCAAGTCCAACATAGCCAACGTTCTTTTGGTCAAAACGCACGACAAAGTAACTATTGTCTTCACCATTTGGCATATCGCCATAGCGGAACTCATTTTCGTAACTTGAGAGTGACCAAGAAAGTGTTTTATCAAAGCCAAAATAATGTTCACCAGCAAGCTCACCGCCACGCATTTCGGTGATAAGTTCATTGCGAATGTGTTGCACTTCAACGCGGTCTTTGTCAAAACGCATACGGTGTTTGTAATGGGTTTCATCGTCGATTAAGGTGCCGTACATTGCGCTGGCGCTAACTTTACCCTGATCTAAGGTGTACTCTAAAGAGCCATTTAAACCGTAGGTTTCGCGTGTGCCTGTGTAGTCTCGAAGCTCTAAACGACGAATACCAATACCATCATTCCCGCGACGAGGTTCAAAGTTATCCGTTGCCCAATCACGTTTCCATGCAGTGGCATTAATTAGATAACCGAGTTTGTCATCGGCTACACGGTCGCCATATAGCACACTCGCAGAGTAGTTAGTGCCTTCGGCAAGTTCATTTGCACCCAGCGCGATATTAGTATTTAAGGTAAATTCGTCAGGGGCTTTTTTGGTGATGAAATTAACGTTACCACCAATTGCATCACCTTCCATATCCGGTGTGATGGCTTTTGATACTTCAACAAATTCAATAAGCTCACTTGGGAAAAAATCAAATGCAGTAGCACGGCTGGTGGTTTCTTCTTCAGCGGTTGGTAAGCGATTACCATTTATTGATGCTGAGCTCCATTGTGATGGTAAACCGCGTACAGCAACAAAACGGCCTTCCCCTTGGTCGCGCTCAATGGAAATACCCGGAATACGCTGTACTGCTTCTGCTGCATTTCGGTCTGGTAATTTGCCAATGCCGTCACTCGATATCACATTGATAATATTGCTGGCATTTTTTTGGCTGTTAGCTGCGGCCATTTCGCCACGTTGAATTTGACCAATCGCAACCACTTCTTCAATTTCATTGTTGGTGTTGTTTGCATTGAGGAAAATGGTTTCAAGTACTTTCATTTCATCATCTTTAACAGAAACGCTCAGTAACTTTGTTTGGTAACCCATGTAATTAACTTCCAGTTGATACGTACCTGGTGTTAATTTAGGAAGTTCAAAGCGGCCATTAAAGTCGGTAACGGCACTGTTATTAGTACCAACTACTTTCACCATGGCACCTGGCAGTGTTGCATGTTGATCTTTTACAACGCCTGTCAGTTTTGCTTCGGCGGCAAGAATGTGGGGGCTTGTTATCAGCAGTATACTGGCGGCAATACGCGATATATTTTTCATGTTAAGGCTTCTCAGTTAGTAAAATTATTATGGTCTAGACCAGAAACTGAAAAACAGTCTAACGAGGGTTTTTTACAAATCGGTTACGCTTGTGTGAAAAATAGAAAATCGACTGGGTTTTTTATTTAACCTGAACTTGGGATAAGAAGTTAACTAACAATTTTTAATACATATATTTTTTATTTTAAGCCTTCTAGCTTGATAATTTTTCACAGTAACAAGGCAAATTTGTGCGTCAATAGCGAGTCTATTGCAAACAAATTTAACGTAGTAATAAGTAAAAGTAGCTACTAGAAAGTAATTTGTTATTCCTAGCTCAGGTTATTCAATACATTGATTTTAAATAGATAAAATAAAGCAGCTACAAAAAATAATAATTGTAACTGCTTGTTAGGAATTTTTTTAGAGGCTTACAGCAAAGTTAAACAGCAAAAAAAGCCTTATTAGATTTGTTATACCAATAAACTCGCGGGCCTTGGGTTTGCTAATAAATCGGCAAACACCTGCCAAACAGAGTTTTTATCTTGCATATTGGCATGTTTTTCAATGTAGGCTTTAACGATATCTTGGCCGAGGTTGTAATTAAGCACATAGGCGCGGTTTGCTTTAATAAACCCTAATCGCTGTGTTGCACGCGCTTTACTCACTAAGGTGTATTTAACCAATAACTCGACTGCGAGTTGCTCTGAAATTTCGCCATCAAGTAAGCGTTTAGCAACCATGTTGTCAGCATAAGAGAGTTTTTGTATGAGCGCTTGTACTTGATAGTAGCGCTCAGCTTGTGAGACATCGAGACCGGCAAGCACGAAGAGCACTTCTTTTTCAAAGACCATGCGTTCAGGCTTTGGGAAAACCACTTCTATGCCATAGTTAGCCGAGCCTTCGGCAAGCAGTGACATCGGGGAAAATAATGGATAAACACAATATTCCATCCAGCCTTTTTCATTCACTAGGTGCTTTTCCATTAGAGAGTTAAACACATGGTGGCCGGGATAGCCTTCATGGGCGGCTAAATCGACCGCGCGTGAAATATAAATAGGGAAGTCGGTATTCATTTGAATCAAGCTAAAGTTATCGCCTTTATACCAGTTATAGCCACTCCAAATTTGGTTAGTTACATATTCCAGCTGAAAATTTTCGTTATCTGCAAGGGGAATAAATTGTTTGGTAATCTCCCGTGAACGCGCTACTGCGGCTTTAAATACGTCATCGAGTTTGTTTTTGGGGATTTCAAATTGTGCATTAAATGCCACCATGCGTTCGCTTAAACTACCGTCACCTGGCACCAAGTTTTCAAGTTCTAACAAGACTTCATCAAACTCAGTCTCCGTCTTATTGGGCGAAATGGCATCGTATAACGCAAGCGACTCATCATCGAATTTCGGTGCGTTGCCCGAAATTACATTTATAAAGGTTAGTATTGATTCATTTTGCTTTAATAAAAATGTATGTCTGAGTGTTTCGCTTTCATTTGGTGTTGTATTTTTTAAGCTATCTACAAGCTCTGTAACTTGCTGTTGAATAGCTTCAAGCGGCTCTTTGATGGTTGGTTGCCAGTGACTTGGGCCATAGTAAGCGTCAACATAATGTGGGTGATGAAGGCCAATTGCCAGTACAAGCTTTACGTATTGCTCGGCAAGGGAGTTTAATGACATAGCGAACTCATTTTAAACGATCGAAATAACAGACATAATAACCGAGATTTAAATTGTATACAATTTGGGGCTCGGTTATTAATTTAAGTATCAATATTCACTGATATCAAGTGTGCCTATGCTTATCGCTATAGGCATACGCTGCGTAGCTAATCGCGTTACACTTTTAATGCGTTACACTTTGAACTGCGATACTTGGTTCTTTAATTCGCTGGCAAGTGCGGCGAGTTCAGTACTTGCACTGCTGGTGTTTGCGGCCTCTTGCGAGGTGTTGTCTGAGATAGTAGAAATATTCACTACATTGCGATTTATCTCTTCATTAACACTGGTTTGCTCTTCTGCAGCGGTTGCAATTTGCGCCGCCATATCGTTTATTTTTGCCACCGCAGTGGTGATCAAATCAAGTGCTTCACCTGCCTGTGTTGCATTGTTTACACTGTCTTCTGCTTGTTGCTTACTTTGCAGCATTAATGCGACGGCGTCTTTACTGCCATTTTGCAAGCTTTCAATCATTTGATGAATTTCTTGAATTGAACTTTCGGTACGTGATGCCAGCGAGCGCACTTCATCTGCTACCACAGCAAAACCGCGGCCTTGCTCACCAGCTCGGGCCGCTTCTATTGCTGCGTTTAGCGCAAGTAGATTGGTTTGTTCCGCAATGCCGCGAATAACATCGAGTACGCGGCCAATTTCTTGGCTATCGTTTGATAGTTTATCAACCGAGAGTGAAGCCGTATCGATTTGTTGTGCAAGCTTATCGATGCTGGTGACTGTTGACCCAACAACGTGTTGTCCGCTGGACGCTTGAGTGTTTGCATCCATCGCCCCTGTCGCTGTGTCGGCGGCGTTGCGAGAGACTTCGTTAGCGGTGATCGCCATTTCGTTCATTGCAGTCGCAACCATATCGGTTTCTTGGCGTTGTTCGCTTATTAACGAGCTAGTATTTTCACTTGACTGGGCCAGCATGTTAGACGCCTGATGTACCTGTTCACTGGCGTTAACCACCTGTTGTAATGTGCCGTGGAAATTATCAATTAACGTATCAAATGCATGGCTCACTACGCCGAGTTCATCGTTCGATTTAACTTGGGTGCGTTTCGTCAAATCGTTGCTCTTTGCAATATCATTAATGGAATTTCGCAACGTATTAAGCGGGGCAATAATATTGTTTGTGACAAGCCAACTTAATATTGCCGCAACTAAAGCAGCAACCACAGCAAAATAAATACTAACGGAAATCGATGAGTCAATATCGTTGGTCGTTGCCTGAAAAATGACTTCTCTTTCTTGATTCATTTTGCGGTTAAGCGCGGCAAAGTCTTCGCGAGATTTTGCAGCAACAGGGCTGTAATCACGTTTATACGTTTGCCATGCTTGTTCAAGTTCTGCTTTTGTCGATGTCGATGAGAGCGTTTGAACCAGCTGAAGACTTTTTGATAAAAATGTTTCGGTGGATGATTGTGATTTAACAATCAGTTGCTTGAGCTCTTTTTGTTCGGTGTTGTCGTTAAGGGCTAATGAATTTAGCTGTGAAAAATGCGATTGAATATCCTTGATACGTTCACGCATTTTAGCAAGGTTTGATTGATAATCGTCACCAAGCATAATGCTGCGATTAATGCGCGATACGTAGTTTACATCGCGATTAATTTTGAGTGTAGTCACTTCTAACTTAACCGCGACACGGCTGTACTGCTCAAAGCTCGATTTGATTGAATTGAGCTTATAGATCTCAAAACTCGCAAACAATATTAAGGCAAATAGCAGTGCGCCAGAGATGATATTTATTTTGTTACGAACTGAGACGTTAGACAGCAGTGTATTCATGCGCTTATTCCAAAATGAGTTGATGTGACGGTATCGATTTTTAACCCAGCTAATAAGTTTAACTGATCTTATTGTTTCGGTATGTAATCTTATGTATTAATAGTAAAAATTCATTAAAATTAGATAAATACGATGAAAAAACGCATTTCACTTATTTTAGGCAGTGGCGGTGCACGTGGGCTTGCGCATATCGGAGTAATTAAAGCGCTAGAACAGCACAACTTTGAAATTTGTTCCATATCAGGGTGTTCAATTGGTGCTTTAATCGGTGGTATTTATGCGGCAGGTAAGTTGCCTGAATTTGAGAAATGGATTTTAGAAATAGACAAATACGATATTGTGTCATTGCTTGATTTAGCGTGGGGCAATAATGGGTTGGTAAAGGGCGACAAAATAATCAACACCTTAAAGAAAATGGTAGGGGATATTACGATTGCCGAGTTACCAATTAGCTACACGGCTGTTGCGTCTGATATTTTAAACGGTAAAGAAGTATGGCTAAATTCGGGGTCATTATTCGACGCGATCCGCGCATCGATTTCACTTCCTTTGTTTTTTACACCGATTGAAACCAATAATAGAATTTTAATTGATGGTGGGGTGCTAAATCCTGTGCCGATTGCGCCTACATTTAATGATGACAGTGATTATAAAATAGCGGTTAATTTAGGCAGTGAAAAAGCAACACCACCAGAGCCCATCGAAAAGGTCGAAACCCATGATGATACATCCCCAATTTCACGTTTTATTGATTCATTGCGATTTGATAAAGAAGAAAAAGAGGTGAATAAACTGGGGGCGTACGAAGTAGCTGATAAAGCATTTGATGCCATGCAGTCTCACTTAGCTGCTGCTAAATTAGCGGCATATCCGCCTGATGTACTGGTTGAGATTAGCCGTAATGCCTGTGGCACATTAGAGTTTGATAAAGCCGCTGAGATGATTGCGCTTGGTTACAGTACCTGTATAAAAGCGCTTAAAAATAACTATTTACTGATTGAGTAAGGTGTAACCCAGAGGGCCTTAACACAGCCTGTATTAGCACAAAGTTAGCGATTTAAAAGCACTTAAACAGGTGAAGAACTTCATAATTTAAACGGGGTTTACTTGGTTGTCGGTTAAATATGTATGTTTTGTTGTGTTTTATGGCCAAAATACGCGCACTTAGGCCAATACGGGCTATTATAAATGAAAGGCGTATATATAGTTATATTGTCAGGACAAGATCGGACTTGGTAAGTATAGGTTAGCTTTAAAGTACTTGATACGATAAAAGGACTATTTCGTAATATGTTTTTTATCGTTAATAATTAGCTATTTCAGCTTGTTACGGGTTTGGCTTTGCTTTAAAGTTCGTTTTGTAATGTTAAGAAGTTGTTTTAAATCAGAACAATTTTTTCTTCTTTGAATATGCATTGTGTTTTACACTGTATTAATGAAACGACAGCAGTGATGGCTCGTTGGTTTACTTCTCATATTCTGAACGGATTCATGTGACTAGGGTTTAATTTTTTGTTTCATAAAGTCTTTTCTTTTGTTCTTGTCTTACTCTTTGCATCCAGCAATGCGTTTACTGCGGAATATAGCCGGTACCTGAAAAATTACTCCGTTGAAGATGGATTATCACAAAGCTATGTCAACCAAACGCTGCAAGATAACTATGGTTACTTATGGGTGGCCACAGATTATGGTTTGAATCGCTTTGATGGGTACGAATTTGAGAGAGTCATAGGCCCTGATAATGTATTCGCAAACAATGGCATTATTGCACTTCATTCGCTAAAAAATGGCAGTTTGATTGTTAGCACGTATTATAGCGGTGCTTATTTCGTTGATCCTCTTACACTTGAAGCAACACGTTTTTATGATGGTAAATTAGTTGAAACTAAGGACGAATATTTAAGTATTGAGAGCATTATTGAAGTTAAGGACGATTTGATATTAGCAATTGGTCGCCACCTGGTTTCGTATAGTGTTGCCGATAAACAATTGAAAATTTTATTTTCATTGAATGAAAATCAAGACCTTATTCGTACCCTGTTTTACAAAGGAGAATACATATACTTTGGTACTTCGAAAGGCCTTTATGTCTATCATATCGAGACAGGTGGTGCAGGGTTAACGCACCATAAACCCTCTAACATACAAGATACCTATGATAACAACAATGTAAAATATTTAGCATGGGATCATCGTTTAGGTTTATTAATTGGCACGGTTGAAGGGTTGTTTGCACTTAAACTCGATGAAAAAGATGCTAAACCCATGCAGCTTATTCCCGATTTAAATATTTGGGGTGTGGTTAGAAATGCAGATGCATTTTATATTGGCTCTGAAAAAGGACTGTATCGCTTCGACCCAATGTCGTTTGAGTTAAATTTGCTGGCGCAATATTCAAAACGCCACCCGTTAGTCAGTAACGATGCTATTAAAGACATTTACCAAGACGACAGCGGGCTACTTTGGCTTGCGTCTGAGTCAAAGGGTGTTTATTACTGGCACCCTGATTTACAACGATTTTCAAGTTACAGTAAAGCGTCTGGTATCGATTTGTCTAATTCATCGGTAACCGACTTTATTGAATTGCAAGCAGGTACGCTTTGGGTTGCAACCGAGAATGGCCTGACAAAACTAAATACTGAAACAAAAGAAACTAAACATTTCTTCGTTAATGAGAACCCCAAAAATAAGTGGGGAAAGCACTTTATTCAGTATATTTTTGACGCAGGTGATGGAAAGATTTGGCTGGTACACAGTGAGGGATTGACACTTTTTGACACTGAAAAAGAAGTTATTGTGCCGACCAACTTATCTGCAGAAGTTAATAAAGAATTCACTGAGCTATATCCTTACGGTGTTCACCCACTAGACAAACATCGTTTGATATTTGTTAGTTACAAAGGGCATTTTATTTTAGATACACAGAAAAATGCTCTCACTTCTCTTAACAGTCTTGATAAACACTTTGATCCAGATTTATCAATTGGCTTTATGAAAAGCTTTGTAGACGATTCTGGCGTGCTTTATAGCGTTGGTGGTGCGATTTATCAATATAACTATCAAGAAGATACATTTGATTTAATTCATCAACTCGAGAATTATCAAGTACACGATTTTAAGTTTGTATCTGATTGGACACGAGATGCAGATAATACAATTTGGATTGCTTATAACGCTCACGGCATAGTGGCCCTTGATGATAAATACCAACAACAAAAAGAAATTACCTTTGCCGATGGTTTGCCGGATAATCGGTTATTCAGTGTCACGCAAAGTGATAACGGTGCACTGTGGTTTAGTTCGCAAAGTGGCTTAATCAAATATGATAAAGACTTAGATGCACTTAATCAGTATACCCACGAGCAAGGGTTGATAAGTGATGAGGTCTACAGTGCGCCACATAAATTAAAAGATGGCCGCATTGCGTTTACAACACCCGCGGGCATTATTTTGTTTAACGCCGAAGAAATTGAAAAAAGCCGAAACGACAAACCGGTAAGGTTACTTGATGTTGAGCTAAAATCTCGTGATGAGAAACTTACTTTGTCAGGTTTAATGGAGCAACAATTATCGCTTGAACATGATGATTTTGGCCTGAAATTTCACTTTTCTAACTTTGACTTTGCCAATCAAAAGCAAATTAAGTACCGTGTCGATTTACAAGGGCCAAGCAGTGTCGTTTATGAACAGTACGGTAAAAATAACATTGAGTTTACCCGCTTGTTGCCTGGTGATTATACCTTCAACGTCGCAGCCTACTCGTTAAAAGATGGGCAACTTGGCAAGCCTGAAACGTTTTCATTTTATGTCAAGCATAATCCCTGGACATCACCATATGCCATGGTTGGCTATATTATTCTGTTTCTTGGTAGTTTTACGTTTATCTATATAAAGCGAGTTAAACAGCAACATAGGCTACAACAGCTCCATGATGAATCTATGGCGGCAAAGCAGCGCGCACGTTTAGCACTTGAAGCAAGTAACAGCGGTGTGTGGGTGTATAACAGTCATAACCAGATGTTGGATCAAGAACGAATTGTTTCCGATTTAGGTTATGAGCGTGAAATGCTTACCACTCTTCATGACCATATGTCACTAATCCATCCTGAAGATCGTATTCGTTTAGAAGCAAAATGGCGAGCATTTTCAAGTGGTGAAACCAATTTGTGGGATGTGACGTACCGCATGCGTGCAAAAAGCGGTGAGTGGGTATGGTATCGTGATTTAGGCAAGCGTTCTAAAGAAAGTAAAAATGAAGAAAGCCCCGTTTATGCAGGGACTTACACCAATATTAGCGAAACCAAAAATAAGGAAATCCAAGCTCGGCTCTACGGTGAAGCACTGCGTAAAATGAACGAGTGGCTAATTGTTCTGGATAGCAAATTTAAATTAGTTGTATCAAACGAAGCGTTTAATAAACGTTTTTCAAAACATTCGGAAGACGCGACCCAAGATACATTATTGGCGTTGTTTGACGAGCAACGTCAAGCATTTTACGTTGAGCAATTAGCTAGGCTTAGGGTCGGCGAGCACTTACGTCGCGAAGAAACTTGGGTGTTTGACAACGAAACCATTGACGTATTGTTATCAATTTCCGCGATTGGTGACGAGAGTGTTAGTAACTATGTGGTTGTTGTGTCGGATTTGACGCAGCAAAAGGCGGCTGAGAAGAAGCTTACGCAAATGGCGAATTTCGATCACCTAACACAATTGGCTAATCGCAGTTTAATTAACGATCGCATCGAACAAGCCTTGCTGCATGCACAAAACAAAGTGATCGCGGTGCTATTTATTGATCTTGACCGCTTTAAACAAGTGAATGATTCACTTGGTCACAGCATTGGCGATCGGTTGTTGGTTGAAGCTGCAAAACGCATGACCGCAGTTGTTGGTGAACAACACAGTGTGGGGCGTCAAAGTGGCGATGAATTTATAGTACTATTTGACGATGTGGTTTCGCCACAAGAAATTAGCCAATACGCTAACGAGCTCAACAGCCAACTTGCCAAACCCTATAAAATTGGAGGTAATACGGTCAATATTAGTTCATCAATCGGTATTTCGTTTTACCCATTTGACGCCGAAACTACTGAAGAATTAATACAAAAAGCAGACATTGCGATGATCCACGCGAAAAACAGTGGTCGTAATTGCTACCGTTTTTATACTGAGCAGCTCAACAAAGAAGCGCGCAACCGTATGTTGCTTGAAAACGAATTAGTTAACGCAGTACAAAATCGTCAGCTTACTAACTTCTATCAACCTATTGTTAATACGCAATCACAAAAAGTAGTGGGTGTTGAGTTGCTATTGCGCTGGTTTAAAGACGGTGACATGATTTCACCGGGAGTATTTATTCCGTTGGCTGAGCAAATTGGGCAAATTGTTGCGATCACTGAAATAGCGCTTGAAACAGCGACAACAGAGTTAGCGTCATGGTTAGCAAGTAATGAGAACCGCTATCTATCAATTAATTTATCTGCACTACATATTACCCAGCCTAACTTGGTTGAGCGATTTGTTACAATTTTAGCGGACAATAACGTATCGCCACGTCAAATTCGCTTAGAAATTACCGAAGGTATTTTGATTGAAGACACGGTGAACGCCCTTGAGCAACTAGAGCGCTTGCAAAAAGCGGGTTTTAAACTGTATTTGGATGATTTTGGCACAGGATATTCGTCGTTAACTTATATTAACCAATTTCCAATTGATGTGATTAAGATAGATCAGAGTTTTATTCGCCAAATGTTATCCAGCCGTACAAACCAAGCAATTGTACAAACTATCGCTGATTTAGCTAAAAATTTAGGCAGTTACTGTATTGCCGAAGGTGTTGAAGAACTTTCGCAAGTTACTGTGTTAAAGCGTTTAGGCTGTTATAACCTTCAAGGTTTTTATTTTGCTAAGCCGGTACCGGCAACTACGTTTTTAAGTGACGAATTCCAAAGCGACGTATCACGTAAAATTAACGCCTGTAAGAACGCATAAAAAAGGGGCTTTTCAGCCCCTTAAACACGAAGGGAGTGTTAATTTAGGGTTTCAGTGATTACGGTATCAATCACATGAATCACACCGTTGGTAGTGTAAATATCGATTGTCACGACGTTTGCACCTTGTACTTGCAGCGCAACTTGCGGCAGTGACACTTTCCACCATAGATTATTTACGCCGTCACCTTTACTTTCACCCGGTGCCATATCTTGCGCATAAAAATATAACGGGCGTCCCATAAAGGCTGCTTGTTTAGTACCGTCACTACGTGTAATAACGCTTAAACCTTGAATGTTATCCACCATACCATCATCGACTAATACTGGCGGCCAAGCGTCTTTGCAACCATCAACGCAAGTACTTGTCGATTGCCCTAAGTCGTTATCGAAAACATACAGAGTATTTCCGGCGTTTGTTGAACCTGCGCCGCCTACAAGCATTTGCATTTCGGCGTTATAAGCAACTTCGTCACTTGCTGTATTGGACGTGCTAGCATAATTAACTAAATCTACGCTAACATCTTCCATCGCTAGCGTGTTTACGGTTTTACCATTAGCTGCATAAGCACTAACTGAGTCAATTTCGCCGTCAATAACGTGTTGTAGTAACACGTTTGTAAGAGCAGTATTGTCAGCTAGTAGCGCAGATAATGCGTCGTCTGGGATTTTATCAAACGCAGTATTAGTTGGCGCGAATACCGTGTAAGACTTAGTTTCATCAGCGAGTGCATCGACTAAATTTGCAGCTTGTAACGCAGTCACTAGGGTTGTAAAGTCAGGATTGGATACGGCAACCTCAACGATGTTCTGAGTCGGTTCGCCTTTCATTGATGGAGGTAAAATGACTTGGTCAACCACGTGAATTACGCCATTACTTGCTTCAACATTGGCAGCAGAGACTTTAGACGCATTTATGTACAAGTCAGAGCCTGAAAGTGATAAGGCGGCCATTTGAGTGTTTGCCATAGTCACCTTATTATTTTCACTATTCGCAACAGCTACGGCGCCATCCGACATTACTTTCGCATCAGCAATAACGTGGTAGAGTAATACATTTTTTAGCGCTTCTGTATCGGCAAGTAGGGCATTTAATGTACTTTCAGGAAGTTGTGCAAATGCAGCATCTGTTGGTGCAAAAACGGTGTAAGTTGCAGATTCGTCTGCAAGTACTTCAGCAAGATCCGCGGCAGCCGCGGCGATTAATAATGTGTTGAATGAACCTGCTTGTGAGGCGACATCAACAATATTGCCAACAGGCTCAGGCACACTTACATCACCCACAATAACAGCATCAATTACGTGAATAATTCCGTTGGTAGTGTAAATGTCTTTGGTAACAACTTTAGCACCGCCGAACATCAGTGAATCTGTTTCTGAGTTGATTGATACAGGCAATTTAGCACCAGAAGCTGTTTCAGCTTCCATACCGTTTAGGGTAAATGCAGTAACAGAGTCAACTTCACCCATCACAACATGCTGCAACAAAATACTGCTTAACACATCGGTATTTGCAAGTAATGTATTAATGGTTTCTTCACCAAGCATTGCAAAAGCATCATCAGTTGGTGCAAATACCGTATACATTTTCGACTCATCAGCGAGCACTGCATCTAAATTTGTTGCTTGTAAAGCCGCAACGAGCGTATTGAAAGTACCTGCTGCAACAGCGGTCTCAACAATATTTGCCGTTGGCATACCTTTATCTGTTGGGGGCATTAACACAGCATCAATAACGTGAATTATACCGTTGTCTGCCATTATGTCGGTTGCTGTAACAGTTACTGTGTTGACCAGCAAATTATCACCGTCGAGCGATAAACCCACCGAATCACCGTTAACCATGGTTACTTTTGATCCTGCACTTGATACTGCCGTTGCCGCATCAACTTTGTCTGCAATAACGTGGTATGTGAGAATATCAGAAAGCGTGTCTGTATCGGCTAACAGTGCTTCAACAGTGCCCTCAGGTAACAGCGCAAATGCAGCGTCGGTAGGCGCAAATACGGTAAAATTGGCATCAGTATTTGCAAGCGTTTCGTCAAGACCCGTTGCTTCAAGCGCAGCGATAAGAGTTGTAAAGTTGCCATCGCTCACTGCAACGTCGACCACTGTTGTTGGTGTGGCAACAGGCACTGTTGGCGTTTCCACTTTATGATCGTCGTCATCGTCGTTACACCCAGTTACTACAAGCGTTGATGACACTAAAAGTGCTATTTTTAATAAATTTCTCACCTTGTTTATCCTTTTTTTTGATAATTAACTGGCGAGATTTTATACGGGTTAAAAATTTAACTAGATCAAATTAATGTGATGTTTCGGTTTTGTTAATCATTTTTATGAATAAACTAAACGAAAAATGTCATACTATTTGATGTCAATTTGACGATTAAATTTTTGTAATCTTTCAGTTTGTTACTAGACTTAAAAAGGAAAGGGTTGGCGTCAAAGATGTTCTTACTTGCAAGGAATGCGACATGCATAAAAATTTGATTAAAATTGCGATTGTTGACGATTCGAAAACCATGTTGTTAACGTTAAAAGCAATGCTCAATGGCCTTGGCTATCAAAATACCGAGACCTTTTCTTCTGCGCGTCTTGCATTTGACGAAATCAAAAAAGATAGTTCAGCTTATCACTGCGTATTAACTGATTTAAATATGCCTGAATTAGACGGTATGGCATTTATTAGGCAGTTAGGTGAAATTGGCTTTAATGGCGGTGTGGCAATTGTTTCAGAAATGGATGAGCGTGTTATCTCGCTGGCCGCTGACCTTGCTAAAATTCATAAAGTGCGGCTTATTGGCAATTTGTCAAAGCCAGTTAGCGTTAAACAAATTGAAATGGTGTTAGACCGGCTAAAAACACTCAATGTTGTTAAAATGCAAACCTTGCAATACCTTTCTGAACAAGAACTGATAGAAGCCATTGAAAACCAGCAAATTGAACCTTACTACCAACCTAAAATTAACAGCCAAACTAACCGCGTCGACAGTTTGGAAATTCTTGCAAGAATCGTAAAGCCTGGTCGTATTGACGCCATTTTACCGCAACATTTTTTGCCGACTGCTGTATCACTTGGCATCGAAAATATTATTACGTTTCAGCTTGTTGAAAAAGCCGCACGGCATTATTGCGAGTTGCAGGTGATTTTTGACCACGATTTTAAACTGGCCATTAATTTATCACCCAAACAAATGCAAGATTCATTTTGCGCCGAGCAAATGGCGACCATCTTGTGTGTAAATGGTTTAGAGCCAAGCCAATTTATTATTGAAGTAACCGAAGAATATGCGTTGCGTACGCCTGAACAACTGGAAACGTTAAACCGCTTGCGCATGCATGGTTATGGTATTGCGCTTGATGATTTTGGTACGGGATTTACCAATCTAAATCAGTTAAGAACCTTGCCGTTTACCGAGATTAAAATAGACAGATGTTTTATTTCGAGTATTCGTGATGATAAATTTTCTCAGGTAATTGTTAAGTCGCTTATCGATATTGCAAAAGAGCAAAAGGTAGAGCTCGTTGCGGAAGGCGTCGAAGATATTGAAGACTTAGAATACTTGCGCCAAAGTGAAATTGGCATTTTGTTACAGGGCTTTTTTATCTGTCGGCCAAAACCCATTAATGAAGTTGTGCGTTGGTACAGCAAATGGAAACAAATCTCCGAAAAATCTATCTCTTAAAGACAAACTGCGTTAGCGTAAGTGTGTAAATAGTAAACTAAGACGATTTTTAGTCTTTAAGGATGAAGCGCATGAAATACCGCATTCTCAGTACATTTCTTGTACTAAGCTCATTTACTGCCACAGCTAACAATTCCGCTGATATCGCCAAAAAATTACAAAATCCTGTTGCCGATATGATCAGTGTGCCAGTGCAGTTTAATTACGACCGGAATATTGGCCAGAACGAGCAAGGTGAACGTTGGTTAACTAATGTTCAGCCTGTTGTACCGTACGATTTAAACGATGATTGGAATTTAATCTCTCGCACAATTATTCCCATAGTAAGTCAAGACTTTGGCTCGTTTCGTGAAGTCGGCATTGGCGATATAGTTCAAAGCTTTTTCTTTTCACCTAAACAACAAACCGACAGCGGCTGGATTTGGGGGGCAGGGCCTGTTTTAATGTTTCCGAGTGCCTCTGAGCCTATGTTTGGTAGCGACAATTGGGGAATAGGCCCAACGGCGGTACTGCTTAAACAAAGTGATGGCTGGACTTTTGGTGCATTGGCAAATCATATTTGGGGTTTTGGTGCAGATAAGGACCAAGGCCAGACGGATGTAAATGCCACTTTTATTCAACCGTTTATCGGTTATACATGGCCAAGTGCAACCTCGGTATTCTTAAACAGCGAAACAACAATCGACTGGGAAAATGATGTAGAGTCGGTACCAATCAATTTGGTTGCCAGTCAAGTGATAACCATCGGAGATAATGTATTTAGCCTTGGTGCAGGCTTGCATTACTGGGCAAAAGGCCCAGAAAATGGGCCTGATGGAATGGGCGCGCGAATTATGATTACCTGGTTAATTCCGCAATAACCAATCTAAAAATGTAAAATTTTTGCATGGTACGGTTAACGAATCACCATCCAGTGTTTCACTTTTTCATTTATGTAGCCGCTTTGTCGATACGCTTTATTGATTAAACCGCGGCTTCGCAATTCTTTTAAGCCCCGTTGCACACAGTCAAATATTTCTGAGTTGCCCGCGGCTTTTGATACAACAAAATGCCTGCTACCGGGGAGCTTAACTTTCAATCCATGAATTGGTACAAAGGTTTCATTGTCTTGTGAAAAACTCAGGTCGTCGGTGTTGTAAAATGTCGCAAGCATAACATCGCTTCGGTCTTTCACAATCATATCTGTCATTTGTGTAAATTGGCTTACGCTATCTAAGTGAGCAAAACCAATTGCCGACATTATTCGCCAATCAATTTGCCAGTTTTTATTGGAAATTGCGTTTAGGCGTTGTAAGCCAAATTTGTCATTTACCTGACGTGCGCGTGTATTGTTTTGATGTACATAAAAACCTGCCTCGGCTTCACCATCACGTAATAACGGCCTTGAAATATAGAGATTATCTT
This sequence comes from Pseudoalteromonas sp. XMcav1-K, assembly GCF_044005875.1. Lineage (NCBI taxonomy): Bacteria > Pseudomonadati > Pseudomonadota > Gammaproteobacteria > Alteromonadales > Pseudoalteromonadaceae > Pseudoalteromonas > Pseudoalteromonas sp. XMcav1-K. Next base: position 343,894 of record NZ_JBIPJE010000045.1, on the reverse strand, counting down.
TAATGGGCAGAGCGTCGCTTAGCCAAACTCCGGTAATGCTTAAATCAAGAAGTCCTTGTTCGAGCAGACGCAAGCGACGTTTATAGTGATCTGCTTGTACTAATTCAATGTCGCCACGAAACCCGCCAAAGTGAAGCGCTTGTAACAACAATACTTGCTCAACAACATCGCGATACGCAAACTCGCCTGAGTAATCATCTATACTGCTAATTTCGCGACCCGCAATAAATTGTTCAACATGTTTTTGGCCTTCTAGCTGAACACCAATTCTAAGAGTTTCTTTTGCCCCAAGCGAACACGTATACACGATGCTTAAAACAAAAACCCAATATCGCATTTTAAATCCTTTAAAATTTAAACTACTCGTAATTCGAGTTGTATTTGATTAATTTATATCGTTTTTTGGTTAAGTTGGCTTAACTTCAGTTTATTTTTGAAAGGTCCATTAGGGAGGTAGAAAAGTCCCTGTGCAATAATCGCGCAATATACCTGTGCTTTGTTTAAATATCAATGTGTTGAAGGCTGATAATAACGTTATTTTCTGCGCTTTTTCGTTTCGTATTGCTGATTACTTGCGCGTTTTGTCGTTTTAGGGCAAAGTGAACCTACTTTTCTTATTGGAGCAAGCGCCGACATGAATAACTAACTCCCCAAACAATTTTAACTTTCTGTTTAATGTTAGGGATTAGTAGGCGTTGCTTTGCCAATTTTTCACTGAAAATCAATATTGACGCTAAGTACAATAGTGCTTAGACGTTTCTCGCAGGTGATGCTGATCCCTTTTACTTGGGTAAAAGGATGGTCTTATGCCACATATTTCGATTTCAAATTTTTCATACAGCGTAGCGCAAAAACACATTTTAAAAAATGTATCTCTGCAACTAACACCTGGCGTTTACGGCTTAGTGGGTAACAACGGTAGCGGTAAGTCGACACTTATAAACGCAATAGCAAAGCTTGATGGTTGTAATAACACGATTAAAGTCACTGGCAAAACCGCTATTTTTTCACAGCTCAATGCTATGCCAAATTGCTCGGTTGCAGGCTATTTTGGTATTGCCGATAAACTAAACGCGTTGTCGCGCATCAATGGGGGCAGCATCGACGTTAACGACTATCAAACGTTACAAGATGATTGGCATTGCGAGCGAGATACAATAGCACTGTTGATGACACTTGGATTACCAAAAGACCCGTTCTTATCGTGTAATAAATTAAGCTATGGGCAGCTAGCTCGTTTAATGCTACATCGGTGCTTTAATAGTGATGCAGATATTATATTGTTGGATGAGCCAACCAATCACCTCGACCTAAATGCCAGAAGATGGTTAAGCGGCCAAATAAAAGCCTTTAGGGGCATTGTGGTTATGGCAAGTCACGATGAAAATCTATTGGATCACAGCACTCGTACATTGCACGTAATTAATGGTACGGTAAATGAATACGGTGTTGGCTATCATCAATTTAAAGTACAGTTTAATGCAGAACAAAAAGCACTAAGAGCGAAACAAGAGCACATTAAACGCGAGCAAACGCAATTTAAGCGCATTGCACAGCTAAGCTTAGAAAAAGCACATCAGCGTGCGGCCCAGGGCAAGCAAAAAAGAACATCGGGCAGTCAGCCTAAAGTGTTACTCGATAGTAAAAAAGAAGGTGCGGCCAAATCCCATAGTCGGCAAGTGAAATTGCAAAACGCGCGCATTGATACATCAAATAAAATGTTGCGTGCGGTATGCGATGATCAGGTATTAAACGAACCAGTCACATTCCACATGGCCGATATAAACACTCATAAAAATAAGGTACTGGTTAATATAAGCAACTGGCAATGTGAGTTTAATCATCATCCACCACTGAACGCTACCATTAAACAAACAAGTCGTGTTTGGCTTCAAGGCCGTAATGGTTCAGGAAAATCTACCTTACTTAAAAACATAGCGAACCTGAGTAAGACAAACCTAACAGTTAATAGTAATTGCGATGTGATTTATCTTGAACAAAACTGTCGCTGGCTCGATCAATACAGTGATGTACTGACCGCAATTATGGCTTTGACAACACAGATAAGTGAACAAACCGCGCGTACCTTACTTGCGTCTGCTGGGTTTCGAGGCGATAGCGTTTTTTTACCTGTTGAATCACTAAGTGGCGGCGAAAAAATGAAGCTGGCGATGCTATGCGTAAGCCACGCAAAAAAAGACGCGTTATTGCTACTTGATGAACCTGATAATCATTTGGACATCGCTGCAAAAAACGCATTGGCGATTTCGTTAAAAAACTATCCAGGCGCGTTTATATTAGTGAGTCACGACACCCAGTTTGTTAAGCAAATTGGGGTGAATATGCGCCTTGATATTAATTCTGGCCGTGCTATTGAAGAACACGCATAAACGTGTAAAGTTCAATAAGTTATCATTGTTAAATTTTACCGCATTAAGGAGATGCAATGGAAAAGCATGATAGTGGCTTTGATGAAGCAAGTTATGATGATAAAGCGATCCGTTTTAGCCATACTGTTATTCGCTTTTGCGTAAAAATACTCGCAATTTTAATGACGTTGCTCATTATTTGGGGGGTGTTAGATGTTGTCTACGTGATGTATATGAAATTGAGTTCACCGCCTTATTTCTTGTTATCAATTAGTGACATTCTCGCAGTGTTTAGCGCGTTTTTGGCTGTATTGATTGCAATTGAAATCTTTATCAACATAGTTATGTATCTGCGTGACGATGTAATACACGTTAACTTAGTAATCGCGACAGCATTAATGGCGATAGCGCGAAAAGTAATTGTACTCGACTTTACAAAACTGGCCCCTGAATACATTTGGAGCACAGCAGGCTTAGTACTTGCGCTTGGCGTTACCTATTGGTTGATTGCAGTAAAGGATAAGAAAAAAGCCAGCTTATTGTAACGTAATAACAGCTGGCTTGTTAAAGTGAAAGCGGCATATTTAAGTCGCTTTCACTCTTATCTATTCATGCGTAACGCTTTGGTTTTAAGATTTTCCGTTTTCAGCAAACTTCGCTAACGTTTTACCACTCATACGATAGCCAATCCACTCATGCTGAGGCTCGGCGCCAAGTGACTCATAAAATTCACGCGATGGGGTATTCCAATCTAAGCAACTCCATTCAAAGCGACCACACCCTTTTTCAACAGCAATTTGTGCTAAATGCTGAAGTAACGCAATGCCCGCGCCTTTGCCACGGTATTCAGGTGATACGTACAAGTCTTCTAGATATAAACCTGGTTTTGCAAGCCAGGTTGAATAGTTGTAAAAGAATACGGCAAAGCCAATGGCGTGACCGTCTAATTCGCAAATTAAACCATAAACACCAGAGTGCTCAGAAAACATGCTCTGTTTGATGGTCTCGGGCGTTGCTAATACTTCGTGCTCTGCCTTTTCGTATATTGCTAACTCTTTAATAAAGTGCAAAATTGTATCGACATCGCTTAGTGTTGCCGGGCGAATGGTTAAGCTCATAGAAACCTCATCGTTTAAACTTTTTTGCTAGTGTAAGATTAACGCGTTAATGAAACCAGTGCATAATAATCATAAATACATGAAAGGTGCTCATGGTATATGAATCTAAAACAGTTTGATCTGAATTTACTTATTTTATTTCATAAACTCTACATAACGGGCTCGGTTAGCCAAGCCGCAGATGAAATGTGTATTAGCCAGTCTGCATTTAGTCACGCCTTAGCACGCTTGAGGAAAAGCCTGAACGACCCACTTTTTATTCGTGAAAACAATTATATGCAACCAACAGAGCGCGCGCATTTGTTAGCCCAACATATAGAAAAAGCGCTGCCGCTTATTGAACAAGGCTTAAGTTGTGTTACGCCTTTTGAACCGTTAACAAGCGAAAAAACCTTTCGTATTGCTGCAACCGATTTTTCAGAATTTTGTTTACTACCCAAATTAACCAAGCACTTTGCTACCGTTGCGCCTAAGGTTAAATTACAAGTGTTGCCTGCAAGCCCGTTGCCCGTTAAGCAGCAATTATCACAAGGTGATTTGGATTTTGTCCTTGGCTTTCAACATCAAGATAGTGAAATGGAAGGGGTTAGGCACTTAACCTGGCTAAGTGATGAGTATGTAACTGTGACGTGTAAGCATAATACGCATGTTCAACATCAAATTACGCTTGAACAATTTTTGGCGCATAAGCATATTTTAATCGCACCGTGGGGTGAGAATGGCGGTGTGGTTGATCATGTGCTTGCAAGCTTAGATTTGGCCCGTGAAATTAGCTGCCAACAGGCAAGTGTGTTGGTTGCGCCGTATTTAGTGCCAAACAGCGAATATGTACTAACCATGCCTAAACGCATAGCAACCTTAGTGGCTGATAAATTACAATTACAGGTGCTTAAGCCACCAATTCATATTCCAAATTACCATTTACAGTTGTATTGGCATTTATCGAAATCAAATAATGCAGCTATTAACTGGTTTGTAGGTGAAGTTGAAACGTTATTTATTGAATCGTGATGTAATACCAATTCACTTAAGTAGCTGATCATCCTAGCGGGCTAAATATCATGCTAACTGCGTTAGAATTTATCAATGTAGAACAAATACATAAGAAAAATTCCGCCTTGTTACCAATTCTTTCATCCAGCGCTATCCCTGATCACAAACTTAACAGAGTTGGTATAAGCTAAAAAAGCCAGTCAGGGCTGCTGACTGGCTTTTTTATTAAAGGCTTGTTTGAAATTGCGTATGAGATAACGCTTCTTCTGTTTCCATTTCGCCGCGATGATCTTTTGCTATTTTTTCATAAAGTAGCGGAAGCACCACTAAGGTAAAGAAGGTACCAATCAACATTCCGGCAACCAAAATAATACCAATGCTATTGCGCGCTTCAGCGCCTGCGCCTGTTACGAGTACCAATGGGAAGTGACCGAGTACGGTTGCACCTGTGGTCATTAAAATTGGGCGTAAACGTGTAGCGGCAGCGCCTTTTACAGCGTCTAGTTTAGATTTACCTTCAAGCTGTAAATGATTCGCAAATTCAACAATTAAAATACCATTCTTTGCAATCAATCCAATTAATGTAATAAGGCCAATTTGGCTATAAATATTCACCGTTGTGAGTGATAGAAATGGCAACATGAGTGCGCCAGCAAGTGCTAAAGGCGCACAGCCAAGCAGCACAACAAGTGGGTCGCGGAAGCTATTAAATTGAATCGTCAGCAGGAAGTAAACCACAATCATTGATACTAACAGTACGCCAACCATAGTATTACCTTCTTTACGAAGTTGGCGTGATTCACCTGCATAATCAATAGAATAATGCTTTGGTAAAACGTCAGCTGCTATTTGTTCAATAGTGCTTAAACCTTGCTCTTTGGTGATATGAGGTAAAACACCCGCTAAAATTCTAAATGAACTTTGTTGGTTAAACGAGCCCAATACGCGCGGGCTGGTAAATGTGCGTAATGTCGCAAATGACGACACAGGAATAAGTTCGCCACTACCAGTGCGTATTTTCATATCGAGAATATTTTCAGGGTTATAGCGCTCATTATCGCCAACAATTGGGATCACGCGATAGGCTTTGCCATCTTTATTAAAATAGTTAACAAAGTTGTTCGACATTAAAATGCTCAGCTGATCATTCACCGATTGTAAATTTAACCCTAAATCGGCGATTAATTCGCGGTCGATTTCTAGCTCTGCCTGCGGTAAGTCGATTTTTAGGTCGGTATTTATAAACATAAAGCTGCCGCTGGCGTTTGCTTTTGCAATAATCTCGTCGGCGTATTGCTTCATAGTTTCTGGCTTATCATTCGCGCGCAATACAACTTCAACGTCAAACTGTCCTGCGGTAGGCAATGACGCTGGCAGAATTGGGAACAAGCTTAAGCCCGTTACACTGCCTAGTCGACCGTAAAGGTCAAATAGTAAGTCGTGTACCGAGTTTTCGCGTTCTTCATATGGCGCAAGTTCAACGCCACCAAAACCGGCTGCCGCAGTAATAATTTGCCAGGTAAACTGACCACCTTCGGTCGCATTCATTACCTCAGCGGTATCATTCATTTTGCTTGAAGTATACGCCTGCGATGATTCAGGCGGCGCTTCAACAACTACTTGAATACTGCTTTGATCTTCAATTGGTGCGAGCTCTTTTTGTGATAAAAGGTAGAAAGGTGCCGATAACAATGAAAACACAATAGCGACGAAGAACACTTGAGCACGCCAGTTAAATAGGGTGTCTAATGCGTTAAAGTAGAAATTTTGTAACTTATCAAAGTAGCAATTTACTTTTTTCGTCAGTTTACTTTCTTTACCACCTTCGGCGTTAACCCACGCACTCATAATGGGCGATAAAGTAACGGCAACAACACCGGAAATAAGTACCGCAATGGCAAGGGTAAACGCAAACTCTCTAAATAAGAAACCCGTTAAACCAGTTAAAAAGCCAATGGGGGCGTATACTGCCGCAAGGGTTAAGGTCATGGCGATTACTGGCACAAGTAATTGACGTGAACTAATGAGCGCAGCTTGCCAGCGAGGTCTACCTTCGCGCATATGACGTGCTACGTTTTCAACGACCACAATGGCATCATCTACTACAAGGCCAACGGATAACACAATTGCAAGAATTGTCAGCAAGTTAAGTGAAAAACCAACCACATAAATAACGGCAATCGCACCTAAAATTGAAATAGGAATGGTGATAAGTGGCACCATAGCCGTTCTAAATGAGCCCATCATGGCAAGGACCACAATGCCAACGAGCAGTACGGTTTCACCCAGCGTGGTAAAAATTTCTTTAATCGAATCACGCATGTAGAGCGTACCATCGTAACCGATTTCAATGTGCATACCGTTTGGTAATACTTCGTTGATTTGATCTAGCTTTTTATAAAGTGCATCACCAATAACAATTTCGTTAGCGCCTGGCAGCGCCCAAACTGCTAAAAATACCGTATCGTGATCATCTAAACGCGCTGTTACCATGCCTTCGGCTTCGCCAATTTCGACGTTGGCGATTGTACCAAGACGAAGTTGCACACCGTCACTTTCTTTTACGATGAGGTTTTCAAAATCAGCTACGCTTTTTAGCGATGTATTAGCCATTAAATCAATGCGTTGACGGTTGTTTTCACTGTAGCCTAATGTTGCTATGGTGTTGTTAGCTTGCAGTGCTTGAAACACATCTACGGCACTCACGTTATAAACAGCGAGTTTATCGGTATCAAGCCAAATGCGCATAGCGGGATCGCGACCGCCTTCAAGGGTTACTTTTTGCACGCCATCAATATCGCTCATTTGCGGCACAATGTTACGGGTTAGGTAGTCACTTACTTCGCTACGCGGTAAACCTTGCGATTGTACATCCAGATAAAAAACCGCGTACGGACTATCGGCACGTACAATTTGAATTGCCGGATCTTCAGCGCCCGTTGGCAATTCAAACTTGATTTGGTTTAATTTAGTCGTGAGCTCTGCTAAGGCATCTGTTGTATTGTGGTTTAGTTCAAGCCAGGCAGTTACTTTACTAAGGCCTGCAGTGGTAATTGAATCAACGTAATCTACGCCTGGAACCGTAGAGGTGACACGCTCAATAGGCTCGGTAACATAGCCCTTTACAACATCGGCTGATGCACCGGTGTAAACGGTATTAATGACTAACGAGGCACTTTCAATTTTCGGATATTGTTGTACCGAGATTTTTTGCGCAGCGTTAATACCCGCGAGCACAATTAATACTGACAGTACGATTGCCAATACGGGTCGATTGACAAAAATGTCCATAAAGGAGGGCTTGTTTTCGTGTAATGAACTCATTACAAGCCTCCAGTGTGCGTTGTATTTTCAGCCGTTTCTGTAGTGTAAACCAAGAGGTTTTCTTTTAGTTTAAACGCACCTTCACTGGCAATAAACTCACCGGCATTTAAACCACTTAAGATTAATTGTTGATCTTGGATTTTATCACCTAGCTCTACTTTAATTGGCTTGGCGCGCCAATTTTGTTTATCGTCTTTCTCTAATTTATAAACAAAATCACCGAAGTGGCTGCGTGTTACTGCATTGGTCGGTACTGCTACTGCGTCAATCACTTCAATTGGCACAAACACACTCACCATTTGGTTGTGGTGTAACTGCTTATTTTGGTTGTTTACAATGGCACGATAGCTTTGTTGGCGCGAATTTACGTCGATATTTGGCGCAATAGCAATCAGTTCAGCTGTTAATGTGGTGTCGGATTTTTGCTGCTTTACCGGTGTAACGCGTAGGGCATCACCAATGGCTAAGCGTGGTAGCGTTTGTGGTACAGCAAAATCAATCCAGATATTGTCATTTAAGCCAACCAAAGTAGTGATTTGGCTATTTGCATCAAGTAATTGGCCGACTTGATATTGCGTTAAGCCAACGCGACCAGCAAACGGCGCTTTAATGTTTTTTTTGTTAATAACTGACGTTAAATTAGCCACTTCAGCGTTAGCGACATTGACATTAGCCAGCGCTTTATCCACTTCATCTTGGCTAATGCGCTTTTGCGATAACAATTTTTCAACACGTGATAGGGTTGATTCCGCAAGGGTGAGGCGTGCTTTTGCGGCACTTAAATTAGCTTCTTCGATACTGGTGTCTAGTTTTAAAAGCAACTGATCTTTTTCAACTATATCACCCGGCTTAAAACCTACTTTGGTAATATTGCCAGCATATTCATTGCTTACGGTTAGTGTATTCGGTGCTTGCACTTGGCCAATAACTTTTACGGTTTTAATGTGCTGGGTTGACTGAGCATAGGTACTTTTCACCGATGCGGAAGGTTCAGGAAATGATTCGGCAAAGGCAATCATTGCTTGAATTTGACTAAACTTGGCAAAGCCTAGTCCCGAGACAACAACAAGTATAAGGATAATGGCTGCGAGCCAGCGTTTAATTTTCATACTATCTCCGTTTGTATTGCATTAACGCAATGTTAATTTCTTTAATTCGTTTTCAATGGTGACAAGTGAGTCATCATCGATGGGTTTCTTCCATGGGTAACTATTAAGCAAACGCACTGTGCTTCTAATAATAGGATGATTAAGCGGCAATGGCTCAAGTAATGAGTCTGTGCCTTCGACAATTTCTTGCGTTTGTTTAACCCGTTGTACTTGCTCAAAGCCAACCGTTATAGCCCAGCCACTAATGAGTATTTCTTCAATCACTTCGCTTAGGTTAGGCACATTTTGCAGCTCGCCCGCACTGATGCCATCGGAAAGGGCTAATTTAAAACCTTGTTCACAACAGTTACAGGCGTCGATCATTTTTTCAGTCCAACGACTTGAAGCGCGCTGAATAACCGCTTTATTGGTAGAATAAGATTGCAGCTCGTAATCAAATTCGAAGCGTTGCATGGCTTTAGGGGATATCAAACATACCGCGAGCATTTTCTCTGGCGTTGATAAAGGTAAGCTAAGCACACGTTCAAATACCTTTGATACGTGATCAAATGATTGATAGGCAAGCGCAAGCACAATATCTTCTTTGCTCTGCACGAACTTGTATACAGAACCCATAGAAAGCCCGGCTAAACGCGCGACCTTAGCCATCGTAAAGTCGGTAACTGACGACTCGTTAATACACTGTTCTGCGGCATTTAAGATCATTCTTTCCTGCTCTTGCAGGCTATATTTTGGTGCTGGTGCCATTACTAAACCTCTTGCTCATTTTCTTTGGTAACGCCATTCGAATAATATTCGAATGGCGTTATTCTAATTCAGCAAAGGTTAATGTCAATGAAAAATACGTAATATTTGAATGGTCGAATATCGTATTAATCGTGTAGGTTTATAACTACTTTAACTTAGTTCAAAAACGCTGCGTGAAACAATTAGGCAGTGTTGTTTTTTATGGCGTTTTGGTTTGTTAAACAACAATGGTCGCAAAAGTAGGTGATAAGAATGGATTAACTGACAAGTCAGTTAGTTGAGTGACAATAATGAATGTAACCGTTGATACTAGAAAGTGGGCTTGCCAAAACGCGCTAATGTGTAGCGCGTTGGCCAGCTCGATTTTAGTGTAAGGGCAGTGTAATTTGAATACATAATCCGCCACTTTTTCCCTGTTTGGCAATAATGCAGCCGTTGTGTAATTCAATTAAGCTTTTACAAATAGATAAACCTAAACCTAAACCACCCGTGGCACGACTTCGCGACTTCTCAACTCGATAGAGACGATTAAACAAGTGTTCGATATCCTCAAGTGATACACCTGGGGCAGTGTCGTCTACTTGAATAAACAGATTATTCTGGTCATTTCGTGCTTTTAATCGAATAAAACCAGGCACTGATGTGTAGCGAATCGCATTACTAAATAAATTATGGAAAACCTGTTGGATACGGTTGATATCAAGGTCAACATCAAGTGTCTCGTCAAGTTGAATATCAAGCTTAAGCTCAAGGCCTACTTTTTCAATAAGTACACGGTTATCAGTAATAATGGCATTAAGTAAGTTGTGTGCGTTAATTTTAACCTTATTTAAGGTTAGTACCATCGAATCAGCTTGCGATAGTTGGTCGATATCAGACACCAAGTGACTTAGTTGCTCAATCTTTGCATTTAAACGGTTGTGAGCGAGTTCAGTATCTGGTTCTAAGTTATATTGCAGTGCCTCAATTTGTAATTTTAGTACACTAAACGGTGTACGTAGTTCGTGGCAAATATCTGAAAGCATTTGGTTTTTGTGGTCAATTGCAGCTTCTTTTAATCGAGCTTGCGCTTGTGCCATCTGCTTTTTCTTAATTTGCGAGTAAATCAAAAGGCTAAATAGTAGAAAAACAATTAACGCTAAAGTGATGCCGAAATATTGACGATATTGCATTACTTCAAGATCACTTTGCTGCTTTTCATTTTCAAGTTCTAAATCTTTTACTTTTAACTGTTCAGAAAACTTAGCAAGCTCAGAATTCATTTCATCCCGGTATGCTTTCAATTTTTCTTCAGCGCGTGCTTGCTCGGTATTGTGCAGTATTTTTAGATGCGAGTAGGCTTGCTGATAATTTTCTATGTTGTAATTCGCTTTTGCTAGAATTTTTTGCTTTCTAACCATGTATGTTGGGCTAATCGTATCACCCGGCAGCATTTCAATAAGCTCTATCGCTTTTTGGTTTTGATTAATCGATATGTAAAGCTCAGCAAGCGGTGGTATAACGTTATTCTTGGTGATGGGGTTATCGATTGTTAAAGCGTTATCGGCGCTTTTATTTGCAATTTCAAGCGCTTGGTCTAGTTTACCTTGTTTCATCAAGATACGTGCTTTTCGCATAAACGCCACTGCTAATTGCTGCTTATTTTTTCCTTTCTCTGCCAATTCGATAGAGCGGTTTAAATAGGTTTGTGCTTGACCGTTGTCACCAAGTAACAAATAAATACTTGAAATGCGGTTAAGAGAGTAAATGATATTATTAATGTCGCCAGACGCTTCATCAAGTTTTAACACGCGCTGAGCAAACGTTAAGGCCAAATCTAATTCGTGCAGTTGCATATAAACCGCAGTGATATTAAACAATATATCGGCAAGTAAAATAGGGTTGTTACCACTTTCAATGCTTGGTAATGCTTGCTTATAAAGCTCTAATGCTTCGTTGTATTTGTTCTGCCCTTCATAAATAACCCCTTTATTCATGGTAATTCTTGACGCTTGCAACGGATCACCGCTTTGCTCTGCATAAGGTAATGCTCGTTCATAATATTCCAAGGCTTTGTCCAACAAACCAAGATTGCGATAAAAGATGCCTTGACGCGTATATACTTCACTCATTCGAGAGATGAAATTATGATTCTGCGCCAATGTGATGGCGGTAGTTTGGATGTCCGATGCCAACTGCACATCGCCTTTTCGATAAGCTTCGTCAGCTAGGGCAATGTAAACAATTATCTGTAACTCTGGCGTGCTAGACCAAAGATTATGTTGTTTTACATACCTTATTTCTTTGCTAAACGCGTCATATTCGCCTTGTTTTAAATAACCTTTGAGAATACTTTCTGTAGCGGCCGTAAATGCAGTTATATTTGATTCCAATTCTGCGGTATTGCGCAGTTTATTTAAGCTTGTGTGCTGATTGGGGACTTCAGCAATACTTGTAATTTCCTTTAGCAACTGGTTTGCTGAAACTGGCCAAACAACAATAAAAAGAGCGGCTATAAATAAGGTAGTTATACGTATGGACGCGGCATGTTTCATGATGCTTTCTCGATATAGCGATAACCTACACCATATACTGATTCAATTGCTTCGTAATCTAGCCCAAGTAACGATAATTTTTTTCGCACATTACGAATATGGCTATCGACCGTACGGTCACTGATTTCACGATACGAATCGTAAACTAACTCAATGATTTGTTCGCGATTATAAATCCGGTTAGGGTGCGATATTAGTAAGTTTAATAAGCTGTACTCGACAAATGTGAGCTTTTGCTGTTGTTCACCGTAACTGATTTTTAGTTGTGCTTCATCGAGTTGCAAGCTTTGAGTAGTTATGGCGGAAACCTGATTTTCAACTGTTGTAGGTGCGGGGGGTGTATTCACCCGGCGCAATATTGCTTTAATTCTGAGCACCAGCTCGGGGCCAGAATAGGGCTTGCAAACATAGTCATCTACACCAGTTTGTAAACCTATTAAACGGCTGATTTCGTCAGTTTTTGCGGTCACCATAATAATTGGCACATCACTAAATTGGCGAATTTGATTGGTTAGGGTCACGCCATCGACACCGGGTAACATCACATCCATTAAAATAAGATCTGGCATGTTGTTATTAACATAATCCATTACAGTATCGCCGGTTTTAAGCCACTTTGTTTGATAGCCAGACGCCTCGATAAAACGAATTAAGATTTCGCCGAGATCTTCGTCATCCTCAATTAATAGAATTGTTTGTTTGAGCATAGGTGTTAAATATATCCGTTAGATTGGCAAATTATACGTGATCTTCGCTTAAAAGCAGAGATTCAATTGCAGCAATTTGGTTTTCAATGGTCGCATCAATCACGCCTACTTGGGTTTCAAGTAAACAGCCCCCAGCATCTACTCGCTGATCTGCAACAACGTCAACATAGCTTGTTTCAGGGAATTGTTTCAAAAGGATTGAAAGCTTTTCTTTTACAGAGTCGACTAAGTTTGGGTTTACACGTAACGTTACTTTTCGCTGGTTTGTCACTGTACTCAGTGCTTTTTTAGCCATTTCAAGGGTGAGTTCAGTGTCATCAAATTCACTGACAAGCTGTGACATACCCGCCATAATCAGCTCGGCAATTCGTGGCGTTTGAGAAGTAAAATACTGATGGCATTGCTCCACGGTTTGCAAAAGTAACTGAGCTTGTTGCTGTTTTGCTTGTTCCATACCGTGTGCAAAGCCTAACGCCTGCTGGTTTTTATACTCACGCTCTGCGTTTGCAATAATATCATTGGCTTTTTTCTGAGCTGCTTCAACGACATCTTGCGAACCTAAGTAATGATTATAGTCAACGGCTTTTAGCACTTTAGCGCCACTGACTAATTGCAGCTTATCCGCTTTTATTTCAGTAAATTTGAACATGGTGGGTCTATCTCAATGGCTAATTTACGAATAAGTAAGATGGTTTTACGACAAGTTTCTTTTGAGAGGACGATTTGTTTTTCGTTAGTCATATGCTCAGGTGATAAAATAAAACACAGTAACTGAAAATGACTCTCGTCATCACAAATTTGCTTAAACACTGACAACCCTTTCTCAATGAAATTGGGTAAATTTGTCGATGAATTCAACGTGATATCTTCAACCAACAACTCTTTTGGAAAGTCGCTTAACATAAAAGGGATTTTTTGTGTCACTATTTGGCATGCGTTACAGCCAATTTGTTGATCTATCGTGTGTTTAATCTGTTTGCTTATCAACTTTTTCAATGACGGTTGAAAACATGATAGGCCCAACACACCAATCACTTGCGTAATCAATTCACGTTCAAGCAACAAAAATTTAGATAAAGGCGAGCTAAGCTCTGTGTCAAACGTGCCGGGAATGCTTAATTGTTCCGCGAGAAACTGGTTGGTTTTAACACACTGATGATCAACTGGAAAATCAGCAGGGATCACCTTTTCAATCCATTGTGGGTGTAACCAGCGTAATGGTTGATACAGTTTAGCGATGATCGCGTCGGCATGCTGACTTTCAAGCATCGCAGCAAAGTGATGTTTTTGATTAACCATTTCGCTGCTGTCGTTCGTAGATTTCTTTCGCTGTGCCACTTAGCTTTTCAAAGCGTAAGCCAATAATTAACAGTACGGCAGCGGCAATTAACCAAGGTCCTAAATCTTTGAACTGTTGAATAATACCAAGACTTACATCGGTACTGGTTTTTGCTATGGGGTTAAATGTTGCAACACTGGGGAATAGAATAACTGCGATATTTTCGTATTTTAGTCCGCCCACCGAATTAGCAACCATTTGTTTAATTTGTGGAATATAGGCATCCAGGCTGATATTGCTGGAATGCTTAATAAATACTGAGGCTTTGGCCAGATTGGTGTCTGATTTGGCTTTTTTGGTGCCATCTTGTTCTGGTAATACCAAATGAACGCGCGCCGTTAACACACCATCGATATTGGACACCGTTGCTGCTAAGTCTTGCGACACCGCATAATTGTATCGCGCCGACTCCTCAGTAGGCGTCGAAATCAGTCCACCTTCAGGAAAGACATCACTTAATGTGGCAAATTTATCTCGCGGATAAGAGTTACGAGAGAGGATTTCAATGGCGTTCGATAATTGGTTTTTATCAACACGCAGCTTAACTGTACCTTTTTTGTCGGCAATTTTTTCCGCATCTACGCCCTCAACCAACAATAATGCAAGCATCTCGTTTCCCTGCTTTTCATCAAGGCCCGAGTAAAGGTCGACTTTGCACCCTGTTAGTACAAGGCAGGCAAGTAACACTGATATAAACCTATTCATTAATTATTGCGCCTTAATTAATGCTTCAACATTTTGTGTTGTTTTGGTAACGCCTTTGCTTATCAACTCTTGCTGTAATGTCACTTGCATCAGTTCCATTTGTACCTGGAGCAGTTTTTGAGGAGATAAATCAGTTAAGTTACTTAAACTCAGCTCAACGCTGTCAGCACGGGATGACACTTCAGCTTTCATTTCGCCTAGAGCGTCTAAAAACTGTGCGCTTAAGCCTTCCATTTCTGCCATAGAAGGTGCCGTAGGTAACGTATAATCTTGCTGTCCTTGTAATGAGTCCATTGAAACAGCGGTGATTTGGTTAATAGCGTCCATTAATAAGTTACTCCCATACCATTGAGTACTTCTTTTGCAAGTGCATGTGCTTCTGGTTCAATTGCTTGTGATAACACATCTCGTGCATAGGCTTCGGCATTTACATTAAATCCCCATGTCCAATACACCATGGCCAATAATGCATGTGGAATCGCAGGAGCTTTATTCTCACACCATTTTGAAAGCGCTTGTGCAGCCTCTGGAAATTGTCCTCGATTAAATAAATTTAACGCGGTTGTAGTTACCGCAATCTGTTCGCCCGATTTCGATAATCGTAATGCAGCAAATATATGTTCGGCTTCACGCGTTAGGCCCGAATTTGAGCCTAACACGCCGATATCTGCCAATAGCTTGATATCTTGAATATCCATTAGCCCATCTTCTGTACTATGGTTGACATGGCATCTTTAATAGATTTTTGTACTGTGGCGACGAGGCTCATTACAACTGAATACTCATTCACAGAGGCTTGAAAGTTTGCAAGCTTAGCTGGGTTATTAGGGTCTGTTTTAAGATCCTCAAGTGCTGAATCAAGTGTGCCTGCGGTGCTATCTGCAACTGTTACAAGATGACCTGATACTGTTTTTAAGTTACCTAGTGTACCGTCGTAACCTGCGTGGGTTAAAGCCATGATAAATCCTCTTTTAAAAATATAGTGCCATAACATTTTAAATCAGCTACCAAGGAAGTGATTTAGCTTACGGGTTTAAAACTTGTAATTTTGGACTTTTAACTATTTTAAGTGAGGCGTTTAACGCTTTAATCCATGCCTCTTTTTGCTTAAATTCCTGAGGTGGTAATCCTTTGGCAAGCGCAGCGACGTGAGCTGACTTTAGTGCTTCCAAATGATTAGTTAACGCTTGGCGTTGTTCTTGGTTTTTGATTTTTTCAATGAGTGTCATAGTTTATTCCTTAAATAGTGCGGCTAAAATTTATCATGTAACTTTTGTTTCCCGACTCAAGAAAGACCCCTTCACTGCTAATTGATTTTAAACGCGCACCATTAGGTAAACGGGCACCTTCAAAATAGCGTTCGCCGTTATCGAGCACAATGTAGGGGACTTTTCCGAGATTAACGGTACGAAAGCGTAAGCTTAGGTTTGGGCTATCGTCTTGTTTGATCATTGGCGCGGATAGAATTAATCGCGGGTTATTACCAAACTTGGTGGCAAACTGCTTTTTTAATTGATCAAACTCGCGCAATTGAGAGCCGCTTAGTTGGCCTACAAGTTCGATGATATCGCCGCGGTCTTCTACAATAATCTTGTCATTAAAGCTTGAGTTGACCAGTAGTTCATTTAGCTGCTCAAGGGCGGGTTTATCTTCGAGAATTTCAAGGTCAAACGCTGTTAATCCGGGAATATCTCGCTGTAATACCTGTTCGGCGCGACTCCATGCATTTAAATTATTTGAGTCAGTAACAAATACAAGGCTGCCAGCAAGTTCACCTGAACGCATTTCAATGGCATCAAGCTCGAGGTTTTTCAAAATAAACCGTGCTGCAAACTTAATCTCTTCCATGGTACGAATGTCACTGGTAAAGCGAATATTAAGTTTCTCCGCCTGCTTCAATAGTTTTTTACGTTCAAGTTTGCTATCTACATAGCCGGATAGGCTGATTTTTTGATCGACTTCGTCCCAATCGATTATTAGGTGAGGGCGACTGTCGGTTTGAAGCAGATCTTTAGCAATCGATAAATTGAGTTTTTCAGTATCTACTTCTTGGCCACTTTCTGCTTTTATATCTAAAAAAAGTAAAACTGCAGCTGTAATGGTGCCAAGTACCGCAAGCCAAATCACATTTGACAGGTGCTTGTAGGTTTTATTCATCTTGACGGGCTGTTCAGATTTACTTTGATTTACCGATGGTTTATCAAATACCGGTAATTTTTTAGGCCAAGGCTCGTTAACTTCGCCAATCATAAACCATAATTCCCCCACATTGATTGGCGTCAGTGTGGGTAAAGCGAGCGTATTATCATGGAGCACACCTTGCACCTTTACGCCCACAGTTTGCGCAAAAGGCTCACAATACACAGCGTCATCTTGGCAGTTTAGGCTCAGTAAATGCGGGGGAATATCACTGTCGTTCAGCACTAAATCCATGCTGTCTTCATCACTCCCCAAGCGTTGAGAATGCGTAAAGTTGATTTCAGCACCCTTGTATGCGGTGTTGAGAATTAGTAATTTCCATTCTTTCACAGCGCACACTCCGGCTCAGTTGCAGTTGTCGGGCAGTTATTGAGTGTTACTTGATAACCTTGGTAGCCATCAAGGTCTCGGCAGCTGCGAATAGCCGTACCGTATTGTTTTTTTTGATAGTGATTACGGCGTACACGTGCTTCAATTGCAGATTCACATGGCAAACGGTTAACCAGACTAAAAATATGACCATTATTGTTACTTAAGCGCATCAACTGTTTAATGCGTTTGTTTTCGGGCAATAACTCATAATCAATTTCTTGTGTGCCATCAGGAACGGTATGCGTTTCCATCACTTTCGGGCTTATCATAAATAAACGCACCATTTGTTGTGAATTGCTGGTATTGTTTTGAAAAAGCTTTCCGAGCATTGGGATATCCCCAACACCAGGCACTTTACCGACACCTGAGCTATTTGACTCTCGTGAATAACCGCCAATTAGTAAGCTTGCCCCTTCAGGTACTTGGGCACGTGTTGTAATTTGTGTGTTCTTAATTGATGGCAGAGAGTCAGGGCCGCCATCATCAATACGCGCACCGTCTTGAATGTTAACATCAAGGTAAATTTGACGTGGCACAGCTGTTTGAATGATGCGAGGTGTCACCTGTAACAGAGTGCCGTAAGTGATTTCTTCAAGCTCTGCAACCCGTTCGCCTTCAACACGGACAAAAAACGATTCGTTATTATCAAGTAATGCTTGCAGGCCATTTTCAGTGACAATGGCGGGGCGTGAGGTCACGCGCGCTCGGCCTTGTGTTTCGAGCAAGCTCACTGTTGCTAAAAAATCAGCATTCGTTGTCGTCAGTGTTTCAGCATCAGTGGCCCCAGCACCTGGTAAGATTAAGTCAACTAAACCTTCGCCTATTTTTATTTGCTTAGTTGCCCAATCAATGCCAATTTCAGACAATGAATTCATAGTTAAATCGATAATCACTAGGCTAATTTCAAGTTGCTCGCGCGGTGTATCGAGTTGTTCAATGAGTTGCGCATACATATCGATACGTGAACGATAATCTTGAATGATTACCGCATTCAAACTGGCGTCGGCCTGTATGCTTACTTGTGCATGGGCATTACTGGTTGCTGATTGTTCGCTCGATGAGCCATCGACGTCTTGCATTTGCACATTACCACTTTGGCCGCGACTTTCGCCATTAATCATATTCGCCAACAGTGAAGCTATACCGGGAATAATTACTTCCTCACCGCGCACTTCAAACTCCCGATCGATGGCACTTGCATGATTAAGTTTGAAAATGCGGATCACAAGTGGATCAACAAAGCCGGAATCTGAACTGTCTTGCAATAAGGCTACGGTTTCATTGATTAATTCGATATAACGTGGTGGACCAGATACCATAATCATGTTGGTATGTTGTATCGTGCGCCATTCAAAGCGCGGGTCCCACAGCTTTAAATCTTGCATTGTTTGCTTGAGTTGATTAGTTGACAGTAACTCTAAGCGGATCATCTGACTTTGCCTTTCAGCACTGCGATTTATATGCAGTGTTGCACCATCAAAATACCAAATTAAATCGTATGCACTGGCCAGGTAATCTAATGCTTTAAGGCTTGAAGCGTAACGTAAATGACCATTAAATTTTTCATCAATGGTGGAAGAGACATTGACACTAATATCAGCGTTTGAAGCAAGCGCAGTCAGTACCTTTCTAAGAGAGTCGCCTTCACCATAGTATTCAAATGGCTGTTTTGTAAGTGCGGCTTTACTCAGCACACCAAATGGCAGCAGTAAAAAGCTGATAAACAATAATCTAAGGTAAAATATACGCATGCTGTTGGCTGTGTTGAATTGGTTGAAGTTCGAGTTGTTGAATTTGCGCCACTAATTGGCAATGGCTGTTCAATAATTCAAGTAACTGCTCAAAAGAGAGAGATAGCGGTTGTGTAGTTTGTATGGCGAAGCGTTCCGACAATTGTGCGATGCTTGATTCGCTTTTTTGCCAGCCGTAAGTCCAACTCATTGCTTGTTTTAGCTGTTGTTCTTGTTCATAAGCTTGTTCACTGAAGTGATCGATGTAACTATAAAATACCAGTGTATCTTTGTAGCTTTGGATATCGACCAAAATATCTCCCAGACTCACGCTCGCAAATCCTTGTTCACTTTGACTAATGTCAATGTTTAGTTCAGTAGCAAGTTGCTTTATAAAATCGTTAATTAACATATCTCCTCCACGGTGCTTAGAGTCTCACGGTTTAAAAACATAAGTTTGTAGAGGAAGGCGCAAAATTTTATATATTGGGTAAGCTGAAAGTCGTAGCTATAAAAACTGAATTAAATTAAGCATCTCGTGCGCTGAAATACCTGCGTCGCTTCATTTTTATAATTCGGGTGTAAATTTTTTACTTGGCGTCAAATCTGAGTGCACACGCACATTGCTGCATATTTTTTGCAAAATTATTTGTTAGAGTGATGATCATGGCTGATAAAGGAACAAAGAAATGAGCGGTATTTCAACTGACGATGCCTATTGGCAATTTGGTTATCATGCAAATGAAAAAGTAACGACAGACATATTTGAAGATGGTGAACGTGTAAGCAAAGAGCTATCAATTTCCGATTTAAAAAATGCTGATACCAATATCGATCCATGGGAAGTTTTATCAGCTCTCGATGATGCGGCTGATGTCGTGCAATATCAAATAAATGGCACACTTTATACCAGTGACGAGATTCAAACCTTTATTGATGATGGTGATTTGGATATTAGTTCTTCAGGTTATGTGATGTTTAATGGTAATCAACTAGACACAGATTTAGTTGGTTACGAAGTTCACTCGTTACTGATTGAAAAATTACAGGATGAAATAAGTGAGTTAAATGATTTCATCAGTGACATGCAGATTATGGAAAACGTACTTAAGCTCAACGATGATATAAAGGACAAAGGCGAAGAGTTTTATAATCACGCCGATTGGGATGACCATCCAATTATTGATGGTTTAATGGATCAGATGCCAAGTTTTAGCTATAGCGATGCCCGAAAATTCATAAAGGATTTAAACAATGATTACTTAGTATGGGCTGAAGTGGACGATTACGTAGACGCTACTTCATCAAGTGCAGATGGTGACACTTACTATAGTTTCGCGTCAGCCAAAATATCTATATACAATAGGATACATTTTCAAACGAATGATTACTCAAACGCCATTGAGGTACTAAACAACAAGGTAAAAGAACGAACAACTCAAGTAGAGCAATTGGGTACTGATCTACAAAGTAATACATCACAGTACAACAGTTTAATGGAAGCCATGTCGAATTATTATAGTACCTATTTTGATGCAGCAAAAAGCCTGCTAACAGGAGGGTAACCATGGCTGATCCATACTGGCAATTTGGCGCATTTGCCAATGCTTCCGTTACAGCAACCGTTTTTGAGGATGGTGAACGTAAAACTGAAACTCTGGATGCCGATGAGCTGAAAGTGGTTGATGAAAATATCGACCCTTGGAGTATTTTGGCATCATTGGGTGAAACCAGTGATACGGTACGCTATCAAATTAAAGGGGTTGAATATACGTCAAACGAAATACAAACCATGATTAATGATGGTGATCTAACGTTAACTTCAGCAGGTTCAATAGTGTTTAATGGAGAGACTTTGGAATACGCTGAGGTTGGTTACGAAGTTCATACCCTAATGATCGAAAAGCTACAAGACGATATTGAACAGATCAATGAGCTTTTAGAGAAGCTGAATTACATTTCGGCAGCATTAGGTGAAAGTACCACGTTTGAAGAAGACGGTGAAATTACCTACAACTCATTTGCTGCGGCATTTGGTAGCGATGAATTTTTCAAGTTATTGAAACAAGAAACACCAGAACTGAGTGACACCGAGCGAGTAACCTTGTTACAAGATGCCAATAATGACTATATTTATTGGGAAAACATCAGTGGCAGTACCACAAGTAGTATCGGTACATATCGCTTTGGAACAACAACATTAAATACTACACAATACCTAATGACGTTTCAGGAAAACGATATTTCAAATGCACTTGAAGCTCTTCGCAATACCGTAAAAGAAAAAACCACGCAAACGGAAACCTTAAGTACTGATTTTCAATCATCAAATGAACAATACACTTCTGTTATTACCGCTATGTCGCAATACGCAGAAGATTTTTACGGTAGTATTAAACAGCTTACAGACTAATCAGGTATTTTTTGCAAATTTGCACATTGTTGGCGTAAAAATAACACAATGTGCAAAATCTCAATGAAGCAATTTGCACAATCTCTGCATATTCTAAATCCAGTTCTTGGTGATGGCGTTAATTTTATTATATTCAATAAGTTAGAATTAATCGTAAAAAGCCACAATTAAGAAACAATTCTCCATATTTATTGATATTTCCCTTCTTATACTGAACACATAAAGTCAAAAGGCAGTAATAAAGGTGTTCACCATGTTTGATCCTGACAAATTACTACAACAACGCAGATTACAAGCTGTAACCGCGAATGTGAATGCACGTTTACGTGAAACACGTCGCTTAGAAGAGGAACTAGCGCAAAAGCTAGGCATGACATTTGAGCAGTTCAAAGCGCGCTGTAAAAAAGAACGCGAAAAAGGCAAAACGCAGAACAGCGATGTTAAAAAAATGGTGAGTAAAGTGCTTAATCAAACCAGCAAAGAAGTTACTGCCAGCAAACCTAAAAAATTACCGCGACATACGCATTACATTTAAATTCTGAGGAGTGAAAACACTATGGCACAGATCGACCCAAGTCTAGTTAAAAAGGAACAGCTTGAAACGTTTATCGGTAAAGGCGGTGTAATGCATGAGCTGGTGGATTTAAGTAAAGAGCAAATGGAAAGCTTATATGCCGTTGCGTTTAACTTGTATCAAACCAATCGCATGAGCGAGGCAGAGCAAGTATTCAAAATGTTGGTGTTATGTGACCACCTAAACGTGAAGTACCAAATCGGTCTTGGGGCGACACGCCAAGCGCAAGGTAAATATGAAGAAGCGGCAGACACTTACAGCATGGCGACGTTAATTGATGCTGAGGAACCAAAGCTTGCATTCCATTCAGGCGAGTGCCATTTAGCATTGGGTGATTTAGAGCGCGCAGAAGCAGGGTTTACCGGTACGCTTGTGCGTTGTGAAGGGCGTGATGAATACAGCGAACTTGCAACTAAAGCACAAGGGTTACTATCCATCGTTGAAAAACGTAAAAAGAAACAGGAGCAAACTGATGTCAGTAAATAGCCTAGGAGTTGGCAATACGGCATTTACTCAGATTTTCCAAGAAGGAATGTCTGCGGTAATGAAAAGCTTTAGTGGGATTAACCCATCTGATGCCTCTGGGGTAACCAGTGCATCGAACGAGTCGGGTAATCCAAGTATTGCAGAGCCCGATAGCGACACCACGTTAAGTGGTATTGCCACCATGTTTATTGTGTTGGGAAAAATCAAAGAAATTAAAGACTCGACCATTGCAGCGAATAAAGCGGAACTTGAGCGTGTTCAAGCAGAGCAAGAAGATTTAATGAACGAACAAATCGACAAGCTTAATGAGCAAGAAGACAACCGTTTAGATCAAATCGAAAAAGCAGAAAAAGCACGCAAAAAAGCAAAAGAAGCGGGTATTTTTGGCAAGGCATTTGGTTTTCTTACCGCGGTAGCCACTATGGTCGGTGGCGCTGCTTCGCTGGTAGCTGGCGTGGTTGCTTCGCAGCCTAACCTGATCGCTGCGGGCGTTGCGCTTACAGCTGCAGGCATGTGTGAAGTGGCAGCGCAAGTGTGCATTATGTTTGGTGAACATGAAGCAGCTGAAATACTAAGCTATACCGCTATTGCGCTAACCGTTATTGGTGTGGGGTTACTCACCTATGGTGCTGCATCTGGCGCAGCAGCAGGTGCGGCAGCAGGTAAAGAAGTTGCCAAAGAAGCAACTGAAGTGGCAGTAAAAGAAGGGGTGAAAGCTGCAGCAAAAGAGGCTGCAAGTGAAGCTGCAGAAGAAGTTGTAGAACAAGCAGCTAAAGCTGTAGTGAAAGAAATTTCAAAAAATGTGTCTGAAGAAATCGCTGAAAATGCCATAGAACGTGCTGCAAAAAATCTTTGTGAAACCATGATTAGGAAACAAAGTGACGACATGATTAAAACTGCAATGGGGCGCACAACTTGGGCATCAAGTGCTGCATCTATGGGTGCGCAAACAGGCAGTGGCATTATTAGTGCAGAGCAAGCAGACATTCAAGAAGCGCTTAACAAGGTGAACTTACAAGTACAACTTTTAGAAAGTGAACTAGTTGAAAATGAGGCTTTGGTATCTAAGCTTGAATCGATTTTGCAGCGCTTTATCGCTTTTATTCAATCGCAGTCAGGCACTGTGGTAGACATTGCAAGTATTTTATCTGATGCAGCAAAAAATGAAATGCAAGCATCGCTTACAGTGCTAAACAACGCACGTGCACCAATTTAAGGAAAATTATCATGAATGGTTTAGTACTCGATGGTCCACGCATTAATACGATGCAACCACAAGTCGTTTCTGGTGAAAACAACTTGGATAAAGCGCAGCACAACTGTGGTGTGAATGCCAATGATGCGGCGCAACGTTATGAACCTTTAAGTTTGGATAGCGACGTGGTTAAAAGTGCAGAAACGCTTGCATTTGATTTAACTGCGTCTGCAAACAGTGCAACAAAGATGGCTCAATTGTTTTTGCAATTAGTGCAATCTTTGCGTGAAGCCGCTGAAAATCGCGCGGAAGTGATTATTCAACAAATGGAAACACAAGTTGAAGTTAAACGCGACAACGCAGAGACCATTGCTTCAGAAGCGAAAGATGCAAAAGACAAAGGCGATGAAGCCGTTCACCAACAGCGTATTGCAGCAGCAATTAACATTGGTGGTGCTGTTTGTGGTGGTTTAGCAGGTGCCGGTGCAACAAAATTTGCTGGTGCTCAAGCAGGTGCAGCAGTGTCGTCACTGGTGACAACAGGCTCTGGTGGTAGTGCGGGTTTTGCTAGTGCTGAAGCGGCAAATCAGAACAATAAAGTTACTGAGATCCAAGAGAAATCAAAAGCAGAGCAAGCTGAGAATGATGCCACTGCACAAGAAGCGGCTGCGTTGCAACAACGTGCGCAAAACTGGGAAGGCACTTTGAATGATATTCAAGCTGCATTATTGAGCCTGGCAAAGGAACTCTTTTCACAAGAGCCAAACACAGCGCGCAATATGGGTAACAACATCTAACTTACAGGCAGGTTGATACCTGCCTAATTCCACGTTTTTTTAATAACGGTGTTTCGACATCGCGGGTTTTTTCGGCCTAAATTTGAGGGAAGCATTATGCAAACACAATTAGCTACGCTTGAAAATACGATTTTAGAACAAGCGTTTACGAATAATTTGGCGTTTGAATATGGGACTGCATTTCGATTAACTTTGCCAGCAGGTACAGAATATTCTGTCGCGTTTAAGGCCCCCTTGACACTGTTAATGGTGGTCACAGGGACGGCTGGTGTAAACAATTTAAGTGCTTATGCACCGAGCAGTTTATTGCTTGTAAAAGATGGCTTTTGTCACTTTGAAAACCTTAATAGTACCCGTGATACCGTTATTTTATGTTTGTCACTTGAACAAACATGGCTTGTAAATTTTAAACAACGCTATCAAGCGTTAGTAACTGGCGCAAAGTTAGGCAAGCATCACGATAGTTCAGCACCGCTAGCATTCTGCGGCTGTGATTTAACGCGTATGGCGATGACTGGGCTAGATCAGCTTTTAAGTGATTCACAAGTCCCTAGCCTGACATCGCTTAAAGTCGAAGAATTGTTGCTACTGCAAATAAATAAGCCACAAGGTAGCTGTTTAGTCAATTTACTGGTGGAAAGTTGTGACCCTGCAACAGAACGCTTTAGAGAATTTGTTGAACAGCACTATTTAAAAGACTGGTCGTTAGAGCAGTTTGCTAAAGAAATTGGCATGTCGCTTACTGCATTTAAATCGGCATTTAACCAAATTTATCACACATCACCGCGTGCCTGGTTCAATGAACGCCGTCTTAAATATGCAGCACATTTATTGCACACCAGTCAGATGCGCGTAATTGATATTGCTATCGAAGCGGGTTTTTCAAGCCAGTCTTATTTTACCCAAGCATATAAATCGCGTTTTGGAATTACACCAAAGCAAGCGCGTAAGTAAATATAATGAAGAATTTTATTATTAGCTTAACAGTAATGTGCGGATTAAGCGCATGCAGTTTAACTAAAGAGCAAGTGCAACCATTGCTTAACACTGTAAACATTGGTGTGTTAGAGGATACACGCCTTGCGGATTGGCGTTTACTGAGTAAGTCGAACCAAACACTTGCCGGAAACGTCATCGAACTACCGTACGACGCGCTTCTAGATGAGATGCGTGTTGGCAATGTCGACCTTATCGTTGGCATTCCTGAAACAGATGATCTGAAAGTGATGATGCACAGTCGCAGCATTGTGTTAGAAGAACGCGTTTTCGATTATTTGGTTTACAAAGAGGATCAACGATTACTGAGTGAATATGTGTTCGAAAGTAGTTTTCTAAGGCAAGTTCAACGCGTGGGTTACGTTGCTAAGGGTGAATCTGGCGTGGTTAACGAACTGGTGATGCCAAAACCACTTAGGCACCAATCTTATATTCAATGTGACTCATTAGAGCAGTGTGTTCAATTAATTGTTAGTCAGGAGATTGATGCAATTTACAGTGATACAGCAGCACTTGACACGTTTAATAGTGATAACACGCTAGTAACAGTTGGGTTTGAAAAGTCCGTAGGTTTTACGCTTTTATTGAACGACAAAACACTTACACAAACAGAACGAAACGAACTAGGTAAACTCTTTTCAAATCATGATAAAGAACAGACATTTTAAACCGTGTGATGCGGCAATAGAGATAAAAGAATCACAGCGCCGGGCAGAAATTAACGTCATTTCGGGGTTTTCTAAAAAAGGGCTAATTGGGCAAAATCTGCGCGGTTTTGACATTGTTAAGTTTTATCAACGCCACCCAGAATTGTTACATGAATTTACTCGGACAGAAGCAGGGCTTGCCTACCGAGCACTGATTTTCGCGATTGTTGAAAGTGATGTAATAACGCTGGCAAAACAGCCAAATGATAATAGTGACGCACTCAGTGAGGTGTTTATTCAGCTCCACAAACAGTTAGCAAATGTGATTAACCACAGTACTTTTATTGGCTGTACACATTTGTTTGATGAATATACAAATTGCCTAACTGCGCTTTATGAAGATGCAGGTAATACGCTAATTAATAAGGCAATTCTAGATGTTTTGTCGTCCATACTGACAAAACTGTACGAAGCAAAAAAATAACCGTTCATTTTCGTGAACATACAACAATGTTATTGAGATGCTAAGGGGATTTCTCTGTGCATTCTCAGCCATAAAAAAGGAAATAACATGACTATAGGCAGTAATAATGTGGGTGATGTGAGTC
The DNA here is from genome assembly GCF_044005875.1 of Pseudoalteromonas sp. XMcav1-K. Classification (NCBI taxonomy): domain Bacteria; kingdom Pseudomonadati; phylum Pseudomonadota; class Gammaproteobacteria; order Alteromonadales; family Pseudoalteromonadaceae; genus Pseudoalteromonas; species Pseudoalteromonas sp. XMcav1-K. Next base: position 316,932 of record NZ_JBIPJE010000045.1, on the reverse strand, counting down.
AAACCACCACTCAGACGACCACAAATGTAGATAATACGCCTACTACAGTTAGTAATAATGCGACTAACAATCGTCAAGTGACTGATGTAACAAACCAATCCGAAACCCAAGCACAACAAGCAGCATCAAATGATAACCGCAATGCATTTCAAAAAATGGTTGATGGTTTTTGTGAAAAGTTTGGAGAATTTTGGAGCAAAGTGGAAAAACACGTTGAGAATTCACGTTTATTTCACGGGTTGCAGGGCGTGCGCGAGGCCGCAGTTACGACAAAAGAGATGACTCAGGAAGCGACTGCAAACGCGCTAGGTCATGATGAACAGGCAATTCAAGTGCGTGTTGATCGCGATATGCGACTCAACCGACCTGCAGATAAGTTAAGTGCAGAGACGAGCTATACAATATTGAATGCGTATCCAGGAACGAGTCATCACTTAAATGAAAGTTTTTTATTGAAAGAGCTTGATAATAAAACCCCATTAGCAAAAGTTTTGACTAAACAGATTGATAAGGAATTTGCGACGGAAAATCTAGAATTTCTGAAATCAATTCAGGAAAACTTTTTAATTGATGCAGATGCCCCGCTTTCAAGGCAAAGCCAAAATTTAGATTTTACCTTGGGTGATACGCTAGAGGTTCACAGCAAATTCGTCAGAACAAATTCTGATTTACAAATAAATATCGCAGGTGTCGCCCGCAACGTATTCTCACAGGATATCCAAAATTATTTAGAAGCACTCAAAGATCTGGAATTAGCTACACGTGCACAAACTGAAGATAATCCAGCACGCATTGAAACAGCTCAAATACCAGCGGGTCAATTGAATAAAATGACTCCAGTTGTACAGCCCGAGCAACTCGCACAACTCGAAGCGGTGGACGTAAAACGCTCCGAAACTTTAGAGCAGAGCGACCCATTATTTGCGCAAAAGCAAGCAGTTCTTGATTGTAAAGAAAATCTTGATATTTCGTTTAGGGCGGCGGCAAAAGAGGCGACCTATTTACTCAATGCAGCGAATACCAGCATGGTTATTCAGCTGCAAAAAAACATTGAGGGCACGCGCTTTGATCCGCAAGCAAATGCAGCTCCGGCTCCAACTATCGCGCCAACTGTTGCTCCGACATTGGCGCCAGCAGGCGCACCAACTGCTGCAAATGATCAAATAACTCATTCAAGCACGTTTAGTCACAGTCATATGACATTAGCGCATATTTCAAAAGCCGCGGATGTGATAGAGCCAACCAATAGCTTGTCGGTAAATGATTTAAGTGTGCCACAAAATGACGATCAATTAGCTATTTCAGACGAGACTAATGGCAATGTGTCAAATAATCCGATTGGCAGAACACACACCTATGGCAATACCTTAACGGTACCAGGAATGGGCGAAAATTAGTCCGCTATAACAAACACGTTAACTGTATTAAACCAGTGGAGCAGTAAAGCTGCTTCACTAAGAGAGAATATCATGAGTAATAAATTCAAAGAATTAGTCACTGAATGTGCAAAGCTTATTGGCTTCGACAAACCTGATGTAAAAGAAGACTTTTATGCACTTTTGATTGATGGCATTCGGGTGTTAATAGAACCCGCTGATGAAACCGAGACGGAAAAAGAAAGTCTCTTTTTCTACGCTCAACTAGAAACACTGAATGATGATGAGGTTCCGCCAGTAAGCACATTTATTCTGCAAAAAAATGCAGAATTTAGCGCAACTGGTGGCACGTCGATTGGTGTTTTACCGAATGACAATATCGTGACAATTTATCAATTGTTACCAAGTGAGTTAGACCGTGCAGAATTGGTTATCGCAGAGTTAAATAAGTTTGTCGACATTGCTGAACAAGTGAAAAAAGACATCGCCGAAGTTAAATACTTACCGACATCAACAAACCAGCCATTAGATAACACACTGTTATCAGTTTAGCGCGAAGGAGTAATTAATATGAAACAATTCAAATTAATGGTTGAAGAAGCGTGCGCTTTATTAGAAGTCACACCACAGGCACTGACAGACGAAGATTATCAAGTAAATTTAGAGCAATTGGTGTTTCGCATCTCGTTTCATCCGAGTGACGGCACGTTTGGCTTAAAAGCAGCGTTAGCAAAACCGACAAGTGATTTACCTTCATCTGTGTATAACTTAATGCTAAATGCCAATGCAACGGGTGTTCAGTTACAAGGGTGTAAAGTGGGCATTGATGCTGCAAGCAATCAAATTGTGCTGGTAAAACTATTACCTTCGGTAATTGAAGAGGGTGAACAATTAGCACAAAAGATTTTATCTTTCACACAGGTAGCACTGTTTTGGCAAATGACCTTAACAACCGCGAAAGATGACATGCCCGATGAGGTTATGCCATTGCACTCGAGCTTGTTATCGGTTTAATAAGGTAAGTCTAAACGGGGGTATTCTATGGTGCATAATGTTGAAGCAATTCCGCAAACAATTTTAATTATTGGTACGGATCATCTCGCTGTAGAACGCCTCCAAACAGGCTTTGCAGAGGTTGGCTGGTTTGTTTTAATTGAACAAAACTGTCAACGTGCACTTAGCTTATTGGCCAATCTAACGGTCTCTACGGTTATCATCTTCGATGAAGACTCTGCTCTGACGAGTGATGTTGAATCTCTCAAAATTAAAACGCGAGGCATGTTATTTGTTTTGTCGGATATATTGACTGAGAATCAACGATTAGCATTTTATAACCTAGGCGTGAATCACGTGTTTTCTAAACAAGCACTTGCACTTGAAATTAGAACCGTGATTACCACCTTACAGCAACAACAATTGATGCAATCACTGCCAGCCACTGCGCCAGTAGTTGATGATAAAAAGTGGCATTTTTGTTCACAAAGCCGAGTGCTCAGTGTTGATGAAAAAGTTATCGGCTCACTGTCATACAGTGAAGCAAAAATATTAAAAATGCTGATTGATAATCACAACGAGACCTTATCAAGAGAGCGATTAATGATGGCTTTAGGGCGCTTTAGACCTAACCCTGAAGACCGCACGTTAGATAGGTTGATCTGTAATTTACGTAAAAAGTTTAAGAAAGTGTGTCCTAACACACAGTTTATCTTATCGCTTTATGGCCATGGCTATGTGTTTACATCAGCAAATACAACACAAACCTAATACTTGGGCCAAAACTTAATAAAAACTCGTCTTTTTTCACAAAAATCGCCTTATTAATTGATTTACTCTTACCCTAAGGAGTGAAATATGTCTATAAATGCAGCGCCGATAAACCCAAATCAGTTTAATGCAAAACTGGCGGGAGCAAATGTCGAAACGAAAACAACCAGCCAGTTTCAAAACACTTCTGTCGGAGTGATTGGAAACAGTGCACAAAACCATCTAAATGCACTAGAAGAGCTGACGAAAGCGTTGGGCGATAAAGCATCAGCTCAATTTACGCAAAGTAAAGCCAAAGACATGCGTCAGTCAAATGCTGACCGTGTTGAAAAAATTCAACAATTAATGGAAATGGCGTTTAAAGTTGAAAAACGCAATCAATTAGATGAGTTAGCGGCAGATTTACTATCAGGTGGCAAAACCGACCATCAAGCGCTTAGACAAAAATTACAAGAATTCAGCGATGATGTAACGGAGCAATACATTGGCTTATTAAGTGTGCGTGAGCAACTTAGTGCAGGCGAGGGCAATGAAGCCATTCTTCAACTGGTTAACCAACAGTTAGCTGAACTAGAGCGCAAATACGGTCAAACATTGACCTTAGGTGTTAACACCTTTATTCCAACTATTGAAGCTGCCAATGTCGGTTTAGATGAAGGTAGTCAGCTGCGCCAATTCTATGCTGATTCGGTAATGGATTACCAAGGCACTGCTGCTGCATTTTCGGATTTAATTGAAAAGTATGGTGAAAGTCGTTTTGAGACTGCCGTTGCCTTTATGTTGCAAGCGCTTGCAGCCGATTATGAAGCGCAAGGCAGCAGTATCGATAAGTCGCAACTTAGTGTAATTATGAAAGATATGAACCGTCTGAAAATGCTGGCGGCGATGTTTGATCAATGTAACGAGGTTGCGCAAAAGCTCGACCAAGCACAAGTCACGCCACGCGGACTAATGCAAAGTGTCATTACCATAAATGATATGCCGTGGGCTGAACAAGCTGACGTGGAAAGAGCACTCAATGTAAGTGATTTACCGCTTGGTACACAAATAAATTTGCTTGCTGAGGTGCGTAATATTGTGAATAACATTCCTCACGATGCGTTTAAAGATCCAGAGCAGCACGGGCAATGTGTATTGGCATTAGAAGCGGCACGTCATGCGGTGATTGCAATCGAGGAAGCGCTATGACTGACTGGTTAGAGAGCAGCTTAAATGGTTTTTTAGCCAAGCTCGGTTTACCGATGCAGCCGTGGCAGAGTTCTCCTCATTTGTCTTTGCAATTCGATGGAGACATAACCTGTGAAATATCTGTTCTTGATTCGCAATTAATGGTGAGTTTTTTAACACCTATTGTGTTATCGAGTCAGACTCAGGTTCTCGCCTATTTAATCAAGATGAACCCGATACACTTTCAAAAAGGGCAGTTTTTCCGCTATCACTGGTATCAAAACCAAGCCATTGTGCAGCTAAATTTAGCTCACGAAGAGATTACCGAAATTGCGTTAGAGCAAGCCTTTACCGCCTTACTTAATGAAAGCCAAACGATTAAGGCATTGTAATGAGCACACCGATTGATTTAAAAGTGGGTTTAACCTCCATCAGTCATATACGACATGACGAAGTGCCCACCAAACTGCCTGAAAAGTCAGAATTGCCCCAGCTAGGAGAAGCGATTGACTCGCATTTTGATGCGCTTTTTCACGTTTACCAAGGCCAAACGTTAGTCGAAAATACCTGCCGGTTATCCGATGCAACATGTAAAGAAATTGCGCATCTCAATTTATTCAATATGCCTACCGATACTTTGCAATGGTTAGGCGAAATGAAAAAAAGTGGCGATGTAGACGCTAAGACAGAGCGAGAAGCCAGAGCGGTGTTAAATGAAATTGCAGAGTTGTCTTTAATCTTGAATATCAGTAGTAAATTGTTGGTGCAATGATGACCGAAACACCAGTTCAACACAATAAAATAGAGCGACCTCATCGTGAGTATCGTCAATGGCTATTGATGCAAGCGCAGCTGCAACAAGACTATGCCAGCAATGAAAAGGCGGTGTCGTTAATTAACTTGGTTGAGTCGGTTTATGGTGCCGATTTAGAAACAGGTCTGATGCTCTGTCGCGCCTGGGCAGATCTTGGCGAATTAACCTTATTAGAACAACGAGTAGAGCGATTGCTTGCGGATAACCAATTGAACTGTGAGCAGCGTGCAGCAATTTATTATTGTTTAAGCTTTTCACGATTCCAAGCGGACGATCTTATCGGTGCACGAAGAGCCCATCAGTTGTACCTTTCTTTAGCCTCAAATATAAATCAGGAAAGTGATGAAAAACCTTCTGCTTAAAATGAGTCAACGCAGTGACTTAGCACTTGCAGTGTTACTTGTCGCCATCATTTTTATGATGATTCTACCGCTACCAACAGGCTTAGTTGATGGCTTAATTGCAATGAATCTTTCAATTGCTGTGGTGCTACTGATGATGTCGGTATACATCAAATCACCGCTTGAGTTTACTGCATTTCCAGCCGTGTTGTTGATCACTACACTTTTTCGTTTGGCACTTTCCATTACCACTACCCGCCTTATCCTAATGGATGGTGATGCTGGTGATATTATTACCACCTTTGGTAACTTTGTTGTGGGTGGTAATTTAGTGGTCGGTGTGGTTATTTTCTTAATTATTACTATTGTCCAATTTATGGTTATCACCAAAGGGGCAGAGCGTGTCGCTGAGGTAAGTGCACGCTTTTCTCTTGATGCCATGCCGGGCAAACAAATGAGTATCGATGGTGATATGCGCGCAGGGGTATTAGACGTTGATGAAGCGCGAGTAAAGCGAAATGCCCTAAGCCGTGAGAGCCAGTTATTTGGCTCAATGGACGGTGCAATGAAGTTTGTGAAAGGCGACGCTGTCGCTGGTTTAATTATTATTTTCGTGAATATTTTAGGCGGTATTACCATTGGTATGAGTCAAGCCGCGATGTCGGCAGGCGAAGCCCTTGAGGTGTATTCAATTTTAACCATAGGTGATGGACTTATTTCGCAAATACCAGCACTGTTTATTTCAATTACTGCCGGTATTATCGTTACCCGTGTTTCAGCAGGTGATGAAGACGAAGAAGATCAACAAAACCTAGGTGGTGATATTGGCTCGCAGGTGACAGCTCAACCAAAAGCGCTGCTTATTGGCGCAGCACTATTAACTGGTTTTGCGCTCATCCCCGGTTTTCCCACATTTATCTTCTTAGGCTTTGCTGCTGTGATTGGTGCAGGTGGCGTCTATTTAATAAAGCGTAATCAAGAAGCGGTTCAAACCGTTGAGACCTTGCCAGAAGTATTGTCTAAAGGCAGTGGCGCAGCAGCGACAAGTTCCGCTGAAAGCAAAAAAGCAGCTGCTAAAAGTAAAGCGCAAGGAGATGACTTTTCGATTACTGTTCCGCTCTTGGTTGATGTATCCGCAAATTTAGAAACAGCACTTGATGCGACCAATTTAAATGCTGAGCTTGCAGAAGTCAGGCGAGCACTTTATTTAGACATGGGCGTACCGTTTCCCGGCGTGCATTTGCGTTTTAATGCAGCTATGCCAAAGGGTGAATACGCGATTTTGATGCAAGAGCTGCCAGTGGCTCGTGGCAAGCTTGTACCCAATAAGATATTAGTTTCCGAGCCGGCGCAACAGTTAGATATGCTTGGTATTGCCTATCAGCAAGAGCAGGCTTTTTTGCCAAATATGCCGAGTTTATGGGTTGATAAAGAAGATCTTGAAGAAGTGATTGCAGGTTCATTATCGTATTTTTCAATCGATAAAGTGATGACTTTTCACTTAGCCCATGTGCTACGTAAATATGCAGAAGAGTTTATTGGTATTCAAGAAACCCGTTTTTTACTTGAAAAGCTCGAACCTCATTACGGCGAATTAGTAAAAGAAGCCCAGCGTGTGGTGCCTATTCATAAAATGAGTGAGGTGATGCAACGTTTAGTGTCAGAAGATATCTCGATTCGAAATTTGCGCGTTATCTTAGAATCTCTGGTTGAATGGGGTCAAAAAGAAAAAGACGTTGTGCAGCTCACCGAGTACATTCGTGCGAGTCAACGAAGATTTATTTGCTACAAGTACGCTGCTGGGCAAAATGTATTACCAGCATTTATGCTCGATCAGCAAATTGAGGAGCAAATCCGTGGAGCCATTAGACAAACCTCAACAGGCTGTTATTTAGCGCTTGACCCAAGTACCTCGCAAAAATTTATTGCGAATGCAGTAAGTACAGTGGGTGATTTAAAGAAATATCAACGTAAACCTGTGTTGCTGGTAGCGATGGATATTCGTCGCTATGTGCGCAAGTTACTTGAAAGTGAACTTTATGAGTTACCGGTCGTTTCTTTTCAAGAATTAACCAAAGAAATCAATGTGCAACCAGTTGGTAAAGTTGTCGTGTAATAGTTAGGCGTGGGCAATCGCCCACGCCTTCAATTTCTATTCTTGCCTAAACTATAAAAAAAGCCGCCCTTGGTTAAAATCGTTATCCCTTACGTTTTTACATAATAACGTTAAGCAAAACTAACTAACGATATTCCGTGTCAGAATTTAGTAATACCCTAACCGAGTTAATTAACGAGCAAAAAGATGCTAACGCAAAGCGTATGGCACAGATGAATGCGAATTTATCTGTTGCACGTCCATTGCGCGTGAGGGGATGGGTGTCTCAGGTTTCCGGAACCATTATTCGGGCTGTGGTGCCTGGGGTAAAAATTGGCGAATTATGTCGTTTAGTTGATCCTGAAAATAATAGCTTTGTCCTTGCAGAAGTGGTTGGCTTTGATGAACACCAAGCACTCTTGACCCCGATGGGTGACATGATGGGGATCTCAAACAGCACAGAGGTGATCCCAACAGGCAAACCTCACCAAATTAGGGTGGGTGAGCATCTACTCGGTGAAGTGGTTGACGGCCTTGGCCAACCAATGAATAAAGAGGAACACGCTGACTCTGAAAAAGGCACGTTAATCAGTGTGTATGCTGATGCGCCAAATGCAATGACGCGAAATACCATCGAAAAACCACTCTCTTTGGGTGTTAAAGCCATTGACGGTGTGCTGAGTTGTGGCGAGGGGCAACGTCTTGGGATTTTTGCGGCTGCTGGCGGTGGTAAAAGTACCTTACTTGCCATGCTTATTCGTAATGCCGATGTTGATATCACAGTACTTGCGCTTATTGGTGAACGTGGACGTGAAGTACGCGAGTTTATAGAGCGTGATTTAGGCGAAGCAGGCCGTAAAAAAGCAGTACTTGTTGTAGCTACCTCAGATAGACCCGCGATGGAACGGGCAAAAGCAGCCCTTGTCGCCACTTCTATAGCAGAGCATTTTCGTGATCAGGGTAAAAAAGTTCTGCTCTTAATGGATTCTGTAACGCGCTATGCACGGGCGCTTCGAGAAATTGGTCTCGCAGCAGGCGAGCCACCAACACGTCGTGGTTACCCGCCTTCAGTATTTGCAGCATTACCACAATTAATGGAGCGCGCAGGTCAGTCAAATACCAGTTCGATTACGGCTTTATACACGGTTTTGGTTGAAGGTGATGATATGACCGAGCCAGTTGCCGATGAAACGCGCTCAATATTAGATGGCCATATTGTATTGTCTCGAGAGCTTGCTGCTGCGGCACATTATCCGGCAATTGATGTATTACAAAGTGCAAGTCGTGTGATGAATCATTTTGTTAGTTCAGGCCATAAACAGGCGGCACTAAGTTTACGAAATGCGCTTGCTAAATACAAAGAAGTCGAACTGCTTATTCGAATTGGTGAATACCAAAAAGGACAAGACCAAGAAACGGATAAGGCTGTGGAGGTCATTGACCGGGTGAAAGCATTTTTACAACAAGGCACAGAAGAAAACATTCCGTTTGATAAGTCTGCCGAGATGTTACAGGCGTTATTTAAATGATGCTTGAACGCTTACAACAAATAAAACAACGCCAACGAGACAAATCAGAGCAAGCACTGTTGCAAGCTGGTGCAAGGTTGCGTGCGTTAGAAACGGAGCTTAAGGGGCACATTGAAACGTTAGAAGAGTATATCGTGTGGCGAAAAGAACAAGAAAAAGCCCTCTATCAGCAGGCACATGATGCGTTTTTAACACGTTCTGGCGTTGATAAGTTTCGCCTCAAAATTGCCAACCTTCGCAGCCATGATGCGACCTTGAAAAAAAATATCGCGACGTGTGAACAGCAGATTGAAGCGGCAAAAAACACCGTTCAGGTATGTCAGGCTGAGTTACAAACAGCGAATAAAGCGATGGAAAAGTTTGCTTCTTTAATTGCACTTGAAAACACAAAGCGTGCATTACTGGCCAATCGCAACGAAGAAAACCAACTCGATGAATTTGTGACATCGCGCTTTTCGGGAATGAAATCCATATGAAAATTACTAATGATACGATGCAAAATCGACCTTCTAATGGGGTTGATGTGCCGACAAATCACGGCGCTCAACTAACTGAGCAGGGCAGTCGCTTTAATCATTTAATGAATGATAAAAAACAGACTAAATACCATCAGATTAATGATGGTTTGGCGCTAACGCCGAATGAAAATAATCCTGAGAAAACGACAATAAAGCAAGAACAGCGTGTGATATCACACTCCCAACTGGATGAATTTCTGACGTCAGATTATGATTTTCCTAAAAAGCAGCAAAACCCGATAATTGCTACTAAAGGTGTTGATGATAATGTGAGTGCACAAATACGCGGTGCAAATAACGTTATTTCAACCTATCAAGCCTGTGAACTTTCTTTGTTATGCCATGAGCCGACAGTTGCTTGTTGTGACGGTTTTGAGCACTTGATTATTCCGCTGGAAGATAAAACAACTGCACACGTTAATAAAAAAATTGACGAGATTGCGCATTCAAATTGCACAGTGCAAGTGCAAGTGCAAGTGCAAGCTGAACTAATAGTTCAGCCGTTAAACAAGAACCCACACAGCAACATTAAGCTGAGTGATACCGCGTTTACCCCAAAGCAAGTCAATGCTATCGAAACTATTGAAAAACGTCCAGTTTTTCCAAGTAAAGCGTTTGAACTTGCTCCCCATCCAGTTGTATTTGAATTAGCACCAGTCAAAGCAAATGACACTAAAAACATAAACCAATTTGATGCGATCACGCTTCCTTTGCCAACAGCATTAACTAAATCGCAGTATGATAATCCGAACGCTAGCTCAATCGACTTATTAACCAGTGCAAACATCAATACCGTTAGTTTGAATAAAGCGCCTGTGACAAACAATAATGTGGTTGCCAGTCAAATTTTCATGCCTGAGCCTTCGCATGGTTTTCATGGTAGTGTGTTGAACGATATTGCGTTTTCTAAAGACGTAAATGATTTATTACATAACAATCAGCTAAATATTACCTACAAAGGTGAACTACATACGACTATTCACTGGGCCCATGCTCCGCAAAAAGTAATGCCAAGCCTTGAAGCTGCATTAGAAAACTTGGGCGACTCAATAAATGAAGTGGCAAGCTCAGTGTCATTACAAAGTACACCGCACGCTTTGCCATCGGTTGAGCAAGTTTTTCGAGCCCAGTTAAAGTCTATTGACCAAATTCACATTGTAGAAAATTTTAAATCACACTTTGCCCAGATTGACGAAGCAATACTTAAGCAATCGCCGTCATTGTCCATCTCATTAGAAAGTCAATATTTACAAGGCGGTAAAGTACAAATTGACATTGAACAAGGGCGTTTAACAATTCATTTCGATGTTTCGTCATCACACGTTTTGGCGCAGCTTACGCAGTCTTTACCAGATTTAAAACTAGTACTGAATGAACGCTATCCGCAATTTAATACCCAATTCTCAATGAATGACTCTGATCAGCAAAGACAGCAACAAGAAGAGCGAGACGAGCAGACTGAGGGTGAGCAATCATGATGGTAGAAAAATTCGAATTAGCCGCGACAGCACCTGAACAGGTTAGGTTTGCTAATTTATTACTAAAACAACCGCTAAGACTCGTATCAGATCAGGTAACCTGTCATCAGTTGCGTCAAATCTCAAAGCCGCAGGGGGAGCTGGTTAAAATTGAGTGTGCAGTTGGGCAACAGTCATTTAGTCTATTCGCAACCCATGCTGCATTGCAGACATGGCTTGAAAGACAAGGGTATGCATTAAGTATTACCTCCTTACCTTCGGCTTTACTTGAAGCTTTGATTGAAAAACTGCTGTCACCACTTCAAGGCAGTTTTAAACAATTATTCGGTGAATTTGTAGCGATTTCATCGATCTCACTTTCTTCACCTTACAAAGCAGATGAAGAGTCTTTTTGCTGCGAATTTACACTAAGTACACCCGACGATTTAGCCTTAATTATCGCGTTAAAACAACACCAGCTAGCGCGCTTAATTTCACAAAACCCAACATCAGTAAGACAAGGTATTTCGGCAATCGACCTCAAGCTTAGTTTTAGCATGGGTAAAACAACTTTGCCTCAAACCGACTACTTAGCGCTTGCTTGCGGCGATGTTGTGTTTTTTGACCAATGTTATTTCGACAAAGAGCAGCGTGTTTGTCTTTTGATAGAAAACACACCTGCTTGGCAAGCAAAGCTTAATAACCACACCATCACAATTGAACATTCTTGGAGTAATACCATGAGCGAAGAGCAACTTGCACAACCTAATGCGGTATTTGATTTAAATACTGTTCAAGTTGAATTGGATTTTTCTTTACCATCAAAGACCTTGTCTTTACCGGATGTGCAGAACCTTCAACCAGGTTATGTGTTTGAAAGTGATTGCAAACCCGATTCCCCGATTTTGATAAAAGTGAATAATCAAGTGATTGCCAATGGCGAATTAGTCAAGGTAGGCGAAAAACTGGGTGTACGTATCTTGGATGTAGCTGGAAACTAATATGCTCGGCAATGATTTAGATTACGTCTCGTTAATTATTGCTTTAGGCGCATTAGCCCTTGTGCCCTTTTTAGCAGTGATGGCGACCTCATTTATAAAAATAGTGATTGTATTTTCACTATTAAGAAATGCGCTAGGTGTGCAGCAAACACCACCGAATATGGCGCTTTACGGTGTTGCAATGGTGTTAACCTTGTACGTGATGGCCCCTGTGGGTTTTGAAGTAAAAGAGTATATGGATAACAACCCTAAAGTAGTAGAATCGCCAGAACGTTTTGGTGAATTAATTGATAATGGGCTTAAGCCGTACTTACAATTTCTTCATAAAAATACCACCGAAACAGAACGTGATTTTTTTATTAATAAAGCACACGAGCTATGGCCTGAAAAACATGCTAAAACATTGAATGAAAACAGCCTATTAGTACTGATGCCAGCGTTTACAGTCACACAAATCACAGAAGCATTTAAAATAGGTTTTTTAATCTACTTACCGTTTCTTGTAATCGATTTGATAGTGTCAAACATCTTATTGGCAATGGGTATGATGATGGTGTCGCCGATGACAATTTCATTGCCATTTAAATTATTAGTATTTGTGTTGCTTGATGGTTGGACACGTCTTACGCATGGTTTAATCGCGGGGTATTAGCCAGTGAATTTGTCGACAGCGGAACTTATCCAACTAGCGAATGAAGCACTTTATTTAACCTTGATTTTATCATTGCCGACCATAGTTGCCGCATCATTAGTAGGTACCCTAACAAGTTTGGTGCAAGCATTAACGCAAATTCAAGAGCAAACCCTATCGTTTGTGCTAAAGCTTATTGCTGTAGTTGTCACTTTGATGATTACAGGCAATTGGATGGGACAAGAGATTAGTACTTTGACCGACAATATCTTTAAAGCGATTGGTGGTTAACCATGTTAGATGCGGCAGGGCTTGAACAAATTATTAAAACCTATCTGCTCGGTGTACCGCGTTTAACGGTAGCGTTTATGATACTACCGGTATTAAGTAAGTCTGTGCTGGGTGGCAGCATGGTACGAAATGGCGCCATGTTGTCGTTTGCGCTTTTTATCTACCCAATGACCGCAGACTCATTGCCACCCGATTTATCGTTGGCGGACTACTTTACGATATTAATCAAAGAAATGACGTTAGGGCTGGTGATTGGATATATGGCGGCTGTGCCATTTTGGATTGCCGAAGGCGTTGGCTTTTTTATTGATAACCAACGCGGCGCGGCGATGGCGAGCTCGGTCAACCCGATTATGGGCGAGCAGACTTCACCGCTAGGTATTTTTATGACACAAATAATGGTCACTATTTTTGTTATTAGTGGCGCGTTTTTATCGCTTATCCTTGTTATGGTGCAAAGTTACGCTGTGTGGCCTGTTGGTGTGCTGTTGCCACAGTTTATGACAGGGTTGGACACGTTTATTTTGAGCCAATTAGATTTAGTGATGGAATTGGTTGTTGTGTTGTCTGCACCAGTAATTCTAGCCATGTTTTTATCTGAATTTTCGCTGGCTTTAATTAGCCGATTTGCACCTCAGCTGAATGTATTTTTTCTTGCCATGCCAGTGAAAAGTGCGATTGCGCTCTTTGTATTAATTTTATATCTAAAATACTTAGTAGAGCACTTATACGATTTAATCGAAAAAACACCCAGTCAAATCATCGAATTTATGATTAGCTCGTTTTAGGTATCTTTGTGTCTGAAAAAACCGAACAACCCACCCCGAAAAAGCTCAAAGATGCTAAAAAAGATGGCCAAGTTGCGAAAAGCAAAGAAATAGTGTCACTTGCTATGTTGCTAGCTGTAATGGGCTATTTCTATATTTTTGGCACAGTGTTACTCGAACAGATTATGACATTGTTTAGTTTACCAACGCATTTCTATGATCGCGTTGAGAATCACACATTTAATAAAACCATTGGCCAAATTTTATTATTGTTTTTGTTGCAGACGATGAAATTGCTTGCGCCATTACTTTCAATCGTTTTTCTAACTGGCATCATAAGTAATTTAGTACAAAGTGGCTGGATTATGAGCGCCAAACCAATCAAACCTGAGCTTAAAAAAATAAGCCCGAAAGAAGGCGCAAAAAAAATATTTAGCTTTAAGAACTTAATGGAGTTCATTAAGTCGCTGATTAAAATTATTGTGCTGAGCTACACTGCCTATTTTATTCTCACCAATGAAATGAAAACGCTGATGGCAATACCTCACTGTGGCGCAGCGTGTGCCTTTACGTTATCAGGCAGCTTAGTATTTAAATTAATTTTGTACTGTTTAGGTGTGTTTATCTTTTTGGCCGCAGCTGACTATTTGCTCGAAATGAAACAGCATAAAAAACAGCTGATGATGAGTCATGATGAAGTTAAACGTGAATATAAAGAGATGGAAGGCAGCCCAGAAATTAAAGGTCGCCGCAAACAATTGCATCAAGAGTTAATGGAAGAGCAAGTCGAAGCGAGAGTTAAATCTTCCGATGTGATTGTGACTAACCCAACGCGAATAGCTGTAGGCTTAAAATATGATGCAACCGCAGCGCCATTGCCCTATGTCACGATTAAAGGTGAACTACTCTCGGCAAAGAAAATTAGAACCATTGCTGAAAAACATGGTGTGCCAGTTATCCGCCAAAAATATTTAGCGCGAGGTTTGTTTGCAAAGGTTGAAATGGATAACTTTATTACAGAGGAATACATTGAAGCAGTTGCAGATATTATCCGTTTTGTGCGCAGTTTAGATAATAATCATTCTGAAGAAATTGAACCTGATGACATTTATTATTAATAGCTTAATGGAATAGTGTTTAAAATCAAGTGGTTACTTGTGTTTTAAGCTGGGTGTCCAAATAAAATTAATTGCACACATTTCTGCATAATTCACCGTATTTTACCCATCATAATAAGTCTTAATTTAGGAAAACAACATTAAGTTAGTTACTTATTAGGAACGAATATGCCAATACCTGATATAGGCGGTACACAATCCGCTTCACAAACAAATGTGATTAACCCATCACAAGTTAATAGTAATAATGATGCAAACTCTCAGATTAACAGTGCTGAATTAGGTCACCGTGATGTGCAACAAGTGTCAAATGACCCTGTGTCTGTGAGCTGGCAAGATAAGTTTAGTAATGCCTGCACTTCAATTAAAAACTCGATTGTTGCGACGCTAAGTAATGTGAAAGACGATGTAGCCGAGTGGTGCGATAAAGCCTCTGTAAAATTAGCGGATATTGGCGAAGCAATTAGTGATAAAGCAAATTCAATTTTTAATAGTATTAAAAACATGATTTCAAGTAACAATAATGGTCTTTCCATTGATAGCCATGCCAATCTTGAGGCGGGAGTGTCTATTGTTGTTGATCAGAATGACCAACCGGGTGCCGGTATGGGACCAGGAGCCCCTGTTAATAACATGATGGCAATGGATGATGTGCCAAATCAAATTCAGGCAAATATAGAAGCCATGATGAACCAAAGCGGTGAAGATGCAGATGTTAATGTTGTGGCAAATGGACCACAACTTAGCCGAGAAGGCAGCATTGAAGGCATACCAGATAACATTAATTTAGGCGCTACGGCTGGCTATATTGATGATGTTGTGAATCAAAGTGATTCACCAGTGAATAGACAAATTGCAGTTGACCAAAATATTGCTGAACAGGCGCAAGCGGCATACGACTTTGAAGGGCAAATGAACACTGGCTTTGAACAACAAGCTGCTGCAATGGCTGAAGATCAAAATATTGCTGCTAAAGATACTAATTTCGAAGATGTGTTTGGCGAAGCGGGTGAGGGTAAAAGCATTGATGTCGATGCATTAAGACAAGAGGCAATTGCACAGCAAAGTAAAGCGAATGAATCAAAATTTGCTGATAATCTTAAAGCTGATTTGGATGCAATGAATGCAGCATTAGATGATATTGTTGAGGATATGGAAGAAGCAAGTTCGCAACCAAAGGAAACGATAGGAAACGACCAGTATGGTGAACAGTAATTAGTTATACAGGCGGTTAATTTTGACCGCCTTTATGTTTCTTGAAATGGTTAAATATACTCAAGCGAAGTTTAACGTGAAAAGCGGTATTTACCTGGTTAAATAACCATTAAAAAACTAAAGGCTAAAACCTAATCTTAAAAGACACTGAAAAAAGGCTACCAGTGTCTTTTTTCTTTTCCACTTGCTTCTTTTTTACTTGTTGCGTATTCGTCTGCTTTGTGTGTGAGTACTGGTTTGTATCTGAAGCTTGTAACACTTCATTCTGATTAAGCTCAGGTATTGCTAATTGTGCTGAAAAAATAAGTGCAATAAGTGACATCGGTTATTTCCGCTTTACATAAATTACGTTTGTGGGGCCATGATGCCGATTAAATTAATCTTTGTCTCTTATCAAACTATTATATCGTGAAATATAAGGTTTCTTTTAAAATTATATCTAAATTTCAATATGTTAAATGAAACCTTATCTGATTATTTTTTAAATAAATAATATTACTTGTAGAAAACAAAACGAGTTATGCTAATATCGCGTTTATTTTTGTTAACTGCGACCAACGTGATTTATCAGTTAGGACCTTGGCTTTTTGATAGCGATTTATGTTTGCTATCGAACGGTGATATTAAAACGGAATTAGACCCACTTCTTGTTAAGTTATTGCGGTATTTTATTGCACATCCAAAGCAAATTATTTCTCGCCAAATGTTGGTTGATAATGTTTGGCAGCAATCATTTGTTGACGACAATGCGATAAATCGCGCAATGTCTGAATTGAGGAAACAACTCCAGCATTCTGAGCTTGAAGCGCCGCTAATCAAAACCCATTATCGTAAAGGCTATAGCTTACAACTACAGCCAAAAATAATTGAAACCCAAAGCACTGAAGTTAACGAAAAAGAGAAATCAACGCGAACGAATGTACGTCCAAATACTTTGCTTGTTATTGGTGTATTGCTGTTGGTTGTTGGGCAACTTTGTTGGTATTTTTGGCCAAAACAAGACAGCGATTATGTGGCGACGGCAGATTTTAAAACCGAACTTGTAACTAACGATAGCGGGGCTGAAATGCTTCCGTTATTTAGTTTTGATAAAGCCTTTATGGCTTACACTCGCTCTTATCCAGAAACCAAAGAGAGAAAAGTCCATATTAGACGGATCGCGGATAAGCAAGAAATTACGTTGGTTCACCCAACAATGATGATTTCCGCATTGGCGTGGCAAAATCAGCAGCACAGTTTAATTGTGCAAGCGGTAGACTTGAGTTTGGGTAAATGCGAAATTCTGTTGGCAAATATATCGGGTTTTACAGCAAGTTCGGATTTTACTCATCTATCAGATTGTAATTACCAAACAGATGGCTACGCAGCGCTCGATAAACAAGGGCGATATTTGTATTACACATCGAGCAATAACGAACTAAAAACAAAAGCCTTGTTAAAGTACGATACAGAAACAAAGACATCACATGCATTGGTTCCGGCGCGTCCTGATTTGTTTGGCCCAGCGATGCCAAAGCTGTCAAAAGACGGAAAGTGGTTGGCTTATTTAATTTTTGAGAAAAATAAGCGTGTGCAAGTGTTTTTACATTCATTCGAAACGCTAGAGTCAAAAAGGCTATATCAAAATAAGTCAGCAACGTATTCATTTGCATTAGATTGGGTAGACACGAAAACGTTGCGATTTATCGATTATGACCAAATCGTAACAATCGACATTAACTCATCAAGTGTCATTGAACGCCTATCACTACCTGATTTTGTGTTTCCTTATTATATAAGTCACAGAAGCAAAACAGATCTTTATTACACAACAGGTAACACCCAACACTACGGTTTTAAACAAGTTGATGACTTTGGCCGTGGGCATGATGCGTATAGTATTTATGAATCAAAACACAACTCATATTTTATTCAGTACGATAATGAGCGCCAGCAATCCTATTTTATTTCTAAACGAAGTGGCATACCGCAGGTATGGCATGGCAACAAATTAGGCGTTAAGCAATTAACCCATTTTGAAGATAAAGCAACTGTATTATCAAAGTTAAAATTAAGCCCAAACAGCAACCATTTGTTGTTTGAACGAAATAACCGCATTGAAATTTTAAATGTAGAGTCGGGTAAATTACGCAGCGTTGATTTTTTAGCGAAAAAAGAACTATTGTCGATCATATGGGGCGAAAACAGTAATACTTTGTTGTATGTAGAAAAAGGTGATGATGCGCGGGTTAAGCGTTATGATTTTATAACAGAGGAACAGCAAACCATATTATCAGTCAACTCATTGTCACTATTTAACAGTAATAACGGTGTGCCTTATGCCGCAACTGATAAAGGCTTAGTTAATCTAGATACTAAAGAATTAGTTACACTGCCTGACAATGTTATTGTCGATTTAAATATGCGATTTAACTCTGTAGATGATTACTTTTACGCAACTGACCGAATTAAAACGGTTTATCGTTTTAAAGCTGGTGATAAAGAAGCTGATGTGAGTAAACTCAATTTTAATATCCACAGTATGGACATAACAAATAAGCACCAAATATTACTTGGGAGCAGAATTATGAAAGATATAGATATCGAACGGATCTGGTGGTAAAACACTATTTAACACTCTGTTGCGTTCAAATATTAACCTAAATTATATTTTTTCTTCCTACTATAATTTTCATTTATAATGGGTATTATTTGGCTAAATCCTGCTTGTGATATCCTCGTGTTACAATGCCAGAAAATGAATATCTAAAGTGAAGTCGACATATAAAACAGACTATTGCGTAATCCCATTAACGTGCTTTAATTGGTTGCAAAGTGGTTAGGTTTTTGTTTGGTAATAATAACTATTATCAATGAGTTATTGACGACTTCACGATTATGACCAGTAAGGTTATCAATTAGTATTAATTTACTGAGTTTTTCATGTTTTTTAGACTCGACAGTTTAGTGAGTGAGTAAAAATCATGTAAAATACTTAGTTCATATCTTTTCAAAAACACGTCGAGAGTTTTTTATGAGTTTGTACACAGAATACATGGAAGAAATTGAGGTTCGTAAAAAAGACCTTGGTTTGAGCCCAAAGCCAATTGATAGTGCAGAGCTACTATCTGAAATCATCGCTCAAATTAAAGATACAACAAATGAGCACCGTGAAGATTCATTAAAATTCTTCATCTACAACACGCTTCCTGGTACTACACCAGCGGCAGGCGTTAAAGCGCAATTCTTAAAAGAAATCATTCTTGGTGAAGAAAGTGTTGCTGAAATTTCAGCTGACTTTGCGTTTGAACTACTTTCACACATGAAAGGTGGTCCATCAATCGCAGTATTACTTGATCTTGCACTAGGTAATGATGAAGCAGTTGCAAAACAAGCTGCTGACGTACTTAAAACACAAGTATTCTTATACGATGCTGATACAACGCGTTTACAAGATGCGTTCAAAGCAGGCAACGCAGTTGCTAAAGAAATTTTAGAAAGCTACGCAAATGCTGAGTTCTTCACAAAACTTCCTAACATTCCTGAGAAGATTGAAGTTGTAACTTACATTGCAGGTGAAGGTGATATCTCTACCGATTTACTTTCTCCAGGTAACCAAGCGCACTCACGTGCTGACCGTGAATTACACGGCCAATGTATGATTACACCAGAAGCACAACAAGAAATCGTTGCACTTAAAGAAAAGCACCCTAACGCGAAAGTAATGCTTATCGCAGAGAAAGGTACTATGGGTGTAGGTTCTTCACGTATGTCTGGTGTGAATAACGTTGCACTTTGGGCAGGTGAGCAAGCGAGCCCATATGTTCCATTTATTAACATCGCACCGGTTGTTGCTGGTACAAACGGTATTGCGCCTATCTTCCTTACAACGGTTGACGTAACCGGTGGTATCGGTCTTGACCTTAAAAACTGGGTTAAGAAAGTTGACGCTGACGGTAAAACAGTTACAGACGCAAATGGCGACCCAGTACTAGAAGAAGCTTACTCAGTAGCAACGGGTACGGTATTAACAATTGATACCCAAGCGAAGAAACTATACAACGGTGACAAAGAGCTTGTAGATGTGTCATCTGCATTCACGCCACAGAAAGTTGAATTCATGCGCGCGGGCGGCTCTTACGCGGTTGTATTCGGTAAGAAACTTCAAACGCTAGCAGCAGAAACGCTAGGCGTTGATGCACCAGCAGTTTACGCACCGTCAAAAGAAATCTCACACGAAGGCCAAGGCCTTACTGCGGTTGAGAAAATCTTTAACCGTAATGCGGTAGGTGTGCAATCTGAAACGCCACTACACGCTGGTTCAAACGTACGTGTTAAAGTTAACATCGTAGGTTCGCAAGATACAACGGGCCCTATGACATGTCAGGAACTTGAAGCGATGGCTGCTTCAACGATTTCACCACTTGTAGATGGTGCTTATCAGTCTGGTTGTCACACAGCATCAGTTTGGGATGCAAAAGCGCAAGCAAACATTCCTAAATTAATGGCGTTCATGAACAAGTTTGGCCTTATCACTGCACGTGATCCTAAAGGCATTTACCACTCAATGACTGACGTAATCCACAAAGTATTAAACGATATTACTGTGGACGACCGTGCAATCATCATCGGTGGTGACTCACACACGCGTATGTCTAAAGGTGTAGCATTCGGTGCCGACTCAGGTACTGTAGCACTTGCTTTAGCAACAGGTGAATCGGCAATGCCAATTCCTGATTCAGTTAAAGTAACGTTTAAAGGCAAAATGGCTAAGCACATGGACTTCCGTGACGTGGTACACGCAACGCAAGCACAAATGCTTAAGCAATTTGGCGGTGAGAACGTGTTCCAAGGTCGTATTATCGAAGTTCACATTGGTACACTAATGGCTGACCAAGCGTTCACGTTTACTGACTGGACTGCAGAAATGAAAGCGAAAGCGTCAATCTGTATTTCAAACGACGAAACACTTATCAAGTCAATTGAACTTGCTAAGAGCCGTATCCAGATCATGATCAACAAGGGTATGGAAAACGAAGCGAAAACGCTTCAAGGTCTTATCGACTTGGCTGACGAGCGTATCGCAGGTATTAAGTCTGGTGAGCAACCAGCACTTGCACCAGATGACAACGCTAAGTACTACGCAGAAGTTGTGGTTAACCTTGACGAAATCGTTGAGCCAATGATCGCTGACCCAGACGTAAACAACGATGACGTGTCTAAGCGTTACACGCACGATGTTATTCGTCCAGTTTCTTTCTACGATGGCAAACCAGTTGACCTTGGTTTCGTTGGTTCGTGTATGGTTCACAAAGGTGACATGCAGATCATCGCGCAAATGCTACGTAACCTAGAAAAGCAAAACGGTTCAATCGAATTTAAAGCGCCACTGGTTGTTGCGCCACCAACATACAACATTGTTGATGAGCTTAAAGCTGAAGGTGATTGGGAAGTACTTGCTAAGTACGCAGGTTTTGAGTTTGACGATGCAAATCCGAAAACGGCTGCACGTACTAAGTACGAAAACATCCTATACCTAGAACGCCCAGGCTGTAACCTATGTATGGGTAACCAAGAAAAAGCAGAACCAGGTGATACAGTTATCGCAACATCAACACGTCTTTTCCAAGGCCGTGTTGTAGCTGATACTTCAGAGAAGAAAGGTGAGTCACTACTTGGTTCAACACCATTAGTAGTACTTTCAACTATTCTTGGTCGTTTCCCAACTATGGCTGAATACTCAGCAGCAGTTGAAGGCATTGACCTAACAGCGTTTACACCGCTTGAAGAAGAGCTAACGACTAAGTTCGGTTCTGAGCAAGCAGTACCAGTTAAAATGGTTTAATAAACTGATTTAACGAAAAGCGCGGTAAGTTCTGCTTACCGCGCTTTTTTATTGTCTAACGAATCATTTAAATATTCTTATCACATGCGAACCGTTATTCATGATATTTACGAATAACCGCAACTTTACCATCTTCAATTTCGAGTACTTCCATCATCACATTTGAATACGCAAGTGGCTGCTTATTTTGCGGATGAATGCCTTTGGCATTTGATGTGTAACGAATCGCAACAGCTGAGTTATTAAAAGCAAATACATTGAGTAACTTTGAGTTGTATTCTGTGTGTGCACCTAAATAAAACGTCATGCCTTTACGCATCGCTTCTTTGCCATCGGGTCTTCTCGCATCATCAGTCACATAAGGTAAATGCGTGTGACCTATATCATCGGTTAAAAATGCTAAGTAATTTTCTAACTCTTTTGATGTTGCGTTTGGTGCTTGAGTTGCAACCATTGCATTGTAGTAGTCTGTGGCGAATACTTTTAGGTCAATTTGCGTTGTTTTTGCAAGCACCGTAGGTATTGTTAAAAATGATAATAAGCAAATAATAATTAAGCGCATTTTAGTTCCTGTTGATTTTATAAACATAAACTAATCTAGCGACTAACTATTTTATTGCCAAGAAAAATAAAGGCTTAGAATTATTTTGTTACATTAATCGCAAAATGAAATCACTTAGCCAGTAGCAAATAACTATGGTCGATAAATGTATAAATGCTCGGATAACGAAAGTAAACTTGCTCACATTAATGTTCAATTTAGTCGATGCTATAACGGCTAAACTCATTACAAAAAACCACGGTGTACAAACAAAAAATACTTCTTGTTTGATTACGCTTACCGCTAAATCGTGAACTAGTCCACTGATACTAAATGTTAAAATTAGCGCGAGAGTGTGTGGCAAAAAGAGCGTTAGTGGTTTTTGAATTTTCGTCGCTAAGTAATAGCCCCAAATCGGGTTCCAATAAAGCCAAAACTGCGAAAAGTTATTAGCACCAAGGGCATTTTTAAGCATGTTTGTAAGCGAGCCTGATGCACCGAGCGGTACACCATTACGGCGTTTTACATATTGTATCAGGGATAATTTTCTCGCCATGACTAGTCATCTATAGTAACAATCCATTGGTAATAGGTTGAAAACGACTGGCACTGTAAATAAGTGACTGTGCGGTAAGTTTTTCAACGCCATATACCCAGGTTTCTATACCATGTTTAGCTGCAACTTTTTGCAGTAATAAATCAAAATCCCCATCGCCAGAGAGTAAACACACCACATCAACATTCGGCGCATGCTCTAAAACATCAATCGTAATACCCACATCCCAATCGCCTTTTGCTGAGCCGTCAGCGCGTTGGATAAAGGGTTTGAGTTTTACGTCAAAGCCAATGTGTTTAAGTGCTTTTTGAAATTTATGCTGTTGGTCGTCTTGGCGCGCGATTGCGTATGCATTGGCGAGTACAATTTCTCCTTGATTAGACATTTGTTGCCATAACTCACGGTAATTAAATTGGCGTTGATAGGCTTGGCGTGTGGTGTAGTAGATATTTTGAATATCTACAAAGAGCGCGATTTTTTTCAAAGTGATCAGTTCATTTAATTGTTTGTGACACTATAGCAAGCATAGTTTGAGACTAACAGTGATGACATGCTGTGATATACTTCTCTTTTTGCAATATTTGAGTGTTCGCTTTGTCTTCAACTTCTTGTTTTTCAACTACGGCGTTATCGCCCGCGCTTTTAGAAAACTTAACCAGTTTAGGTTATACCACAATGACCGATATTCAGGCGCAAACCTTGCCGCTTATTCTTGCGGGTAAAGATGTGATTGGGCAGGGCAAAACAGGTTCGGGTAAAACGGCTGCGTTTTCACTTGGCTTGTTACATAACTTAAATGTTAAACGTTTTCGCGTGCAAGCAGTGGTTGTGTGCCCGACACGTGAACTTGCCGACCAAGTAGCAGTAGAGATACGAAAGCTCGCACGTGCGATTCACAATATTAAAGTGCTTGCATTATGTGGTGGCGCACCGATGGGGCCACAAATAGGCTCGCTTGAACATGGCGCCCACATTGTGGTTGGTACGCCAGGGCGTATTGAAGAGCATTTACGAAAAGGGCGTTTAATTCTAGATGAAGTAAATACCTTTGTGCTTGATGAAGCCGATCGTATGCTAGAAATGGGGTTTGAAGAGTCACTTAATTGCATCATTGAGCACCTACCAACAGCAAGACAAAATTTATTATTTAGTGCCACTTACCCAACTAAAATCGAGCAGTTAGCACAGCATGTGATGGTTAATCCTGAAAAAATCGTGGTAGAAGCAACGCATGATCACAGCTCAATTAGCCAATATTTTTATGAAGTTGAAAATAATGATGCACGTTTAGATGCGGTTAATCGCCTATTACTTAAGTTTCAGCCAAAATCAGCGGTGGTGTTTTGTAATACCAAAAGTGAATGTCAAAATGTATGCGATGAATTAAGTCATTTTGGCTTTGATAGTGCTGCGCTGCATGGTGATTTAGAACAAAAAGATCGTGACCGTACTTTAGTGCGCTTTGCTAACAAGAGTTTAACTATTTTGGTTGCAACCGATGTTGCAGCGCGCGGCATTGATGTTGACCATGTTGATATGGTGGTGAATTATCACATAGCGCACGACCCTGAAGTGCATGTTCACCGCATTGGCCGTACCGGCCGCGCCGGCAATAAAGGTATTGCCTGTTCGCTTATGAGTTATAAAGAATCCCATAAAGTGAATGCGTTAGAAGACTATTTAAATATCGAAGCAACGCCCACTGATTTACCAGGCGATGAGGTATTTGCAAACGCGATTGAGCGCGCGCCAAATATTACGCTGCAAATTGATGGTGGTAAAAAAGCAAAACTTCGCCCGGGCGATATTCTGGGTGCGCTTACGTCAAATAGCACAATTACCGGTGAACACATTGGTAAAATCAAAGTAACGGCGATGACATCGTATGTCGCGGTAACGCGAAAAATTGCCAATGCGGCTGTAAAAACCATTAGCGAAGGCAAAATGAAAGGCCGTAACTTTAGGGTACGCAAAGTCACTAAGTAGTCGTACTCAATCTGTTATACGGGTGTGTGACAAAGTCACACACCTTTAAATAACGCGCGCATTTTAATAATGTTTTCACTAATCTTATATCTACTCGCTGAGCGTTATATTTTATAAAAATACGCTAATGATAGAGCGTACCGTTTTTATAAATATCCGTTGACCACTGCTCCAGCAGTTCACTCGCTTTATCATGCTCTTCAGCAGTGAGCCTATCGTACTGTCTATTAACGAACCTAGAGAAGCGATTATAAATTTTGTCATTGTTGGTAAATTGGGTGATCAATTGGTTTAGAGCAAATGACTTTACATGACCAAATTTCCCTGCGTTTTGTGAGTGATGCAGATTCGACAATTGAATTAATGCATCAATACTGCCTTTTTTACCCGCTTGCTCTAACAGCGCAAGTTTTTGTGTCGTAAATGCATTGCGCGTTGCAATATAATCATCGCGCGATAATGATGCATAGCCTTGTGATTGCATGTAAAACTCAGCAGTGACGTGCCCTAATGTTTCCTGCGCAGGCACAAATCCTTGAGTTGCTGCAGTTTCTAAGTAGGTGTAAAAGGCGTTTAAATTTTCTGATTCAAGCCCCTGGCAATAGGTATACTGTTCACGCACACGCTCAATTGCCACGGTGCTGTCTGTAAATTGGTAGGCTTGCTCAAGCTTGTCTTCAAACATTTGCTCATTTAACGGTGCGAATAAACAATAACGAAAATTACGGGCAAGAAGGTAACTCGCTTCAGCGTCTCCCGATTTTGCACGTAACTTTAATGCACTTAACTGGCTCTTTATGTCATCTTCAAAACGCCATTGTGGTTTGGTAATTTCAATTAAATGGCCTTGCTTGGTGTGCTTTGATTGTGTGGGTAACGCGTTAGTTATAGGCTGAGGTTTGGTGATTTTTTCATGTTCAAACTGTTCGATGTTCTGCTGCGTTTTAAGCGACGTATTTGTTATATCTTGCGTTGTGTTTTCGCCGTTTAAAATCAAAATAAGCGAAGTCACAACGCACAGAGAAATTGCGATATAAGTAAATGCTTTCATAGTCACCAATTAGGATGCGCTAAGATTTTTTGCATTTAATGGTTGTTGGCGCGACAGAACGACTGTTAATGTTATTTTGATGTGAGTCATATTTAGTCCAACCAAGTGGGCATTGTGTCGCATCAAGTTCAACAATCGTATTTTTTGGCAGCAAACTTGATTGTTTGCTCAATGTTTCAATCACTTTTTCTAATTTAACAATTTTTCGTTCTAAACAACGCGTTTGTTCTTTCGCGCTGAGTTTTACAGAGCATTCTTCTGCACTTGCGCTCATCGAGTATGTAACAAAAAACAGAAAGATTACGAATAGGGGAGCCAGTTTAAGTCTCATTTGAATGTCCTTTTAATGTGATACTGTTAATTTTTTAATTTCGCGCATCTGCAATGCCCTGCTCAAACCCGATTACAAATGGTTCGATAGCAAAACCAATTAACAAACATAATGAGGCAGTTAACATCATATTGCGGTTATTTTTTTTGTAACCAATGCTAAAGAGCACAGCAAACAGAACGAGCGTAAAAATTTCAACGTATTGCAAGGTCAAATCCTTTTGAAGTTAAAGTAATATGCTTTATAGACTTTCTATATGGTTGATATATTTACCAAATCTAATGTCACTTTACTATAAACTCATCACAATAAATGTTAACAAATGTGTATTGCCGGGAACGGGGTAGTTGTTGCGGTAAGTTGTGATTATAAGCCGTGTTTTTGATTATACGCTTTTAATGCGTTTCTTACTTTTTCTACTAATGCTTTATCTGTTTTGTTGCTGAACGCTAAGCAGCCTTCTTCGTCACTGGCCTTAGTTACCTCAATCAACTTTTCGATTTCAGACTCGGTATGATTGAAATGACGCAGATTTTCTGACATTTCCCACTCTGTTTGTAATACCAAGTCGACACGTCCTGCAAAAAACTTTCGTGCACCTGCGTAAGGGTCGCTCGTTACATCGAGGTTAACGCCATTTTTGAAGCCATTTGCCAACAAATATTCATGATCTGATTCGCCCTTTTCGATGGATGTAACATAGCGCTTAGCGTGCTCAAGCGTGGTTATATTTATCTCTTTGCGCTTCGCTAACTTGTACAAATTAACTTTAACTGGGCCAATAAGCGGACAAACCCATTGAAACAAGTTTTCGCGCTCTTTTGTTTTAAGAATGGTATAAATAAGGGTGTTTTCGTCGTTAGCGGTTAAAATCATAGAACGCGCCCACGGGTAAGACGTAATTTGGTACTCAATATTAATACTGTCTAGAATAGCTTTGACGCGCTCAGTCGCGCGACCAACAACTTCACCGTGCTCGTTTGTATAATTATATGGTCGCCACTCTTCGGTAACCACATTGAGCTTTGCGCTTGCCGCTACATACAGCGAAAACGTGCAAAGTATTAAACAAACATTAAAAATAGCTATTCGATACAAACTCGTACCCACTCCATGCGTTATGTGTCTAATAACGTACCTTTCAGTTAAAAACGCTTTTACATTCAATTATATAACAATTAATCGTTTTTAGTGTTCGGCATAATTTAACTATTATTCCCGTTATTAATATATAACGTAGTTAAATCTAAATAAACCGACAAAATTCTTATTTAATGTGTTACTTCTTTGTTTCTGTATTCGGTGCGTTTAACGCTTTGCTGCAAACGAGCGTTACTTTATTTTATTGCTGTTTAAAAAAGCCCAACATAAATAATGTAGAGCGTGTTTTACTTTACGCTCTAGTCTTCTGACTGATTGTTGTCAGGTGTCGTTTGTGCCAGTTTTTCACGCTCTGCTTTCGAGATGTATTTTGGCTTATTATTTTTATTCAGCTTTTCGTTTGCTTTCTTGTCTTTCTTTTTCAGCTTTTCATAAATTTTTTTGCGACGGTTCATAGAATTCTCACTTAATAAATCGCCGCGGAGTTTAGCATAGTCTGCCATATCTCAACGTATTTTTATTGCTTTGGTAATACAATGTTATATTTCAACATAGCATGGTCACTACCCGGGATATATTGGGTGGTTAATGTATCGAGTAATAGTGAGTCACTTAATAAGCAGTGGTCAATGGTAAGTCCAAAAATCGAATATAACGGCTGCGGTAATTTAACAGGTGACCAAGATGCATAATGGCCAGCTAATTGATAGCAAGTGTTGAAACGCTCAACACGGGTAAAGTGTTGTGACAAAGGTCCGGTATTAAAATCTCCTAATACTAATGTGTGTTTAATGTCATGGTGTTGGTTTAATAGGTTTGTTAAGTACAACAACATCATATTGCGTTTATGCCACAATTTTTGATTACGCGGCGAGGGTGGGTGCAAAGCAAATACACGTAATTTTTCATGTTCTACGGCTAAATGCAGTTCAACAATAACACCCCGTACGCTGTTTTCAAAAACTGAGTGAGTGATACGTTGCAAAATTGGGAATTTAGTAATGACACCGATACCATCTGGAAACCCTTCAATTTCGGCAGAGCCATAATCAAAGTAATCTCCACGCAGCGCGATAAAGCGTGCGCGATCAGTATCATTCACTTCAAATAGTGCTGTTATATCGCTACCTTCGTTGCCAAGTATGTTGTAAACGCTTTCAATGTCAGCATTGTAATAATTAAGGTTAAGTTGGCTAACCGTAATGCTGGGGTCGCTGTAGTAATTAAATGAAAGATTTATAGGTAGATTAATTAACAATGTGGTGAATGTAATTACAGCGATGTTAGATGCTAATTTTGGCTTTATAAAAATGAGTATCAACGATAAGCCAAGGCTCAGCATCAATAGGTGTGGAATAAAACTTGTCACTAAATCAAGCCAATAATAAGTGGCTGAAAGCGATGACATTGCAACGAGCGCCAACGTGAAGGCAACGCTTATAATTATAATCAGTAAATATTTAACCATGATTGCCTAAGAACGAGTAGCTTATCTCTTTCGGTAATTTAACTAATAGTATAGTAAGCATTTTCAACTTGTTATTTACCGTATAATCGAGTTTTAAGTGATACGTTCACTATTAAAATGTATTAAAAAATAAGCACGTGTTAAAAACTAATGCCTTATTTTACCGCTTTAGAGCGGGTTGTATTGGATGATACACAATCAATTTTAAAAACCATGGTACTTGCTAACGCTCTGTGCTACTCTGCGCGACCTTTTTTTGCTTAGGAGTATGCGATGATTGTTGGTTTTGATTATGGTAGTTCAAATTGCGCTATGGGTGTTTTAGAGCAAGGTGTTCCTAAGCTTGTACCGCTAGAGAATGGCAAACCGTATTTACCATCTACTTTATATGCTCAGCACAACAGTTTAATTGTTGACTATGTTGCTAAAAACTTAGCTAAGGGCGACCTGGCTGACACGTACGTTAGTCAACGAAAAGGACTGTTGGCCGGTATTCCTGCTATTCGCAGCGATCTTGATTTAGCAAATAATGAAAGCGGAATTTACATTGGCCGAGAAGCCATCGATGAGTATATAGAATTCCCCGAAGAAGGCTTTTACGTTAAATCTCCTAAATCATTTTTCGGTGCAACCGGGTTAAAACCAGAGCAAATTGCATTTTTTGAAGACATTGCTACAGCCATGATTATGGCAATCAAAACCCGCGCCGAAAACCATTTAAAACATAGTTTATCGCATACGGTAATTGGTCGCCCAGTTAACTTTCAAGCCGTTGGCGGAGAAGAAAGCAATCAACAAGCGATTAGTATATTAACCAAAGCAGCTCAGCGAGCAGGGTTTAAACACGTAGAATTCTTGTATGAGCCACTGGCTGCTGGTATCGACTTTGAAACCTCCCTCACTGAAAATACTAAAGTGCTGGTGGTTGATATTGGCGGTGGTACGTCGGATTGCTCATTCGTGCAAATGGGTCCATCGTTTCGCGAAAACCATGATCGCAGCAACGACTTTCTTTCGCATACAGGTAAACGTATTGGCGGAAACGATTTAGACATCGCTCTAAGTTTTCATAAATTGATGCCGCAATTTGGTTTAGGAACACAAATGAAATCGGGTTTACCTATGCCACATCCACTTTATTGGCAAGCGTGTAAAATCAACGATATTCATTTGCAAAGTGAGTTTTACAGCGATACAAATCATCGCGAATTAACGCGTTTATTGCGTGATGTAGAGCAGCCAAATTTACTTTCGCGTTTAATTAAAGTGCTTGAAAATAAACAATCTCATCAAGTCGTTAGGCAAGGGGAGTTGGCGAAAATTGGTTTATCGGAACAGAGCACGCATTATGCAGATCTTTCGTTTGTTGAATCTGATCTTATGCAGTTAATTGAACATCATGATTTGAGCGATGCGATTAATGACAGTTTAAAGCAAATGGTGAATCTTGCGCACGACGCAATTTGTGCAGCCGGTACCCGCCCAGATGTGATTTACCTAACTGGCGGTAGTGCACAATCGCCATTACTCAAAAAGGCATTACAACAGGCTTTGGGTGATATCCCAATGTTAAATGGTGACAACTTTGGTAGTGTAACTGCTGGTTTAACGAAGTGGGCGAATAAAATCTTTAAATAACCCGGTTTTAAAAAGGTTAATCAGCTTAAAATTAGCGTTGCATAAGGATTTGTTACGCTAATGCAAAAGCGACACAACACGGCGTACTTATAAACACAATCACGCATTATGTTTTAAGTGACGTATTTCCTTGAAATTAGGTACACCCTTTGCTTATATTAAATTATTGCAAATGGAGTCGCGCAATATTAAGCCAGTCGCTACCTAACTTATCAAGGATGACTTATGAATACGTCAGCACAAACCAATACTTCACACTCGTTGGTTAACCCCACCTTTCAACGTAAGCTCGATTGGGTAATGGTGTTGTTATTAACCGTGTTAATTATCTCAAATGCGTATCTTGCTCATTACGCCACAATAAACCATGGTGCATTTGATGTTCCCAGCAAGCAAATTGCGTTTATTCTTGGTACCACATTTGGTTTACCGTTTGTGGCAGTAGCAGCGACCTTGCTTTTTCCTTCAATGAGAATGCTTTCAACACAAATTAAAGTGTTAACACTTACATCGGCAATTGTGTTTGTGTCAAATGTGCCGCTACTGGCATTGGCGTTTTAACTATTCTACGTGATTTATTACTACAAACTCGCTCGGTGTTAGTGCGCTAAAGGTCGCGTGTTTAGTACGTACAAGCGTGCCATCAGTTGCCATTATTTGTCGCTCTGTAGTTTCAACATCTAGGTTACCCTTATAGACATATGCTAATGTTTCTGTATCAGCACGGTAGCTTTCGCCAGCGGCGAGTTTAACGATGTAAATATGGGTTTTACTATCAAACGTAGCGTTTTGAGTTTTATCACCGCCGTAAATATGTGTAATGCCTTGTTTGGCTGTTTTATAGTATTTATACGCTGCGGGTTCGCCTAATGTGTCTGGCAACACCCATAATTGTAATAAACGATTAGTTGACGAATTTGGGTTTATTTCATTGTGTGAAAAGCCTTCACCACCAGCGCGCTGTACTTGCGCATCACCCGCTTGCAAACTTTTACCGTGCTCTAATGAGCCTTCGTGGGTAACTTGCCCATCAAGCATAATAGTGATGACGTCTATCTCTTTATGAGGGTGCATTGTGGTTTCACCAAAAGGATTAAATTTGGCATCAGCCAAATAAACAAATTGACCCAATCCTTCGAATGTTAACGGTGATTTACGTGAACCGAATAATCGACTATCCGTGACAAAACGGTGCTCAACTAAACCAGCAAAACCACCAAGTGGTAATTCATTACGTGTTAATACTTGCATGGTATTTCCTATTCATTTTCTACTTTGATAGATACATAGTAGAGTGAAATTATTGTTTTAAAAATACCTGTTTGTGATTAAGATAAATTCATTTACAACAACAATTAGAATCAATGCTTAACTTAAATGACATGATGGTGTTTCTTGCGGTGGTAGAAAGCGGTAGCTTTACCGCTGCAGCACAAAGGTTAGCAATGCCAAAAGCTAACGTCAGTCGAAAAATAGCAAAACTAGAGTCAACGTTAGGTATTACCTTACTTGAAAGAACCACGCGTTCGCAAAAATTAACAGAAGCGGGCAAGCACTACATAGCGCACTGCAAACGTATTTCTGAAGAAGCAGCCCTAGCCAATGCGGTGATTGATAAGGCACGAAATACAGTTTCTGGTGAAGTAAAAGTCGGCGCATCTGTGTCGATTGGTCAAGAGATTTTAAAGCCCAAGATCACTGAGTTTTTATCTCAATATCCCGAGCTTTCATTGCAACTTAATTTAACTAATCAACGTGTCGACTTAGTTGAAGGTGGATTTGATATGTTAGTGCGCATTGGCAAGCTTGAGGATTCGAACTTAATAGCTAAAAAGTTAGGCTGCGCGACCCGAGGGTTGTACGCAAGTCCAAAATACTTAAACGCGTTAGCAACTAAACCCGAGATTAAATCTCTAGACACATTAAATTGGCTCGTGATGAGCAGCAGTATTAGCGTGTCAGGCATTACGCTATTAAATAAACGTCAGACACAGGAAGTTAGCTTTTCGCCCAAACTGGTTGTTGATGACTTTAGTGTGATTAAGCAAGCGTGTATTGACGGGCTAGGTATAACCGCCTTACCCAATTATATGTGTCAGGATGATGTAAACTCTGGACGTTTGGTTAAGGTATTACGAAATTGGCAATTGACGCCGTCAGATATGTACGCGATTTATCCTAGAAACCGTATAAATTTACCAAAAATAAAAATATTACTGCAGTTTTTAGAAAGTGTATTTAGAGAAAAATTAGCGTGTTAATAAAAAAGGGAAGCATTTGCTTCCCTTACTGTGTGTTAGGTGTAAATGGTAAATAACTCAGAGTTAACCCATAAATGCACCAAAATACTAGCGGCATAACCAAGCGCAATCACGGGTGCCCATTTTAAATGACCAAAGAAGGTATAGTAACCACGCGCCTGACCCATTAATGCCACACCCGCCGCAGAACCAATGGATAATAAGCTACCGCCCACGCCTGCTGTAAGCGTAATTAATAACCACTGACCGTGTGATAATTCAGGCGACATGGCAAGTACCGCAAACATGACTGGAATGTTATCGATAACCGCAGAAATCATCCCCAGTAATACGTTTGCCGTCGTTGCTGACATACCGCCGTATAGCGCTTCAGACATTAATGTTAAATAGCCCAAGAAACCAAGACCACCAACACACACCACGATGCCGTAGAAGAATAATAAGGTGTCCCATTCTGCGCGTGATACTTTAGCAAATACATCAAACGGAACTACGCTACCCAGTGATTTTAAGCGTCTTTCATCGCCTTTACTTTCAGCAAGCGCTTTTTTACGTGCAAGAGAGCCTGGTAATGTCATACGCAGGAAGTAACCAAAGAATTGTAAATAACCTAGACCCATCATCATGCCAAGTACTGGTGGTAAGTGAAGTAGGCTATGACACAATACAGCTGTGGTTACGGTAAGTAAAAATAGGCATAAGATGCGGATTGCTCCGCGCTTTAGTTCAACATCTACTTGCGCTGCAGCTGGCTGTTTACGCTCAACAAAGAAGCTCATAATAGCAGCTGGTACAAGGTAATTAACTACTGACGGTAAGAATAACGCAAAGAACTCAAGGAACTCGACTTTGCCTGCTTGCCACACCATAAGTGTTGTAATATCGCCAAATGGACTAAATGCGCCACCCGCATTGGCTGCAATAACAATGTTAATACAGCACAAATTAATAAACTTCTTGTCGCCTTCAGCCACTTTCATTACCACAGCACACATGAGTAGTGCGGTGGTTAAGTTGTCTGCAATTGGTGAGATAAAGAATGATAACCAACCAGTTAACCAAAAAAGCACAGGATAACTAAAGCCTTTACGGATCATCCACGCGCGCAATGCATCAAATACTCGACGTTCTTCAAGCGCATTAATGTAGGTCATGGCAACTAATAAGAACAACATTAACTCGGCAAATTCAAGCAAGTTGTGTCTAAACGCAGCTTCAGTGATCCCTGGCAAGTCATTATTAACGTAATAACTACCAATTAAGATCCAAATTAATCCTGCGGCAACCAGTACCGGCTTGGACTTGCGCATATGTAACTTTTCTTCAAGCATCACAAATGCGTATGCTAAAACGAAAATTGCGATACAGATGTAGCCCAGCGTGCTCGCAGTTAAATCAAGAGGAGAGCCGACCGTGGAGGCGGCCATTGAAGTCGGAGTAAACAGCATAAAGCTGAATAACAGTAGACACAAAAACAGCTTGTTATTCATGAGTGAAGCCTTGTATTAAAATTGCAGCGTTTGTTAAAAAGCGCGCGAACATTAACACAAATATTTAACAAGTTGCATAGTACAGAGGTCTAAGTGGCTAAAATATTGACAAATAGCGGAAATAGATCAAAAGAATGTGTGATTTATGAGTGCTACGCTAAGTTGACGAGCGTTTAATGCTAAGTGATTACGCCATATACAAAAATAAAGGTGATAAAGGCGGTTTAGAATAAAGTAAAATGAAAGTATCCAGCCATTTGTTAAATTAACATGTGGTGTTAACAAAAAGCCCAGCTTAAGCCGGGCTTTTAAACGTACTATTTTGATTACCAGATGCGAACACGCTCTTCTGGTTTAAGGTAAAGTGCATCACCTTCTTTTACGTCAAACGCTTTGTACCAAGCATCATGGTTACGTGGCGCAAGTGCACGGAAACGACCTGGTGCGTGAGTACCCGCGCGTAATTGGTTTAGCATGCTTTGCTCAGTGCGTTTTTCTTTCCACACTTGTGCCCACGCTAAGAAGAAACGCTGATCGCCTGTTAAGCCATCAATTACTTCGGCTTCTTTACCGTTAAGGCTTAATTTATACGCGTGATAAGCCATTGCAAGGCCGCCCACATCACCAATGTTTTCACCTAAGCTGTTACGACCGTTTACAAAGTTATCTGGAATTGGTTCGTACTTGCTGTACTGCTCTGCTAATTTGTCTGCTTTTGCTTCAAAAGCAGAACGGTCTGAATCAGTCCACCAGTTACGTTGAATACCGTTAGCATCAGATTTCGAACCCTGATCATCAAAACCGTGACCCATTTCGTGACCAATCACCGCACCAATCGCACCATAGTTAACTGCCGCATCAGCGTTTGGATCAAAGAATGGCGGCTGTAAGATAGCAGCTGGGAATACAATTTCATTAAACGAACTGTTGTAGTATGCATTTACGCGCTGTGGTGTCATGCCCCAACGATTACGATCTGTTTTTTC
The DNA here is from genome assembly GCF_044005875.1 of Pseudoalteromonas sp. XMcav1-K. NCBI lineage: Bacteria > Pseudomonadati > Pseudomonadota > Gammaproteobacteria > Alteromonadales > Pseudoalteromonadaceae > Pseudoalteromonas > Pseudoalteromonas sp. XMcav1-K. The sequence continues at coordinate 281,615 of NZ_JBIPJE010000045.1, read as the reverse complement.
AAGCTCTTTTGCTGCACTTTCAGCACGGAAGAATTGACGCGTGTTACGCACATTACCCATTAAATCATCTTTTGCGATTTTCAGGCCGTCGAACTCCTGCCATACATCTGGGTAACCAATTTTAGGGTTAAACGCAGCAAGTTTCGCTTTTGCGTTAACTTTAGTTTCAGCGCCCATCCAGTCTAAACCATCGATACGCTCACCAAGTGCAGTGCGAAGGTTTTCTACAAGCTCAGCCATTTGTGCTTTTGATGACTCTGGGAAGTAACGTTTTACGTATACTTTACCAATCGCAAAACCCATTGATTCAGTGCCTGACATCGCGCCAATTGCACGCTTCCAACGTGGACGCGGTTCTTGTTGACCACTTAATTCTTTACCGAAGAATTCGAAATTATTTGCATAGATTTCTTCAGAAAGTAGGCTTGCGTTACCACGGATCGCATGAAAGGTTAGGTAATCTTTCCAAACGTTAATGTCTTCACCGTTAATCAGTGAAATCATTGCTTTGATTGGTTCTGGCTGAGCCATATTTAGCTGCGGTACTTTATAACCAGTCTGCTCAAAATACAGATCCCAGTTAAAGCCAGGGTATTCTTTTGCAAGGTCAGTGCGCTTAATTTGGTTTAATGTTAAATCGCGATTACGACGCTTTTCACGTGGCCAATGACCTTCGGCTATTTTAGTTTCAAGCGCTAAAATTGCTTTTGCGCGCTCTTCGGTGTTGTCAACGCCAGCAAACTTAAGTGCACTTGCAATGTGCGCAACGTATGCGTCACGTGTTTTAGCAAAACGCTCGCTGTCTTCAAGGTAATATGAACGATCTGGTAAACCTAAACCGCCAGCGCCCATTGACATTTCATATTGATTCGGGTCTAAACGGTTAAACCACATGCCACCGCCAATCGGTGATGACACACTTGTTAGCCATGCATTACCAAAGATACGCGTTAAGTCATCCGTGTTTTTAACTGAACCAATTTCATCAAGTAAACCTTGGATTGGCGTAATACCTTTTTTGTTGATTGTTTCAACATCCATATACGCATTGTAGAAATCAGCAATCATTTGCTCTTCTGCGTTTAGGTCTTTACGGCTTGTGATATCGTCGATGATTTCTTTAACTTGTTTTTCACTGCGTTCAGCTAGCGCAGTAAATGCACCAAAGCGTGTTTTATCCGCTGGCATTACATAATTGTCGTACCATGTACCACTTGCGTACATAAAGAAGTCGTCACCTGGTTTCACGTCTAAATTACGTGCAGTCAGATCAACCCCAAAGCTGCCAAGCTCTGCTTTAGTTTGTGCTGCTGTTTTTGTGGCTGCAGGCGCTTTCGCTTTTTGTTCTTTTTCTACTTTAGCGGTATCAGCTTGTTGGTCACCACAACCACCAAGAAACGCAGTTGCAAGTGCAACTGCAAGAATTGATTTTTTCATTAAGATTTCCCTTAGCGTTAAATATTTCTATTTTGCGTTAAAAACTGCAAAACTTAGCTTGTTTTTAACGAAAATACGTCAAGATAGCAAATAGAACACGTTTAACAACGCGCTGTTTTGTAAATAAATATGTTTTTATTGATTAAGTTATTGTGTTTGTAACGATAATCTAGGTTTGTTCAGCGTGCTAAAAGACATCACTTGATTTCGCCCATTTTCTTTTGCGCGGTAAAGTGCGTTGTCAGCATTAATAATGGCTGGCTTTAGTAATGACTCTATTTCACAAACACCAAAGCTTGCTGTTATAGATAAGGCATCATGAGTATGCGAGCTAATGGTAGTGTTTTCGATTTGCTTGCGTACTTTATCAATTAAGGCAAATGCTTGGCTTTCGCTGTGATTAGGCAGGGCAATGATAAATTCTTCACCGCCAAGTCGCGCGACGATGGCATTATCAGGCGTGAATTTTTGCAATATATCGGCAAAAACCACAAGTACTTCATCACCTACTTGGTGTCCATATTTGTCGTTAAACTTCTTAAAAAAGTCAATATCAGCGATGGCAATTGTTACAGGGTATGTTTGCTTATCGTCAGCTAAAATCGCTTCGGTAGCTTGGTCAAAGTAACGTCGATTATAAAGTTGCGTTAGCGGGTCGGTATTTGCTTGCACTTGCAGCGCCGCCTGTTGCTTTTCTATGTGCTCTAACACACGAATACGGTACGAAATAATAAACGCTAACATAAATGATTCGAGCATAATGCCAATGCCGACACCGTGACTTGTCACATAAGTATTTGGTAATAGGCCTTTATAATAGCCGATGGCTAATAGGTTAAAAGTGAAAAACAAACCGTGACCAAATAAGAAGTATTTTGCCAACGGATTTCCTTTTTTTAAAATTGAAAGACTGACACTTAATGTCACTACAATCATTATTGCGGCTAATGTGCTTGCTGGTTTTAATGCTGCAATAATATCAAATACGCCAAACACTAAATCAGATACCAGTAGCAGTAAAACAAACATAAGTGCTTTGTGCTCAGTCGGGTATAGGCGTTTGGTTTCAAAAATACTGATCATAAATAGGATCAGAAAGCTTGGCATGGTAAGTAGCGAAAGGTGTAGATGCATCATGGATTTGCCGTAAATGCCAAATAAGGTTGCTAAAAAACCATAGGAAAGGGCAATCCACGTTGTACCCGAGACTAAATACAGCGCATAGAAAATATTTTCTTTTTTACGTGATGATAAAAACAATATGACGTTGTAAAACATCAGCGCCAACAGCATGCCAACCATGATGGCAATATCATAATTTTCGCTTACAAGGGCATGTTTAGATTGTGTTTCATCGTATATGGCAAGCGTAAACCATTGGTGTGAAAATACATCACTTTTTAAGTAAACCTGATACCGTTCGTTAGGCGAAAGTATTAAAGGAAACACTGCGGTTCCACCATATAACATTTCATGAGCTTGATTGTTTTCTAGGTCAATCGAATGGCGTATTTGTGTGTTGCTGTCACTAATTAGATAAAGGGTTAACTGCTCGGTGTGGTAAGCCTCTGGCACATGCAAAAACAGTTGTTTTTTTACAGCCGAGGAGTTGTGCAAAGCAAATCGAACCCAAGTTGTTTTTGCATTTGTACCTAGGGTAAGTCGGTTGGTTGCACTGGAAAACGGCGCATTTTGAATATCAGCGATACTTTGTGTACGAGATTCATCAATATAATAATGCGTATCAAATTGCGTTAATGCAATTGGATCTTGGTTTACTGTAATTTGGGCATTTGCTGAAAAACTAAAAAATAATAGTAAAAATACCAACATGGCAGCTAAAGGCATCTTCTTTTTTTGGTATTTATAGCCTTAAATAAACCTAAAAACTAACACACTTTATTACAGCAGTTCGTGTTACAAAGACAGCCTTTCGCCTTCGTTCATAATGTAAAACTGACTGTCTGTTTCAATGATTTTCAAGGTGTGCAACAGCCTAAAAAGTGCGGAGTGAGAACTGTGATCGCCCATTTGCCAACTAGCATTGCCATAACCCCAAGGAATGGTCACTTTGCAGTTAAGATCGTTTGCCGCCGCAATAGCGTCTTCTGGTCGTGTATGTACATAGCGATACCAAGTTTCGTGCTCTTGGTGAAAGTAAGATGCGATTGGCAGTAAGCACACGTCGATATCACCATATTGACGTTGAATATCTTTAAAATGATCTGAATAACCAGTGTCCCCGGCAAAAAATAAAGTTTTGCCGTTTTCTTCTAACACCCAACCGCCCCACAGTGCCTGATTATCGTCGTTGTATAAAAAGGGTACCCAAATTCGACTATTAAAATGATGGGCAGGCACAAAGTGGACTTTGGTTTGTGCAACGAGACGCGTTGTAAACCAATCCATTTCGTGAATGGTGTAGTGGTTGCGGTCAAAGTGCTTGGCAAAATTTAGCGGCACCAAATATTTGGGTTTGTTGCCAATTAACGCAATATCGTGCTTATTAAAATGATCATAATGTACGTGGGAATATAACACAGCGTCGACATCGCTTAGGTTTTGCACTGTGCTTTTGGGTGATTGACGCTCAAAGCCATTCGCCATTTGAAACGCCCAATTAACTGGCCAATCAAATTCACCAAATACCGGATCAAATAAAAATCGCTTGCCGGAGGGCGTTTTAATTTCAAAGCTTGCATGACCAAGCCAGTGAATTTGATAGCCTGAGTGTGTTGTTAGTTTTGGGTTTTTACCTCTGTATTGGCACTGCTCCATATCACTTTCGCAGTGAATATCGTCAGTAGGGGGGTAGCAATTTTCTTCACAGCTATAGGGATATGTTTTATTACCGGGATAGCGATTGATATAGCGACCTTGCTTTAGGCTTGCTCCGTCTGCGTTAAGGTTATTTATTGTTGTGATCTTGTTCGACGCACAACCTGCGAGCAGCGAAATCACAGCGTAGATCGCCAATTTATACCTAGGATCCATTAATATTTTTATGATTATGTAAATGAATTATCTCGGGCGAAGTGTAATGGCAGTTTGCGGCATTTGTAAAGCAGCCAGCACACAGAAGCTGTGATTAATGCTAATACCAAGGCCTGAAGTGCGCCAATTACAAAACTAAGGCTCAAGGCAAAACCAAAAACACATTCGGCACGATATGATTTTACGATACATGCAATCACAGCAATGCCAATAATTAATATTACAGTGTATAACTCCATTGCCCAATAGTAACTGCCCGCAAGTGTTGCACCATAGTTAAATGAAAATACAAACCCAATTAGTGCGTAGGTGGTTGCTTTACCACGATTAACAGTCGTACTTTGAAGGCGTTTTCGCATTAAAAGCAAACAACACAATGAAAAAATAGGCATGACAACCAGTGAAAACCAAGATGGCACATCAAGTAGGTAGGGCGCATCCAATACACCAATAAATACAATCTTAGGATTGAAGTAATGCCAGCATAAAACAGCAGCTTGTAACAATGCTACCAACACAGTAACGCACCATAGAAATTTATTTTTTATCATAGGAATTCTTGTTTGGTGTTTTTATTAACTATGGCAACAATTAAGCCAAAACGAAAGTTATTGAAAATCAGTGACTTAAATTTCAGGTGATATGTGTATGTTAGTTTTTTTGTTAGATTTTAGGCAAATAGGCCAGTGAGTTAGCTTTTTTCACAACGATTAATGGTATAATTTATCGCATGTGCTTTTCACTTGTAACCTCATGTCATTTTCAGCATTTAACCTAAATTCTCACTTGTCCGAGACCTTAACGCGATTGGATTACCATACGGCCACGCCTATTCAATCATTGGCTATTCCAGAGATTATGGCCGGCCACGATATCATTGCACACGCGCAAACAGGAACCGGTAAAACGGCAGCGTTTATGTTACCCATTATCGATAAGCTGTTATCACGTCAGTCGATATCGAATACGGTAAGTGCCTTAATCTTAGTGCCAACACGAGAGCTTGCGCAACAAGTTGCAAAGGCGAGTACTCAGTACAGTGAAAACTGCGGATTGAACGTTGCGTGTTTGTACGGTGGCGCAAATATTGGACCACAAGAAAAACAACTTAAACAAGGCGCGCAAATTGTTGTAGCAACGCCCGGCCGTTTACTCGACCATTTGATTAAAGGCACACTTTCGTTGTCAGATTTAGCGTATTTAGTGTTCGATGAAGCAGATCGTATGCTGGATATGGGGTTTATGGGTGAAATTAAGCGCATAATGCGTCATGTGCCACTAACACGACAAACCTTGCTATTCTCGGCAACGGTTGATGAGCAAGTACTCAATAATGTATCGCAATGGCTAAATGAGCCAAAACGTGTAGGGGTAGATGCTCCTAACACCGCAGCGACCAAAGTTGAGCAATTATTTTATGCGGTAGACGAAGAACGAAAGCGCGAGTTAATCGCTTACACCATAGGAAAAAACAACTGGCATCAAGTGTTGGTGTTTACGCGTACCAAAAATTATGCCGATGAACTTGCGAAAGAACTCAATAAAGACGGTTTACCAACCACGGCTATTCATGGCGACAAATCTCAAGGCGCACGAAATAAAGCGCTAGAGCAGTTTCGAGCCGGCGAGTTACGTGTTTTAGTGGCAACCGACGTTGCGGCGCGTGGCATCGATATTCCGAGTTTGGATTATGTGATTAATGCTGAGTTGCCGTATATCGCTGAGGATTACGTACACCGCATTGGGAGAACTGGGCGTGCAGGTAAAGCAGGAACTGCAATTTCACTGGTGAGCCTAGACGAAAATTGGTTGTTGGAAGAAATTGAAGTATTACTGGATGAACGTTTAACCCCACAATGGTTAACGGGATTTGAGCCGGATTTAACCCGAGAGCCAAAAGACAATAGAAAAAACACAACAAAATCTCGCAAACAGCGAGATAAAAAGCGTATTTTAGGTCAACGCAGTAATCGTCGCCGTAAAAAAAATTAACGGTGTACTTGGGTGTTTCTAAATTTATTGGTCATTAATAACGACAGTAATTTATCTAAAAGCGCGTTTTACGCGCTTTTTTGTTTGCCTTGGTAATCCGTTACGAATAGATAACCAATTTATTTGTATTAATAAATATTGTTTTGCTGAAATTAAACTATTGTGAAAGAGGAGTCGTATCATTTAACTGCTTTGCTTGCCAAACTTAGGGATGCACACAATGCTAAAAAACCTACCGATTGTTCTTAAGCTCCTTCTTATTTTGCTTATTCCCAGTGTGCTCAGTGGATTTTTAATTTACCAATTAAATAAAAACAGCGAAGTACAAGTGACAGCTCAAACTCATATAAACGAGGTTATTGAGTTAACACAATTACTTAATAATTTAGCACATAACTTTGCGGTAGAGCGCGGCTTGAGTGCCGGGTACTTAGGTTCTGGTGGCACTCAAGGTAAACAAGCATTGCAATTGCAACGTAAAAATGCCGATAGCGCAGCTGACGCACTCTTATTGAAAATCGATAAGATACAGTCCCTTTCACTGAACAAACATTCACTCGACGTTATACAGCAATTACAAAAGACGCTTTCTGAACGCATGAACATAAGAGAAAAAGTGGATGCACTAGTACCTGACTCTGGCTTTTTTCACTTTTATTCTGCAATTAACGCAGATGCCATTACCTTGACTGAAAAGCTATCGGTTTATATTACTGAGCCAGAGTTGTCAGCTAAATTTAAATCGTCAATTCAGTTAATTTGGTTAAAAGAGCATTTGGGTCAAGTGCGCGGCGCCTTAAACGGGGTATTTGCAAAAGGTGATTACACGCCACAGCGTGCAGAAGCCGTAAATCGCTTTTTAGCCGAAATACGAAAGCGTGAAAAGCAGTTTACCCATTATGCCAATAACGATTATTTGAAGCGTTTTGAGGCGCTAAAAACTGACCCACAAGTGGTAAACGTAAAGGCAATGACCGCTACATTTACTAATAACGTTGAACTTAGGAACGATAAAAAATCATTACTGCTGTTACTCAGTCAAGACGCTTTGAGTACGCAGTCAATTGATGAGGTGAGTGCGATTGTATTGAATATGAAGCCGTATTTACCCGCGCATGTATTTTCGGCGCTTCTAAATGATGTGAGCCGATTAAGCGCTGATCGAGACATTACAGGTAATCAAAAAAGCGCCATTAGTAAGCGACTCGCTACCGCCGTTATCTTGCCACATGTTGATGCAAAAACCTGGTTTGCCAGTGCAACGGACGAAATAAAATTGGTTAATGGGCTTATTAAGGCCTTGGCAACGGAAATAACTAATAGTGCAAAACAAAATTTAAATAGCACAGAGCAGGCATTACAAAATGCGTTATATACAGCGCTTGCATTTTTACTGGTTAGTTTAATTATTGGTTTTGTAATTGCGCATTCATTTAAAAAGGCGCTGAACACCATTCAACAAACCATTCAGCAAATACAACAAGACAACGATTACAGTTTACGAATTACACTTAATCAACACGATGAAATAGGTCAAACAGCTAAAAACATCAACGCATTACTTGAAAACTTAGGCAATGCGTTTTGTGAAATAGGCAATATGAGTAATGCGTTAGCTAGTGGCCAATACAACCAAATTAACTACAGCGGAAAGTACAATGGTGACTTGGCAAAGGTAGTATCGCAAATTGAAACTGCAGGCAATCAGGTAGGCATAGGCGTTGGGGAAATACGAAAAGTGATGTCAGCGGTAAAAAAGGGCGACTTTTCAAATACCATTGGCACGAATTTACAAGGACAGCTAGGGCAACTGAAAGACGATGTAAACAGCACGATTAATACCTGTAATTGCTCGTTTAGTGCGATATCAACGGTTGTTAATGATTTAGCGCGAGGCAATTTAAGCAATCAGTATACTAACCAACTACAAGGGGAATTTGCGGTTTTACTGGATTCGGCTATCGATTGTCGCGATACGCTACAGCAAATTATTGAAAAAGATATTCAACAGCTGGTGGATTGTGCGACTTCAGGCGAGTTAGATATATCTATTAATGAGAAAAATAAACAAGGCGGCTTTTTAACCCTTACGCAAAGCATCAACAAATTACAACAGATTAATCGCAATGTGATAGATGAAGTCGACAATGTTTTTGCGAATTTAGCACAAGGCAACTTGGCAGTAACAATAGACGGGGAATATGAAGGTGCGTACGCACGCTTACAACTTAACGCCAATAAAACCATTTCTACGCTTAATCACATCATAGAGAATGAAATTACTGAAATAGTGCAAAGTTGTTTATCGGGCGAATTGACGAAACGTATAAATACCGATGATAAATCAGGGTTTTTCTTGTCGTTAAGTAATTCGTTAAATAACTTAGTAGCGCTTAATCAAAATGTTATTAGTGAGCTAAACTCGGTTGCTAATGCGCTGGCGAATGGCAATCTACACATACATGTAAATGGCGACTATAGCGGTGAATTCAACACCCTAAAAATGAATATAAATAAATCACTTGAACAGCTAAGCCAGGTGATTGAGGTCGAAGTTCAAGATGTTATCAGCGCGTTACAAGTAGGCAACCTAGATAAACGCATTGATAGCGCCAATAAACAAGGTTGCTTTTTACAACTAAGTGATGGTGTCAATGAGATTATTGTGGTTGTTAGCCGAGTACTCAACGATTTAGACCACTTATTTGAAAGCTTGGTTGCGGGAGATCTAAGAGCCAGGGTTACGACTCACTATGATGGTCAATTTAAACGTTTGAAAGATAACGCAAACACCTCAGTTGGTAAGTTGAACTCGCTGTTATCAAATTTACTAAACCTAGCGCAGTCTGTGTCGAATAGTGTACATGAAATTGCGCATGCAAATGAAGATTTAAGACGCCGAACCGAATCTCAAGCAAGCGCAGTAGAACAAACGAGTGCGAGCGTGCAGCGAGTGCATGAATCAGCAAAAGTAGCGCAATCTAACTTACTGGATACCGAGCAACTAATGTTAACCATGCAAACTAGTGCGCAAAATGGGCAGGTTATTGCGCTTGAGGCAAAAGAAACGATGCAACAAGTGAGTGCGTCGAGCGACCGTATTAAAAATATTATTGGAGTTATCGATGAAATTGCGTTCCAAACTAATTTGCTCGCATTGAACGCGGCGGTAGAAGCTGCACGAGCGGGTGAGCACGGTCGCGGTTTTAGTGTGGTGGCAAGCGAAGTAAGAAGCCTTGCACAACGTAGCGCACAATCAGCAAACGAAATAAAATCATTGATAACATCGAGCGTTGAGCAGGTCTCACATGGTAACTTGCATGTTGATGAATCAAGTGAAGCACTTGTCGGTATCGCACACTCGATTACTAATGCTAACGAGAAAATGGAAGAAATTGCCGAAGCAAATAAACGACAAACAGCAAGCTTTAATGAAATAAATATTGCCGTTACAAATATTGAAGAAAGTACGCAACAAAATGCCGCAATGGTAGAACAAATTGCCAGCTCTGCAGCCGCGCTAAATGAAGAAACCAAGCGCATGGTGGATGAAGTGAACTTCTTTAAAGTTGGATAGCAACATAGTTTGCTATCCATTGAATGTGTTAGCTAAGAGTGACGAGGAAATGCAGTCTGTTAGTGACTTATTTAATAAAATAACCGATCGCTTGCCATTTTCCATCAATCAATGTCATAGACAAGGTTTCGATACTTTCGCGCTTATTTTCATACTGGGTGCTAAATTGCATTACTTGGTATGTGCCATCTGGCATACCTGGCAGGCTAGTGTGACGAGTACTATCAAGCGGGCTTCGCTTTACGACTTTACCTAATGGGGTGCGTACTTGCTCTAGGGCAAGTTGCCACTGTGCTTCACTGACTTGATTTTTAAAGCGATCACTGGTGTCTTGCCACGAAGCCTGATACTCGCCACTATCAATCAGTTCAAGCCAATTATTTGCACTTTGTTCATAGGCTTTGTCGTTAGCTACGGCACTGAATGCGATAAAACAAATAAGGATCAATAATTGTTTCATTGTGAAATACCTTTTTCTTAAAACTGTCATCACGTTAGCAAAATATTGAAATAATAAATAGTATTAAAACAGTGCGTTAATAATTTGATGTGCATGTTTTAACGCTTTTCCAAATTCTTACAAACGTAACGTGTCGCCCTAAAATGAATACGCTTTTAATCGAACTTATTTAAGCGTAATTTCAATAATGAGGGTTTTAGTATGGATTTGGTGTTTTATAAAAATTATTTATTATCAATTGTTTAAAAAAGGTTCATGCGTAGTGCCGTATGTTACTAATTGCGAATGTACTAGCACTTTAGAAATAGTGTGGGTAAATATGAATTATTCACATGTCATTTAATGTGAATAACCTTTTTTAAAGTGTGGGATTAGATTAAAATTACACTTTCACCTTAACGTTGTCGTACTGCGTATTTATCGGGCTGGTTCAACTTAAATAATCAGCGGCAGTCAGCCAACAGTTTAGTCAAATAAATTACATTACCTTATGGATAATTACCTGTTTAGTCAGGGCGAGCAGCCAGAGAAAACACAAAAGTCTAAAACACTTAAATGGCATATTTTGATCGTGGATGATGATAAAAATATTCATGATGTAACCAAATTAGTGCTTGAAGGCAAAGAAATATTGGGGCGTACAATTAGTTGCACCAGTGCGTTTTCATCTGAGCAAGCTAAAACACTATTGATGTCCGATACTAATTGGGCATGTGTATTTATTGATGTCGTGATGGAGTCTACCCATGCAGGATTGGAGCTGGTTAACTGGATCAGAAATACACTTAACAATCACTTAGTAAGGTTATTAATTCGTACAGGGCAAGCTGGTTATGCACCCGAGCAAGAAGTGATTGAAAAGTACGATATAAATGATTATCGAACAAAAACCGAGTTAACAGCGACTAAGTTGGTAAGCTGCACGTATGGGGCGCTACGCGGATTTCGCGACTTAAACACAGTTGAAAAATCCCTGAAGTCATTTCGCAATTTAATAGAAGTGTCTGGTGACTTACTTAAAATTCAGAATATAAACGATTTTGCATGTGCTGCCCTTGATAACTTTCTATCGTTAATGGAAGTGGAAAGTTCAGCAATTTACATAATGCGCCATGAAAATGATATCTTTAATCAATCTCATAAAATACTGCTCGCAAGTTCTGGTCGCTTTAACGAACTTAAAAAAGCTAATCAACCGTTCCCTAAAAACGTTAATGCTATTGTGGAAGAAGCGCTGAGCAGTGGCCACAGTCACTTTTCAGACGACTATTATGTGGCATGTATCAGCACATCTACCGATTCGAAAGCAGTGCTGTATATTGAATTTGATCATCAACCCAGTGACTTTAAAGCCAGCATCGCGGAATTATTTATAAATAATATTGCGTTGATGCTTGAAAGTTTAGTACGCCAACATCAAACACAAACTACACAAAAAGAGTTACTCTATATTGTGGGTGATGCAATAGAAGCACGTAGCAAAGAAACAGGCAGTCATGTTAAGCGCGTTGCCGCAATGGCTGAGTTTATTGCGATAAAAGCGGGGTTACCAGATTCGTTATGTGATGCAATACGCATTGCTGCGCCGTTACACGATATTGGAAAAACGACCATTCCTGATGCCATTTTGCATAAGCAAGGTGAGCTTACGCAAGATGAGTTTGAGTTAATTAAAACGCATGCTGAAAAGGGCGGCCAACTGCTCGATAAATCAAGTATGCCAATTGCAAAACTAGGCGCAACGATGGCGCGTTTTCATCATGAAAATTATGACGGTAGTGGTTATCCGCAGGGGCTTAAAGGTGACGATATTCCACTTGAAGCACGCATTGTCGCGATTGCGGATGTAATTGATGCTCTCGGCAGTGTACGTAGTTATAAAGCGCCGTGGAGCGATCATCAAATTCGTCAGTATGTTGAGCAAAATGCGGGTATTAAGTTTGACCCGCAGTTCGCAAAAATCGCAACAGATCACTTTTGTGAGTTAGTAGCGATAAAACACCAAATCAGCGACGATCCACCTTTTGATAGTTAGCGTCGGTTTTTATATTTTAACTTCGCTTTTGCGCCCTTTTTATAAAGATAGGGGCGCAGGGCACGTCGCAATTTTGGAAATAGATAGGCGAGGGTGGTTAGCTTGCCGCTAAACCATGGCATAGCGCTTTCTTCACTGTCGTTTATCGACAATGCGATAATCTCATTTGCAACCTCTAATGCGCTGCTCATTGGCTGCGAATATACAATGTCTTCAACGTGATCAATCTCATCCATTATAAAACCAGTATCAATTGGACCCGGTGACACTACCGCCACTTTAACCTGGTGAGGCTTAAGTTCATCGTGTAGCGCATAACTAAATGCCCTTAGTGCAGCTTTTGTTGCTGAATAAACCGCGGCACCTTGCAATGGCGCGCGTCCCGCTAACGACCCTACCATAATTACCGCGCCATTATTTGATTGTTTGAGCTGTTCTAAACATAGGTGAGTGAGTGTTAGCGGCGCATTTAAGTTCACATTCACCATATTTGAAACCTGAACTGGCGTTAGTTTTTCAAAATCGCCGCGATGGTGTAGCCCTGCATTATTCACGAGCACATCGATTGCACCAAAGGTGTCGACCACTTGCGTTACTAAAGTTTCAAGGCTTGATATCTCGCCAATATCACAGGGAAATACCGCAGCATGACCATATTGATTAATTTCAGTTGCCAGTGCTTCAAGGGGGGCTTTGTTTCTAGCAACCAATGCAACGTTAGCCCCAAGTTTGGCAAATTGCTTTGCAGTTTCAGCGCCTACACCTTTCGAAGCACCTGTTATTAAAACGGTTTTATTTTTATAGTTATTCATTTCGTCAGCCATTCAAGGTACATTAGTGCAAGATTGTTTTAATTTATCGTAAAAAGTATGGAAACTCTATTAGGACTTTTTGCGCTGGTGTTTGCTGTGTTTATGTTGGGCGGGTTAATCGTTGCCTGGTACAGCTTTGTTAAATTACGCAGCGCCGACGCAAAAATAAAGGAATTAACGCTCGCGGTATTACATTTAAAATCGCTCGTTAAAAAGTTAAGCGAAACGAATACACTACGCGTAACATCTGAAGAGTCAGCGCAAGAATCTGTTGTCGAACAAAGCGCAGAAAACGACACGCACGCTGCCTATGATTCACAACCGCAAACACCACAGGTGGATAGCACAGGTAATGTGAGCGTAGCGCTGGCAACTCACCAACAGCAGGTAAAAACCTCGTCAAACAAAAAACCAAGACCTAAGCCCAAGCCTTTAGAGACTGTAAGCTTAGCGCAGCGATTGGAGCAATTTTTAGCAAACAACGGTTTGCTCTGGATTGGTGCTGGTATTTTAGCGCTCGGTGGTATTTTCCTCGCCAAGTACTCAATAGAATCAGGACTTATTTCAATTACGTTACGCCTAATTTTGGGTGGTGTGTTTGCTTTGGCATTAGTGATAATGGCGGAATATTTGTATCGCAAACACGGTGCCAGCAATCATGTTACGAACACCAGTGCTGCACTTGCCAGCGGGGGCATTATTACTGGGTTTGCATTGGTACTTGCTACCTTTAGTTATTATCATTTTATCTCGCCTGTTGTTGCCTTTGCTGCACTTGCAGCAATTTCTTTAATAGCTACTGCGCTCGCATTACGGTTTGGTCCATTGCTTGCGGTGATAGGTATTATTGGCGCATATACGGTGCCTGCTTTGGTTAATACTGGCAGCAACAATGTGTTTGCCTTACTAATGTACGTTAACTTTGTATCAATTGCGGCGATTTGGGTTGCCAATAAAGTCAAACGAGAGTGGCTGTGGTGGCAAAGTTTTGTCGGACATTTTGTATGGCTTACCATTAGTGTTGCGATTGCAGATAAAAGCGATATTTGGGTAATTGCAGCGACTATGGCAATTGCATTTTACCTGTATGTATTATCCAGTGTGCTAGGTTGGCGCTTAACTAATAAGAACTTAACGCCACTAGCAATAAAAGTACTATTAATGCCACGCAAAGAGCAATTAGCCTTAGTGCTTAACATACTACTGCTAGTACTGTTTTATAGTTTGCACGGCTTTAGTAGCAGTTTATTGATTGTAAGTGTGTTATTAAGTGCACTTTGCATGTATTTGCCACTAAGGCACAGTGCATTTGATTCTTGGCCGTTTGTATCGTTAATCTTCAGTTGTTTTGCGATAGTAAGCTATCCTATCGTGCATCAGCTCGATGACCCTATGCTGGTTTTTAGCAGTGTATTTTTATATGCGCAATTAGTGGGTATAGCGTATTTTGTGTATAGCGTGGTAATGCAAAAACTATTTATAAAGCGTGCCAGTTTTAGTTTGTTGTTAGGCGTTGCGCCGCTGTTGGTGTTTGCCGTGTCGTACATAGTAACGCCGCAAACAGTTGAAACAACCTTATACCCACTTTGGACGGTATACCTGATGGTGATGGCAGGCTATGCGCTATGGCAAATAACTAAAGCGCATCATGCGCTAGCAACAATCACGTTTTGGCTTACTGCGAACAGTTTTTTAGCGTTAGTATTTACCATGTGGTTGAATGCTAGTACGTTATCGTTGGCTATTTGTGCACAACTAGTGTTAATCGCTTATGGGCAACAGCGTTTTAAAGTCGAGTTGCCGTTGTGGCTGAGTAAAATAGCTCTGTCACTAGTGCTTATGCGTATCACGCTCGCTCCTTGGACTCAGCAGTACAGTAATGAACTCGTGTTTGGTGTGCACTGGAGTTTAGTGGTACTGCCCATAATGTTTGCCATGGTGTTTTATGCTTATCGGTTACATTTCAATTCTGAACTTAAAAAGTGGTATGAAGGCGCATTACTGCATTTAATCGCGTTATTTGTAACGACCGAAACCAGTTATTTCTTAGTCGGCCATTACCCTGACTTTAGTAACTTAAACTTCGCAGAACTTTGCGTGTTATCAATGAACTGGTTGATACTCGCCGTGGTTTATTGGTGGCGATTCAAAATCAGTTCGCGTTCTTTATATTTGTACGCTGGCTGTGCTTTGGCTGCGGCAAGTGGTTTGTGTCATTTAGCTTTGAATACGCAGTATAATCCGTTCTTAGAAGCTATTTTGATTGGTGATATCTTCTTGTTTAATTGGTTAATGGTGATGTGGGCTGTGCCTGCGGTGATAATTGCGCTTGTGTATTACTTTGATATTGTGCCAAAGCAGTTAAAACTAAATAAAAATAAAGTGTTGTTGCCAATAGCTGCAGGGTTTAGCTTTTTATTTATTAACGGTGTTGTGCGCAGTTATTTTCAAACCGAACAAATTCGGCTTTCGTTACCAACGAGTCAAGCTGAGATTTACAGCTATTCGGTTGTGTGGTTAATTATCGCGGCAGGATTTATTTTATTCGGGCAGCGTATTGCCAAGTCTGTGGTTTACCAAGCGGGGTTTGCAATTTTACTTGTGGTTATTTTAAAAGCCTTCCTATTTGATATGGCGCACCTAGACGGGCTGTATCGTGCGATTTCGTTTATTGGTTTAGGTTTGTCGTTAGTTGCGTTAGGCTGGCTATTTACGCGATTTAAATTAGTGTCTGAAGAGGCGCCTCAATGATTGTATTGATCATAATTTGCTTTTTTATGTGGCTTTTTATGCTTTGGCTTACGTATTCAAAACGACTAAATAGCGTTGAGCATTTAATTGAGCATCAAGATAGCAAGCTGATTGTACGCGATACGCCGATTGCACGTTTGATTAAAGGTCTTGCTGTCACAGTGTCGATTGATGAAATTCGTGCAATTGAAGCTACCAATACGCATGTGTTTTTGCGCACAGCAAAAAGTTCGGTCGATATTTTTATCAATCACCGTTTTATAAATCAAGTGCTTGATCATTTAGGCAACGAGCTGAGCGAAATAGAAATAAAAGACCGTCGTCCGATTGGCAAGTGATATTTTGTTAGTATGTTGATTGTTAAGTAAACTGGCGGCGCTTAAAGTGCTACCAGTTTACGATTCACTTCGGGATTAGGTGTTCTGCCTAATTATTAAAGGCTATTCGTTAATCGCGCTTTTTAGTTTCGAGCCTGCTTTAAACGCTACTTTATTTTGTCCGGCTATGATGATCTCTTCTCCAGTTTGTGGGTTACGCCCTTGCTTTTCTGGATGATAACTCAATGAAAAACTGCCAAACCCTGGTAATTGTACTAAGTCACCTTCTGATAATGATTGAGTGATTGTCGCAACCAAACTATCCACAACACGTTTAGCGGTTGTTTTTGGCATGTCGTTGTTTTTTGCGATGAGTTCAATAAGTTGGGATTTATTCATAATAGCGCCCTTAAAAAGCGGCAAAGGCTAACTATGTCTTATGCTCGAGTCAAGTATTTAGCGCCTTTTGCGCCGTATTTAGAAAATTAACGGATAATGATCCAATCTATTTTCTATAGCGTAATTAATACTAAATTCTTATTCTTGGATGTCGGAGGTGTTTATGGAACTGTTAGTGTCTGTTTTGGCATATCAAAAAGCACGTGATGAAGGACGAAAAGATCCTGCAATACAGGATTATGAATGGGCGGAGGAAAACCTAAGTTACTTTGAAAGCCACAAATGTGAACTTGGATTTTGCGATTCAAATGAGCCAAGGCATTCACATTTCGATTAGGGTGCGAGTTACGCCCCAGTGAGTTTGTCGCTTTTTTAAGCAATAGTTGTTTTCGCTGCGTAACACCATTCATGTAGCTAGGCTTATTCTACCGCTTAAAATCGTATTTTACCGTTTATCACTTTTAGTTTTTCAAAGTGTTTCAGGTTGTTATGGTTTGTGTATCAAAACAACTAAAAACGAGTAAAACTATGAAATCAGAAAATGCAATTAGTGCAATTGGAGACACATTTTTAGCGCCTACCAAGGCGTTTAACGGCCTAAAAGATGCAAAAGGCTGGTCATGGCTTGCGATGATATTATTACTTGTGTTTGGTATCTCGGCACAAGTTATTTACTTTAACTCTGTTGACCAAGCATATTTTGTTGAACAACAAATTGCTACGATGGAACAAAGTGGCGATTACAACCCTGCGGAACTTGAACAAGCAGAAGCGATGACTGCACAGCAGTTTCCTATGATGTGGATTTTCTCAGCAGTCGGTGTGTTAATTGGTATTCCAACCATTTTTTGTATTTTTGCGTTGTACTACTATTTAATTGGAAAGCAAGACCCAGAGTGTCATATGACATTTGGTGATTGGTTTGGTTTTACCGCTTTTACGAGTTTACCAACAATTTTTGCAGCAATTGGTACCATGGCATTGGTGTTAACTGCCTCAAGCGGTGAAATTCCTGCAACAGTACTTACATTCTCTTCACTAAACCAACTTATTTTTGGCTTTGATGCTAACCATGTATTTGCGGGTTTACTTGAGAGTATCAATATTTTCTCAATTTGGTCTCTAGCGCTGACGTATATTGGCTTAAAGTCATGGACTAACTTTAACAACAACAAAGCAATGCTATTTGCATTACTACCAAGCATTTTAATTTATGGTATTTGGGCAATTATTGCAGCACTTTAAGGTGCTGCTTTGCTTTGGGGTTGAATATGAAAAAAATTATTATCGTAGTAGTCGCGGTGGCGGCATTTGTCGCCATGATTGTAAGCCAACAAATCAAGGGCGATGGTAAATTACCAGAGATAAAAACCACGCTTACTGAAAAAGGAAAAATTAAAGATTCAATTTTAGCGTCGGGTACCTTGGTTTTTAACACTCAAGTGCAATTGCGCTCAGAAGTAACCGGCCGTGTTGAAAAAGTATTTGTAGAAGAAGGGCAGCGTGTTGAGAAAGGCGACATGTTAATGCAGCTTGATACCGAAGCATTTGAAGCCGAAGTGGACCGTTATCAAGCGTTAGTAAGACAAAGCGAAATTGATATTGAGCGTGCGCAAACAAGTCTTAAAAATTTAATCTCTCAGCTTAACCGTCAAAAAGAACTCTTTGATGTAGGGCTATCGCAGCAAGAAGTTTACGATAACATTAAAAATGCGAAAGAGCTGGCTGAAATTGATGTATCGGCGCGTAAAGAATCGCTAAACCAAGCTAAAGCATCACTGTCAATTGCTGAAGACCGTTTAAGTAAAAGTGTCTTTAGAGCAACAATGAGTGGTTTATTAGCGTCGGTTGATATTAAAGAAGGCGAAACCGTGATTGCAGGTACCACCAATATTGTTGGTTCAGATCTGATGTTATTGGCCGATCCAAGCAAAATCCTCGCCGAGCTAAAAGTAGACGAAACAGATATTGCTAGCATTAAATTAAACCAAGAGGCAGAAATTTACGCTGCGGCCTACCCAAATAAACCATTTGTTGGCAAAGTCATTCATATTGGTACGTCAGCCAAGCAATTTGTTGGTTCACAAGGACGTTCATTTAAAGTGAAAGTGCTGTTAAACGATGATGAACGCACTTTGTATGCAGGTATGAGTTGCCGTGCAGAAATTGCAACGGCCATTGGTAAAGATGCCATTAAAATTCCAATTGAAGCTGTGCACAGCGAAGATGAAAATCACTATGTTTGGGTATTAAACGACGATAAAACAGTCACTAAGAAAGCGGTTGAACTCGGTGTTTCATCAGATATTGAACAAGCGATCGAAAGTGGTCTTGAAGAAAAGCAAACGGTTGTTGTAGGGCCAGCGCGCGCAGTTAGCAAACTAAAAGAGGGCGATAAGGTAAAGCTGAAAACAGCTGATAAGGATGCTAAAGATGTCAGTGATCGCGCTTAGTAATATTTGCAAAGAATACAAAATGGGTGAACAAAGCTTTCTGGCTTTGGATAATGTAAGCGTAAACATTGAAGAAAATGAGTATCTTGCGATTATTGGTCCATCGGGCTCAGGTAAATCGACCCTAATGAACATTATAGGCTGCTTGGATGTCGCAAGTAGCGGCGAGTATGTGTTGCAAGGTAAACCAGTAAAAAAAATGACTGAAACTGAGCTTGCGGGACAGAGAAATAAAAGCGTTGGCTTTATTTTTCAGAGTTTCAACCTTATTCCTCGTGCCAGTGCGTTAAGTAATGTAATGCAGCCGTTGATTTATCGTTTTATCTCAGCAAAAGAGCGCCAAAAGCTAGCAACGCAGGCGCTTGAGAAAGTTGGCCTAGGTGATAAATTGCACCATTTACCATCACAACTTTCAGGTGGTCAACGTCAACGTGTGGCAATAGCAAGAGCGCTGGTGACAAAGCCTGATATCCTGCTGGGAGATGAACCGACAGGTAATTTGGACAGCAAAACAACCAATGAAATTATGAGTTTATTTGATGAGCTTCATAACGATGGGCATACCATTATTTTAGTGACCCATGAGCAAGAAATAGCTGAACATTGCCAGCGTGTATTGCGCTTGGTTGATGGAAAAGTGGTATCGGATACACGAAATAGCGAGGAGAGAGCGTATGTTTAAGTCATTTCTCGCGATTATTGAGGGAACCAAAGCCGCGCTTCAGGCTATTCGTGCTAATGCGATGCGCAGTGCGCTAACGTGTTTAGGTATAATCATTGGCGTTGCAGCTGTTATTACGGTCGTTGCGGTGATGCAAGGCTTTACCAAGCAAATCAACGACCAATTGGCTGATATGGCGCCGGATGTGACTAGCATTAAGCCGTACACCACACCGCAGCAAGAAATGCTTGGTAAACGTTCGTATTTAACAGTGCGTGATTTTGAAACGCTAAAAGGTAAAGTACAAGGGTTCGATACTATCACTGCGCAAATGATGGCATTTCGTTTTCAAGGCGCGGTAGAGTACAAAGGCGAAAGTCACAATACGCGGGTAGTTGGTACAGAATCAAACTACCAAAAGGCCTATCGCATTTATCCTGAAATGGGCCGCTATATTCGCCCACAAGATGACGATAAACGCCGTCGCGTCGCCTTTATTGGTGAAACACTGATTGAAAAGCTTAAGCTACCTGAAAACCCAGTGGGTGAATACATTAAACTCGGTGGTGAATGGTTTCGTATTATTGGGGTTGCAGAGAAGCAAGGCAGCTTTTTGGGATTCGATCAGGATGATTACATCAATATCCCAATCAGTACTATGCAAATTCTAGAAGGCAATGCGCGTAAACCATATTTTCAAATTATGTTCCGCTTAAAGCCGGATGTTGATGAAGCACAAACCTTGGCTCAAATGAAACGTATCTTGCGTCAGAATCATAAACTTGGTCCAGATGACCACGACGATTTTGAGTTCGAAACTGCTGAAAAAGCGCGTGAGAATATAGATAAATTTACAGGCAGTGCAACGGCAATTACAGCGGGGATTGTGGGCATTAGCTTGTTAGTTGGCGGTATTGGTGTAATGAATATTATGCTGGTGTCTGTAACTGAGCGCACCCGTATTATTGGCACGCTAAAGGCACTTGGCGCGACGCCGGGCTTTATTATGCTGCAATTTTTAGTAGAAGCCGTGGTACTCAGTTTATTTGGTGGCGTAATTGGCCTTATAACAGGTTATGGCGCTGCTGCTGCCATATCAGCGATTGTACCAGGCATGCCTGCGGCATATATTCCAATGTGGGCGATATTATTGTCATTTGGTTTTACCTCAGCAATTGGTGTTATTTTTGGTTTAGTGCCTGCGATAAAAGCAGCAAGACTCAACCCAATTGATGCGTTAAGATATGAATAAACGCGTTACGCAAGGAATAAACAAATGAAAAAGGCAATGGGTTTAGTACTGTTACTTGGGTCACTTGTTGGTTGTGATTCAAGTGAGGTAGGTGATGTGTCGCTCGGTGTTTTTACGCTTAAAGACATTAAACTAAACCATTTTCAAGACCCAATAGTAACAGGGGTGACATGTCATGTTGCCTCTGTTGAAGCTAATTTAAGCTTTTCAGATCCCAGTGATAGCTCAATAGCGTGTCGCCAAACAGGGCCAATTACCCAAGCGATGATAGCGCAAATAGATAGCTCAGATTCAGGTGAAGTGATTTTCAAAAAATCGAAAAGCGTTTTCTTTAAATCGATGAAGATAAGACGAATTTTAGATAAAGAAAATCAAACCTTAATGTACTTGTCGTATTCAACGAAAGAAACGTCAGGTAGTTTTAAGCACAGTTTGTCGACAGTGCCTTTGTATGGTACAAAAGCATATCAAACACGTGTATCAGTAGATAACTAACGCATTAAGTAGATTAATGTCGTAAATTACACAGTAAATAACGTAAACAGGAGATTTTGATGATTGTAGTTAACCCAACCGGGTGTAACGCATAATTAATACACCCGGTTTGTATAACCGGGGTTAAAAGCCCCTTATTTTTCTTTTATTTAAGGGCAAAAATGTTAAATATTAATCAATTAAACTTACTTGGATGGCAAAGCTTTTTTCAACAACAACTTGATATCGACGAATGGTACAACAGCGTTCCTGTTAGGGTTGTTGAACAACATCGAAATCGACTAGTGGTTGATTCTGGTAGCGACACATTTCAATTACCAGTAACTGAAAAGGTATCTGAATGTGTTGTTGGCGATTGGTTGTTACTTAATGAAAACCACGACGTAAATCGCGTTTTTGAACGTAAATCGTATTTTGCTAGACGCGCTGCAGGCAGCAAACTAGAAAAACAAGCAATTACGGCAAATGTCGACGTTGCGTTTGTGTTGTGTTCATTGAACGATGACTTTAACCTCAATCGCATCGAACGTTATTTGGCGCTAGTCAATGAAGCGGGCTGTGAACCTGTGGTAATACTAACAAAAGCCGATCTTGCAAATGATGGCCTTGAAAAGCGTGAGCAAGTCCAAAACCTTAGCTCAATGTTACGGGTCGAAGTCATTGATTGCCACGATGTTACACTGGTTAATCAATTGTCAGATTGGTTAAAACCACAAACCAGTATCGTGCTGTTGGGGTCTTCTGGTGTAGGAAAGTCAACATTAAGTAATACGTTGGCGCAAACGCAGCAGAAAACAAGTGCCATTCGTGAGCAAGATAGCAAAGGCCGTCATACTACTACTGGGCGATACTTACTTAAGTTAGCTTCAGGCGCAGTATTAATCGATACGCCGGGAATGCGAGAACTTCAGCTTAGCGATGTAACCGCGGGGCTAGAGCAAACCTTTAGCGAAATTGAAGCCTTGGCATCAAGTTGTAAGTTTGTTAACTGCTCACATAGCAATGAGCCAAAATGTGCGATACAGCAAGCAATTAGCGATGGTAGTTTAACTGAGCGACGATTTTTAAATTACCAAAAGTTACGTAAAGAAAACCAATTTAATACAGCATCTTTACGTGAACGCCGAGCGCACGATAAATCGCTTACTAAAATGTATAAACGAGTACAAAGCCAGGCGGTTAAGTTTAAGAAATTAAACGAATAGCTAGCAGGCTTTAACGATGCGTCTATCACTTTTTGATAGGCGCATTTTTACTTATATGAATACATAAATTTCAAAATGTTGTTGATACGTCGTTTGTTGGCATCATTCTCTAAATATTACCCAATAAAAAGAAAACTAGTTGATACACTGACGTTTTTTGATAAAAATGGCGGTAGATTTAATTCCTAAGATTAGATTCCAGTTAACTAGTAAACCTTGAAAAGGAATTCTTATGCCGTTTTTTACAAAAATAACATTGGTTGTTGCACTTATGCTGGTGCAAGTTCAAGCGCTTGCCAAAACGCTTACGTTTGGTGAAGAGGTCGATAGCGACAAACTAATTAAAATATCAACTGTGATGGCAAACCCAGATAGTTATTTAAGTTCGCCAATTACCATTGAAGGGACCATTGTCGGCGTATGCGAAAAGCGAGGCTGCTGGATGACACTTGCATCAGATAAGCGCTTTCAAAATTTACGCATAAAAGTGGAAGATGGGCACATGGTGTTCCCGATGACGGCGAAAGGAAACAAAGCGCTTGCAACGGGTAAGCTTGAAAAAATAGAACTAAGCCTTGACCAAACAAAACGATTACTTGCTCATCGCGCTCAAAAAGCAGGTAAAGACTTTAATCCCGATTCAGTAACTGAGCCAAATGTAGTTTACCAACTGTCGCCGACAAGTGTTGAGATTATTGATAACAATGTTGAAAAGTAAGCCCATTCAAATTAACTGGTTTAGATTAAATCGCAGTTTACATCGCGATGTTGGTTATTTTTGTATTGGCTTTATTTTGATTTATGCGATTTCAGGTATTGCGGTTAATCATAAAAATGATTGGAATCCGAACTACGCAGTACATACTACTAAGATAAACGCACGTGACATTGATTGGAACATTAATAACGATCAGGCTTTAATTAAGCAGGTTTTGACACTCGCTAATACGCAACTAGACGTCAAAGCGTCTTATTGGCAATCGCAAAATCAATTTAAGGTTTTTTTACATGATGACGCGAATATTAGCTTAAATTTAAATACTAATACGCTCACTGTTGAACAAATAAGACCTAGACCGATTTTCCAAGCACTTAATCGGTTGCACCTGAACGAAACACATCAATCATGGATTATCGTATCTGATATTTTTGCCGCTTTGTTGTTGTTTTTGGCAATGAGTTCACTTTTTATGATCCGAGGTAAATACGGAGCATTTGGTAAACGTGGCCTTTTTATTTTGGCGGGCTTTGTCATTCCTGCAGGCTTTATCTTTTTATAACGGCTCAAAGCGAACTTATTTGTCAGAAAAGGTTGGTTAGCAACGACTAAAACGTGCAAAAAAATGCCTTTGAAATATAGTAAAAAGTACAACAGCACATGTGGTGTGCTGTTGTACTGCCTTAGCGTTTGTTTACACTTTAAAGCGGTTAACGAGCCCCTCTAAATTAGCGGCAATTTCGACTAATCCACGTGCTGTTTCAGCCGCTTTTTCTGCACCTGCAACGGTTTGCACTGCCATTTCATTTACTTGACCTACACTGTCGGTAATTTGCTGAGTCACCACATTTTGCTCTTCAGACGCCCCGGCGATTTGCATATTCATATCGCGGATTGTGCCAACGGAACTAGAGATTGAATCAAGGGCTTCATTGGTTTCGTTAGCTTTTTCTGTGGTAACGCGCGCACTTTCTAAGTTTGCGTTCATTTGATCAACTGACGACTTAGCTTCGCTTTGCAGTTTATGGATCATTGCTTGAATTTCTTCGGTGCTCTTTTGCGTACGACTCGCAAGGCTTCTTACTTCGTCAGCAACTACAGCAAAACCACGACCTTGCTCGCCTGCGCGGGCAGCTTCAATGGCAGCGTTAAGCGCCAATAAATTTGTTTGATCTGCAATTGCTCGGATCACATCTAAAATTGACCCAACTGATTCGGTTTCGTTTTCCAGGTTTTTAATTGAATTACTCACCAGCTCAGTGTTATCAACTAAGTCGTTTATCGCACTACGCGTATTATCAACCACTTGCTTACCAGTATGAGTTTGATCGTCGGC
This sequence comes from Pseudoalteromonas sp. XMcav1-K, assembly GCF_044005875.1. Classification (NCBI taxonomy): domain Bacteria; kingdom Pseudomonadati; phylum Pseudomonadota; class Gammaproteobacteria; order Alteromonadales; family Pseudoalteromonadaceae; genus Pseudoalteromonas; species Pseudoalteromonas sp. XMcav1-K. Next base: position 256,721 of record NZ_JBIPJE010000045.1, on the reverse strand, counting down.
ATTGGTTGCTGCATCGGCTGCAAGTTGGGCACTTTGTGTGATATCGGCAACTGTGGCCGCCATTTCATTCATCGACAGCACGGCTTGATTTAACTGCTCCATTTGATGCTCTGCACCTTGCATTGAACTTGCAGTATTTTCATCCAATATTTTCGTTGAGCGTATTAGCTCGGTAGTTGCGTGTTTTAGGCTATCAATAATATGTCGCAGCGTACCGACCATTTCTCCCATGGCTTTATAAATACCAGTTTCGTTGCCTGACTTTGTAAATGAAATGGTTAAATCGCCATCTGCTATACGGTTAGCGATGTATTCAATGTCTTTTGGTTCGCCGCCAATGGGTTTACGAATGGTAATGGAGATAAACCAACTGAAAAATACGCCCACAGCGACAACAGCTATTGAGACGACAATAATTGTAGTTGTGGTGGTTTCACTGCGGCTTTGAACTTTAGGACCAAGAGAATCTTGGTCATTTTTAACAGATAGCTTCACTTCTTCATAAGCCTCGGCAATTTCAGGGCCGACTTTATTCAATACATTGGTAATGATGTTATTGCGCTTGTTGATTACGTCATTTACATTGTCAATGCCTCGCTGATAAGCAGCTAAACGAGTAGCAGCTTCATTTAGCAGTGCGATTCTTTTAGGTGATTGAATATTGTCCTCAAGTACTTTTACCGATTTCATTACTTCTTTAAATTCCGCGGTCGCGCGCAAATAGTCATCTTGCGTGTTTGAAACGAGAAATTTGTTTGTGTATAAACGACCTAATAAAAGCTGTTCTTGTACAATGGCGGCAAAGTAAGTGACATCTGTATCGCCATCTTCGTAGGCGGTTCGAATAATTTCACTCACATTTTGCCGGATGATTGCACCGTTTGCATCAAGTTGGTTTTTAACAATGTCATCACGTTTGGCATATAAATCTACGACGTCTGAAAACCCTTGCTCGTAGGCCATAACTTTATCAAATGACTGATCAATAAGCTTAGCTCGACCAGGTTCAATTATCTCAGTTCTCGCAATGTCGAGTTGTTCATTGAGTAGCTTTGCGCGTTTATTAAAGTCGTTGATGTTTTCGTTATTTTGTTCTTTTAAAAATTTAAGGGCATGTAAACGAATAGATAATAAATTAGATTGCACTAAACCTGCTAAATTACTGTCGCGGGCGAGTCCGCGATATTCGACGAAGTCGTTGTATCCACTGCGTAAACCAAAAAACGAAATAGTGGCAAGTAACACCATTAATCCAATCATGGCGCCAAATGAAATAGATAGTTGTTGAACCAGTTTTAACTTAGTGAACATAAACGCTACTCTTATCAGATCTGACGGATTTAATTTATATTAAATTTAATTAAGTATAGGTAGAAAATTTAATGACCACTGTAAATTCTTCATTATTGCTAAAAATTTACTAGATATTAATCTGTTAGTTGATGTGCTTTGAATTAATCTAAAGCGTTTTGGGAGGGGTAAAGCGAGTGCTTAAAACAAACTGTAAATTAAATGTGTAACTTATAAAAAGATATACGTGGGCGATAATAGCGTTACTGTTAAAACAAAAAACGCAGGCTAGGCCTGCGTTTTTATCATTTATTTAAGCAGATTTTAGTGCTCAAATAATGCAGAGATTGATTCTTCGTTGCTTACGCGACGAATTGTTTCTGCAAGCATATCAGCAAGTGTTAATACTTTAATCTTGTCGATTGCTTTTAATTCGTCTGTAAGCGGTACAGAGTCAGTTACAATAACTTCGTCAATTACAGAGTTTTTAATGTTTTCTGCTGCTGCACCTGAAAGTACAGGGTGTGTCGCATAAGCAAACACGCGGCGAGCGCCATGTTCTTTTAATGCTTCTGCAGCTTTACAAAGAGTGCCACCAGTGTCGATCATATCATCAACAATGATACAGTCACGGCCTTCAACATCACCAATAATGTGCATTACTTGCGATACGTTAGCGCGTGGGCGACGCTTATCGATAATTGCAAGATCAGTGTCATCAAGTAGTTTTGCAATTGCACGTGCACGTACAACACCACCGATATCTGGCGATACAACCACAACATCTTCAAAGTTTTTCTCTTTCATATCTTCAAGTAGAATCGGGCTACCGAAAACATTATCAACGGGTACGTCGAAGAAACCTTGAATTTGTTCAGCGTGTAGGTCAACAGTTAACACACGGTCAACACCAACGCTTGAAAGGAAGTCAGCAACTACTTTCGCTGTGATTGGAACACGAGCACTGCGCACGCGACGATCTTGGCGAGAATAACCGAAATATGGGATAACCGCTGTGATACGGCCAGCTGATGCACGGCGAAGTGCGTCAACCATTACGATTAATTCCATTAAGTTGTCATTTGTAGGCGCACAAGTAGATTGTACGATGAAAACGTCAGAACCACGTACGTTTTCGTTGATTTGAACGCTAATTTCACCGTCACTAAAACGACCAACTTCAGCGTCACCAAGATCAATGTATAAGCGTTTTGCAACTTTTTGAGCTAACTCAGGCGTTGCGTTACCAGCGAAGAGCTTCATGTCTGGCACGGTAGGTTTCCTCAGGCACTTTTTTGGGTAACAGTAGTTACCAATAATTAATTTAGTTTAGTACGTAACTCCGAATGTGCTGGAGATATGTTCGTACTTCTTGCTACAAAGCCTTGCCAAGTTTCAGGGAGCGATTTTAATGCTTCAAGGGCTGCGTGCTGCGTTTCAAAACTGACAAAACAGCATGCTCCGGTACCTGTCATTCTTGACGGGCCGTATTTTAACAACCAGTTAAGGGTCTTTTCAACCTCGGGATAGTGCTTTTTCACCAACTCTTCGCAGTCATTGCGATGTTTGGAGCTTTGCCAGTCGCCTGATAATTTCGGTGTGTTACGCGGTAAATTGGCATTATTAAAGATTACGCCCGTACTAATGTGTACATTTGGGTGGACCACTAAATACCAGGTTTCAAGTAAATTTACTGGCGCTAATTTTTCTCCAATACCCTGTGCAATAGCGGCCTGGCCGTTGATAAATACGGGCACATCGGCCCCCAGTGCAACGCCAATTTCCGCTAATTTCTCTAGTGGTAACGCTAATTGCCAAAGCGTATTTAAAGCAAGTAATGTAGTTGCCGCATCGGATGAACCACCACCCACACCGCCGCCACTTGGCAGGTGTTTATCAAATGAAATCTCTACTCCAAACGCAGTATTTGTTACAAGTTTTAATGCGTTTGCGGCTTTATAAATTAAATTTTCTTCGTCTGGCAGTCCGTCTATTTGGGTTTTTAGCGTAATCGCGCCGTCGTCTGTGCATTTAAAATGTAAACGATCGCCATAATCTAAAAACACAAACAAGGTTTCAAGTTCATGGTAACCGTTCGGTAAACGCCCATTAATATGTAGAAATAAATTAAGTTTTGCGGGCGCAATAAGCGAAAGCTTTGTTAAATCTGCCATGTATATACTTTTAATTTTAGTTTAACGGTATCGTGAGTGAGTGAAATGGAATAGGGCAACCAATATCCCCCATGTTTCTGGTAGTTGCTGTAGGTTATTTGCCATTGTTTACCTTGCGAATCAATAAGTGTGGCATTGTTAACGCGATTCAGTTCATCGGCAAGAAATGTTTGGGTATTTGGCAATCCTTTTAACCAATTAGGGTCATCTAAAAATGGGAGATTCATACCCGTTAACCAATACACTAGTTGCTGTGCATTTTTGCCAACATGGGTTTCGCCATCTAATTCTAAAGTGGCGTGGGTCTGCGTCTTTTCAAGTGAAAGGACTGAGGTGCCAACAAATGATGTGAGATTAAGCACATCTTTTTTGGCGGTAGTGGCCCAAAATAAATTAGCACTTTGACGTTTTTCTGGCTGAATAATCGCCAATTTGCCTTTTACCTGCCAAGACTGTTTTTGCAGTAATTCCCTTTGCCAATTCTCTTTAACTGTTGCATTGTCGTAATATTGACTTGCACAGCCTGTTAAAAAAACCAAAAATATGACAAATATCATGCGTAATTGCATCAAATCTTAAATCCTTACTTTTTTTATTGACTTGATTTACGTAAAATTAATCGCTTTAAAACGTGCTAAAAACAAATTGTAGACATAATGACCATAGTTGCTTTAGGCATTAATCATAAAACCGCATCTGTTGAATTAAGAGAACGCGTGGCGTTTTCTCCTGAACAAATCGACGTTGCCCTTGCTCAACTTTGCCAAAAGAATGGCGTTAACGAAGCTGTGGTTGTGTCTACCTGTAATCGCACCGAACTCTATTGTATCGTTGAAAATCAACAACCCCAAGTGCTTATTGATTGGTTGGCTGATTTTCACCAACTCAATAAATGCGAATTAGCGGAACACGTGTATCAGCATCAAGACTTTAATGCTATTCAGCACTTAATGCGTGTTTCGGTTGGATTAGATTCGTTAGTGTTGGGTGAGCCACAAATTCTTGGCCAAATTAAACAAGCTTATGCTAAGGCAAAACAAGCGGGCGTGGTGAACGCCTTACTTGAGCGTCTTTTTCAGAAGTGTTTCTCGGTTGCAAAACAAGTACGTACTGAAACCGATATCGGAGCAAGTGCAGTTTCAGTTGCCTATGCGGCGGTTAATTTAGCCAAACACATTTACGGTAATTTAGAACCAACCAAAGTATTGCTAATTGGCGCGGGCGAAACCATAGAGCTTGTAGCACGGCATTTATACCAAAATGGTTGTCAGCATATGACAGTGGCAAACCGTACCTTATCACGTGCACAAAACTTAGCAGATGAGTTCAACGCACAGGTTGTGCCGCTATCGCGCGTACCCGAGAGTTTAATCGATGCCGATATTGTGATCAGTTCTACAGCAAGTACATTACCAATTATTGGTAAAGGTATGGTTGAACAGGCGTTAAAGGCGCGTCGTTATAAGCCGATGCTGCTTGTTGATATTGCGGTACCACGTGATATCGAAGCGCAAGTAGCTGATCTTGACGATGCGTATTTATATTCTGTTGATGATTTACAAGAAATTGTTAATCAGAATATGGAATCGCGAGAGCGTGCAGCCGCTGAAGCGGAAGAGATAATTGTTGTAAAAGCCAATGAATTTGTAACTTGGCGAAATGCGCTCGATTCAGTCGACATTATTCGTACTTACCGCAAAAATATTGAACAAATAAAATTAGAGTTAGTACAAAAGGCGCAAGGTCAGTTAAAATCAGGTAAAGACCCAGAAAAAGTGCTGAATGAATTAGCTAATAAACTAGCAAATCGAATTATTCATTCACCAACCAAAGCGATTAAGCAAGCTGCTGAGCAAGATGATATTGCCAAACTTGCACAAATCAAAAAAGTTTTAGATTTAGATAATTAACAGGCGTCAAGCTTAGATGAAAGAATCCGTTTACAGAAAATTAGAAACGCTGGTTGAGCGTTATGAAGAAGTACAAGCATTATTAAGCGATCCGGATGTGATCTCTGATCAAGACCGTTTCCGTTCGCTTTCAAAAGAATATTCTGAACTTGAAGATGTAACCAAGGCTTTTAATGCGTACCGTCAGGCAGAAGATGACGTTGCGACAGCCGAAGAAATGCTTAAAGATAACGATCCCGATATGCGTGAAATGGCGCAAGAAGAATTCAAAGAAGCCAAAGCAAATATCGAAGCGTTAGAAGACGAACTACAAGTGCTTATGTTACCGAAAGACCCTCGTGACAATAACAATGTGTTCCTTGAAGTGCGTGCCGGTACTGGTGGTGATGAAGCGGCAATCTTTGCTGGTGACTTATTCCGCATGTACAGCCGTTACGCTGAAACACAAAAATGGAAAGTTGACGTTGTTAGCACGAATGAAGGCGAACACGGCGGGTTTAAAGAAGTTATTGCGAATATTTCTGGTGAAGGCGTGTATGGCAAACTGAAATTTGAATCAGGCGCACACCGCGTACAGCGTGTTCCAGAAACAGAATCGCAAGGCCGAGTGCATACCTCTGCATGTACGGTTGCGGTTATGGCAGAAGTTCCGGAAGCAGAAGCAATTGAAATCAATTCGTCTGATCTTAAAATTGATACCTTCCGCGCATCAGGTGCCGGTGGTCAGCACGTTAACAAAACCGACTCAGCGATTCGTATTACCCATATTCCAACGGGTGTCGTTGTAGAATGTCAGGACGAGCGTTCACAGCATAAAAACAAAGCGAAAGCACTGAGTGTGCTTGCGTCGCGTTTACAACAAGCTGAAGATGAGAAGCGCATGGCAGAAGAAGCCTCTGAGCGTCGTAACCTTGTCGGTAGTGGTGACCGTTCTGAGCGTATTCGTACATATAATTATCCGCAAGGTCGTGTTACCGATCACCGTATCAACTTGACACTTTATAAGCTAAACGAAGTGGTTGAAGGTGATTTAGGTGCCATTGTTGACCCACTTGTTCTTGAGCATCAAGCAGACTTGCTTGCAGCGATGGGCGATGAGTAATTATTCGATACAACAAGCACTTGCCGTTGGCGCAAGTGCTTTAACTGACACATCAGAATCCCCCAAACTTGACGCAGAAGTATTACTGTTAGATTGCATTTCACAATCGCGTACATACCTTTTTACGTGGCCTGAAAAATTACTGACCGATGAACAACAAGCTGCTTTTATTTCAGCAATTGAAAAACGCAAAACCGGTTTACCTGTTGCGCATATTACTGAATATCGCGAGTTCTGGAGCCTAAATTTTAAGGTGAGTCCTGCTACGCTTATTCCAAGACCAGATACCGAAACATTAGTTGAATGTGCGCTTGATAAAGCAATAAACAAGCAAGGTAGATTACTTGACCTTGGTACCGGCACTGGTGCAATCGCCTTGTCACTGGCAAGTGAGCTTCCTTTATGGCAGGTGATTGGCTGCGATTTTCAAGCAGATGCCGTTGCGTTGGCAACGCAAAATCAACAAAATTTAGCGATTACAAATGCGACCATTGTACAAAGCGATTGGTTTAGCGCGCTTGATGCGCAATTGTTTGACGTCATCGTATCAAATCCGCCTTATATTGATGAACAAGATCCTCATTTGCTTGAAGGTGACGTACGATTTGAGCCCTTGTCGGCGTTAGTCTCACCGAAAAAGGGGATGGCTGATATTGAACATATCATTGAAACCGGACGTAATTATTTGCAGAAAAAAGGCTGGTTATTATTGGAACATGGTTATGAACAGGGCCAGTTAGTACGTGATTTTTTTGCAAAAATGGCATATAAAGATATTTCAACAGTAAAAGATTTAGGCGGCAACGACCGTGTAACTTTAGCGAAGTGGGATCCTGATTAGCTATTTAGTGAGTTGGTATTAACGCGAGTGTGAAGTGGTTATAAGGGGTAAGGATAGAATGGCGAGTGATTTTTTATTTTCTGATGAGTCAGAGCAAGCACCGAAGCAAGTAAATAACCACGGTACTTGGAAAGTTATTATTGTTGATGACGAACCGGAAGTGCATGCGGTAACGAAACTCGCATTGAGCGATTTCTCATTTCAAGACAAGCGACTTGAATTTATTAGCGCCTATTCTGGCAAAGAAGCAGAAGAAAAAATTATAGCGCATCCAGATGCAGCCATTGTGTTGCTTGATGTGGTTATGGAAAGCGATGACGCGGGTTTAAGAGTTGCCCAGTTTATCCGCGAAACTGCTAAAAATAACCATGTGCGAATTATTTTACGAACTGGCCAACCGGGGCAAGCGCCGGAGCGCCAAGTCATTGTTAACTATGATATTAACGACTACAAATCAAAAACCGAATTAACAGCACAAAAACTATTTACGGTTGTTATGTCGAGTTTACGTTCTTATCGCGATATTTTATCAATAGAGCACTCTCGCCAAGGTCTTGAGAAAATCATCACCGCTTCACGCGATATCTTTTCATCTCATTCTATGGACACCTTCATTCATGGCGTAATGCAACAACTTACCTCGATTTTAGGGTCAGTTGATGAGGCGATGTATGCAACCTCACTTGTTGCAAGTAGCCCTGATGAAAAACAGCAAGAGCTGATTGTGTTTGCAGGACAAGGCGAGTTTGAAAAAAGCGAAGGTAAGCCAGTTAACCAGGTGCTATCTGAAAAGCAATTGTTAGCGTGCAAGAAAGCACTCAGTAACAAAACCATTGTTTATGAAGAAGATTACCTTTTTGCCTATTGTTCAAGCCGTTTTAACCATAACTCAATGCTTTACGTATCGGGTATTCCACGCAGTCTCACTGAAACACATAAAGATTTGATTGAAATTTTCTCGCAAAATGTACAAATTGCCTACGAAAATGTGCAATTGCAATCTGAAATTGAAGATACGCAAAGAGAGCTGGTTTATCGCCTAAGTGAAGCGGTTGAACAGCGTTCCTCTGAAACCGGAAATCATGTAAAGCGTGTATCACTCATTAGTTATGAACTTGCAAAAGGTTATGGCCTGAGCGACGAAGAGGCCGATGTACTGCGTTATGCAGCACCACTGCATGATGTTGGTAAAGTTGGTATTCCCGACACCATTTTACATAAACCAAGTAAATTGGATGAGCAAGAATGGAAAGTGATGCAAACTCATGCCATGAAAGGACACAATATTTTAGCGGGATCTCGACGTGATATTATTCAAGCAGGAGCGATTTTAGCCCGCGACCATCATGAAAAATGGGATGGCACAGGTTATCCTCGCGGCCTAAAAGGTGAAGAAATTCATGTTTATGGCCGTATTGTCGCGTTAGCAGATGTGTATGATGCACTTCGTCATAAGCGCTGTTATAAAGAAGCGTGGAGCGTAGAGCAGGTTACAACTGAATTACAAAATCAACGTGGGCTGCATTTTGAGCCTAAGTTAGTTGATGTATTACTTAACAACATCGATAGATTCGAACAAATTCTTAATAATTATCCAGGGTAGTAAAATGGAATATATTGCGTTAAAGCATACACATATGTTGTTAGCTGCACTGAGTGTTGTGCTTTTTTATACACGTGCATTTGCTCGCATCAAGCAGTTACAACTTGCTAAAAATAAAATACTGTTTATCGGTAGCCATAGTATTGATACCTTGTTGCTTATCTCAGCCGTAGCGCTCGCAGTGACACTTGGTATGAGTCCTCATAATCAACCTTGGTTACTTGAAAAAATCGTACTTGTGGTAGCGTATATTGTTGTAGGGATCTTTATGGCAAGGCAAAAACATATTAAAGGGCAAATATCGCTTTTATTGCTTGCTACAACCGTTATTTTCGCCATTTTTTATTTAGCGAGATTTAAAACACCATTTCTTTTTTAAAGGCTGATTATTCAGCCTTTTTCTTTTCTATCTGGGCTTTCACGTTCATACAAGTGTGCTATATCTATTCAACGATTATTGATACAGAACATTAAGTTAGTCTCTATTCTTTATCTATTCGCCGATCTTCATTGGTATTCATTTTAAAACACGATAAACTGGCATTAATTTTTAGTTATAGAGAGACCGAAGGATATTGATGTTTGATATCTCTGAGGAAGAATATACAGCGGCAATAGAAGCGCCCGTCTTTACATGTTTAAACCATGAGTCATCGTGGCTGGCTAAGTTCGATTACGCCCTTTGTCGGGACAAATTGTCTGAACTGGTTCTGATGGCGGTAAAAACGCAAAAGTCTGAAAACACCATAGAGCAAAACCTAAATTCGCTACTCGATAGTTTTTACAGCGACTTTGCCTTTAGCGGGACGAGCCAAAAAGTGCCGATGAGTCTGCTTAATAGTGTCGCCTATGCACTTAATTACCGCACTGGCAGCACTATATCGCTTGGCATGATCTTAACCTATGTGATGGAACAACTTGGTTTTGATGTTGAGATGTTGGTATTTGAAAACGACATTCAAGTATTACTAGAAGTAAGCCAAGGTGAAGGGTATTTAATCGACCCATGCTCGGGTGGGCAACGCTGGTATATCAAACCAGAAAATGACGATGAAAATAGCCTAGATAACGCATTTCAACAATTGTTTGAAGACGATGTTGTGAAGCTATTTTTGGCCCATCAAAAATGGGCATTTATCAGTGAAAAACGCTACGGCGAAGCGTTTAAATGTGTTGAAAAACTGATGGTTCTTACCGATGGTGATCCGTACGAATTACGCGATCGCGGTTATTTATTACATAATTTGAACTGTGATGAACTCGCCATTAAAGACTTTGAAAAGTTTATCGAAGAGTGCCCGGATGACCCATCAATTGATGTGCTGCAAAGCCAAATTGAAGAAATGGACTCGCACTTTAGAACAATCCACTAAAAATAACTTAATACAGGAAGCAGCTTCATGGACTCTCACAGCGTGATGTTCACCAACGATGCCGTCGTTATGGGTATGTTGGCCATAATCTTAGGTTTCGTGTTTTATACCTCAAATCTTAAAACCGGATTTTGGGCAAAATTTTATAAGTACGTTCCCGCATTATTGATGTGTTATTTTTTACCATCGCTATTAAATACATTTGGTATTGTCGACGGTGGAGGCAATAGCGTGTATACGGTTGCAAAATATTACCTATTACCTGCCTGTTTAGTACTACTAACACTGAGTATTGACTTAAAAGCCGTTGCAGCGCTTGGACCAAAAGCCATTATTATGTTTTTAACTGGTACTGTTGGTGTTGTTATTGGCGGGCCAATCGCGTTATTAGTGGCGGCCACCTTTATGCCAGAATTGCTAGGTGTTGATGGTGCAGGGGAACTTTGGCGCGGCATGGCGGCACTGGCTGGTAGTTGGATCGGCGGCGGTGCAAATATGGTAGCGATGAAAGAAATCTATCAAGCTAACGGCGATATCTTTACCATTATGGTAACCGTAGATATTGTAGTGGCGAATATTTGGATGGCAGGACTTTTATATTTAGCGGCTCGTCATAAAGAGATTGATAAGCATACTGGTGCAGATACTTCATCTATCGATAAACTAATTGATACGGTATCGCAGTTTGAAAAGAAAAATTCACGCAAGCCAGAACTGCGTGATCTAATGATTTTAGTGGCATTTGGCTTTGGTGCGACAGGCTTTGCACATTTAATTGCAGACACTGCAGTGCCTTTTTTCCAAGCAAACTACCCAGCACTTGAGAAGTTCTCGCTGCATTCAAAATTGTTTTGGATTATCTTTGTTGTAACCACAATCGGCTTAAGCTTATCGTTTACAAAAGCACGTCAATTTGAAGCGGTAGGCGCATCAAAAGTAGGCGGCTCATTTTTATATATTCTAGTGGCCACCATTGGCTTACATATGGATATCGGCAAAGTATTTGAAGCACCAAAATACGTTATTATTGGCCTAATTTGGATGGCAATTCACGTTATTCTATTATTTGTTGTTGCCAAGATTATTAAAGCGCCGGTGTTTTATGTTGCCGTGGGCAGTAAAGCGAATATTGGCGGTGCTGCATCAGCGCCTGTGGTTGCATCTGCATTTCACCCGGCATTAGCACCTGTTGGTGTGTTACTGGCTGTACTTGGTTACGCACTTGGGACATATGCTGCGTGGTTCTGTGGCCAAGTGCTGCAGCTGGTCGGTAGTTAATTATTCTGTTAGGAATTTAAATGAATACACAAATTATTAAAGTGGGTAACTGTGAAGTTGCTAATGACAAGCCGTTTGTACTATTTGGTGGTATGAATGTGCTTGAATCACGTGACTTAGCAATGCAAATCGCAGAGCATTATGTTGAAGTGACAACAAAATTAAACATTCCTTACGTGTTTAAAGCGTCATTTGATAAAGCAAACCGATCATCAATTAACTCTTATCGTGGTCCAGGTTTGGAAGAAGGGTTAAAGATTTTTGAAGAGATCAAAAATACCTTCAATGTACCAGTGATTACTGATGTACACGAACCGTATCAAGCGGCACCCGTCGCTGAAGTTGTAGATGTAATTCAGTTACCTGCATTTTTAGCACGTCAAACCGACTTAGTCGTAGCGATGGCGAAAACTGGCGCAGTTATTAATGTGAAAAAACCGCAGTTTTTAGCACCTCATGAAATGCGACACATTATTAAAAAGATTAACGAAGCGGGTAACGACCAAGTAATCTTATGTGAGCGTGGCTCAAGCTTTGGCTACAACAACCTAGTAGTTGATATGCTTGGTATGGATGATATGAAGCAGCAAGCGCCCGTTATATTTGACGCAACACATGCGCTGCAGCGCCCGGGTGGACGTGCCGATTCAGCTGATGGCCGTCGCGCTCAAGCGGCAGAACTTGCACGAAGCGGTATGGCACTCGGGCTAGCAGGCCTATTTATTGAAGCTCACCCAGATCCGAACATTGCCAAATGTGATGGTCCATGTGCATTACCACTTGCTAAACTTGAAGGTTACTTAAGCCAGATGAAAGCGGTTGATGACCTTGTAAAAAGCTTTGAGCCACTTGATACATCTGCAAGTTAACGTTTGAAAACTTGGTGCTGATTCTTGTCGGCACCTATCTCCTTAATCAAATAATTTGATTCAACCTTTGCTCCGTTAATCACATTGTAATAGATTGTTATAAAGCTTTTTCGATTTTGTACTATAACTAAATTAATCAAGATTTTGATAATGTGATTTAGGAAATGGATTTTTGTACACTCGAATTTCAGTTTGATGTAAAAAAACTTCAGTTAGAAGTAAATGAAATACTGAAATGTGATTGGGTTGCGCATGTCAATCAAAGGGCCTACCAAGGCCAGTGGGATGTTTTCCCTTTAAGATGCGCTGTAGTTCATGAAGACGCACATCCAATTCTGCAAGCATATTCGATAGAAAATAATAGTAAGTGGGTAAATTTGCCCGCTTTGAGCAACTCTCCGTATCTCTCTAAAGTTATCAACTCGCTTAAATGCCCGATACAATCAGTTCGCCTGATGCGATTAAAAGCAGGCGCGTCTATATTACCACACAATGACGCTGGGCTTGGTTTGGCGCATGGCCAGGCCCGCCTCCATGTACCTATCTTTTCTAATAATAGTGTTACCTTTTATGTGGCGAACCAGTTAGTCCCTATGCCTGCGGGTAAAATTACATATATTAACGCAGATCAAGTTCATGAGGTACGTAATCAAAGTGCAGAAGACCGCATTCACTTGGTAATTGATTGCGTGAGTAATGCTTGGCTTGAAGAAAACATCCGGGAATTAGCCCATGTGTAATATTGGTGTAAGGGTATTAACGGTATTAGTAAGTTATTTTAAGGCATTAAAATGCGTCAAATAAAATGTCTCACTCGTTTTATTTCAAGATTAACTGAGTAATGAAATCAAACAAAACAATCAGAATAAGGAGCTAAAATGGACATCCTGAAACGCGAAGAAATTGACAGTTTGGTTAATGAGAATTTAATACTAATAGACCCCGAAGGTACCCAAGTAGAGCTCAAAGTTGTTGAAGTTGAATCAACCATTCTTAATGGTGATGAGTGGGACTCGTTTCACGTGATTTTAGAAGGGACTGAGGCATTTCATGTGCCGCAAGGAACCTATAAATTTGCACATGAAAAACTCGGTGAGATTGACATGTTTATGTCACCGAACAGTCAAACAGAATATGAGATTGTGGTTAGTCGTAAACGCGACGCTTAACGGTTTACGACATAACATTAGCGCTACTATAAAGTGTTAGGTCGCCACTCCATTAGCAGATAAACGTCATCGCGTTCTGTTTTGAGTTTGAAACCTAACCTTTCGTATAAAATGCGCGCTGGATTGTTACGCTCAACATGTACAGAGACTGGCAAACCCAACCGTTTACCGTCATCCATTACTTGTTGAAATAAATGTGTACCTAACCCCTGGCCGCGATGCTCTGGCATTAGAGCAATATCGACGATACGGATTTCGTTATCCCAATGGTCGACAAAAACTCTGCCAACGGGTTGGCCTGCGATTTCAACAATAAAGAATTTGTCAGTGCAATAGTGTTTTGTGTAATGAATGTATTGAGCCATAAATTGTTGGCTTATAAATTCATGTCGCTCTTGGGTATTAAAGTTAGTCATGGCTAATTCAGGTTCCCGAATAGAGGCATATAACGTTTGCATAAACGCAATGTCATCAGTGGTGTATTTGCGCAAATGTAAATGATCGCGCCAAGACTGTGTGGTAGTCATAATCGTCCCTAATAAATGGAAGGTTTTGTAGGCATTCTGGGTAAAATATAAAATAAAGTAAAGTTAAAAAGGAATGAGCAATGGCGGATCCTTATGTAAGTGAAATCAGAATGTTTGGTTTCAACTTTGCGCCTCGCGGTTGGTCTTTATGTGACGGCCAAATTTTACCAATCAACCAAAACCAGACACTATTTTCGTTAATAGGTACTGCGTTTGGCGGCGATGGTCGCACCACGTTCGGTTTACCTGATTTGCGTGGCCGAACGCCGATTCACCCCGGTACTGACCCATACGGCTTTCATTATGAGCGTGGGCAAAAAGGGGGCGCAGAGAATGTTACTTTAACCCAAGCCAATATGCCTACACATACGCATGTTGTGTCAGCAGCTACGGATGTTGCGGATCCTTTACCGGCTTATCAAGATGCTTATTTTTCTGTAAGTTCGGATACTAAAGGGGTTGGGACTGGCGACTCCTATAGAGCGGCTACTAATTTGGTAGACATGAACCCTGGCTTTGTTTCTTCTGTGGGCGGGAATCAATCACACAATAATATGCAGCCTTATTTAGCGGTATCGTTTGCTATCGCAATGACGGGTGTATTCCCGTCGCGTAACTAGGGAGAGAGAAATTATGTCAGATCCTTTTGTTGGTGAAATTCGTATGTTTGCTGGTAATTTTGCTCCTCGCCAGTGGGCTTTTTGTAACGGTCAGTTGATGGCAATCTCGCAAAATGACGCGTTATTCTCATTGCTCGGTACTATTTATGGTGGTGACGGGCGCTCTAGTTTTGGCATACCAGATATGCGTGGTCGTATCCCAATGCATTGGGGCACCGGGCCTGGTTTAACGCCTCGTCCAATCGGGCAAAAAATGGGTGTTGAGTCAGTCGCGTTAACTGCAAATCAAATTCCTTCTCACTCACATACCATGCAAGCAAGTACTGATTCTGTCTCTTCAGTTAACCCTACTGGTACTGTACTGGGAACTTTGGATGCGGCAGATACTATGTACACAGAGGTTGTGGACCCTAGTAAGACGGGAGCAATGGCAGGCAGCAGTGTCATGTACTCTGGCGGGTCAATTGAGCACACAAATATGATGCCATATCAGTGCTTAAGTTACATTATTTGTATCGCGGGTATTTACCCTTCACGTAACTAAGGAGATTATCATGTCAGAACCGTTTATTGCCGAAGTACGTATATGGGCAAATACCTATGCTCCACGAGGTTGGAGTATGTGCGATGGCCAGTTACTGCAAATTGCACAAAATACCGCGTTGTTTTCTTTGGTTGGCACTGCCTATGGTGGCGATGGTCGTACGACTTTTGGTCTGCCAAACTTAAAAGGCCGCGCGCCAATGCACTGGGGTACTGGTCCAGGATTGACGCCTAGGCCTTATGGCGCCTCTGGCGGCATACCTGCTGTTGTTTTAGCAGAGAATCAGCTACCGCGACACACGCATACGATTTCTGGCCAATTAGCGGCCGGTGATACGAATGAGCCTAGTAATAAGCATTTAGCTGTTGATGGTTTCCCGAATGAGAGGATTCGTAATCTAAAAACGAACCCTACCGGCACTACGACTATGTCAGCGAGCATGCTTAAAAATGCTGGTGGTGGTTTATCGCACGAGAATAGGCAACCGTTTTTAGCATTGAACTTCTGTATCGCGACAATCGGTTTATATCCTAGCCGTAATTAATTGGTTTTATCTTAGTGTGAAGAACGTTATGCTTTCTTCACACATTTGAGTTGTAAAAGTTGAAGATTAATGTTAGTCAGTCGTCGATATTTGTATTTTTTCATTATATTTGCAGGGAATGCATACGCAAACAGTATTGCCGCAGGCAATTTGAATCTAAACTTTTATAACTTTTCCATGAAGATGTTAATTGAGGGGATGCATACAACACTTCAAAGCAATGGGAAACAATATCCAATAGCTTTGAGTAGCCGTATCATAGTTAAAAAGAATAAAACGTTAAAAACTCAGCAGATAGAACGCTTGTTTCCGAATATTCGTCGTATTTGGCTTGCTTATGAAGGGCACGGCTTTGACTATGTTGTCATTGAGGTCAGCGTATATAGCGCTATGCCAAGTTTAATTGAGGAGTTGCAGTCGCTTTATGGTGTTTTACTTGTTCAGCCGGATATCCAGCAGCAAAGACAACACCATAGTACCAGTGTAAACGCGCTCATCACCAAACCACCAAACATAAGGGAAGGGCTGAAAGAGTATGATGGCACTGGCGTCAGTATTGCAATAATCGATGACGGGTTTGACCTCAACCATCCTGAATTAAAAGATGTTAACGTTAAGTTCAGCTTTGATGTAACAGATAAAGGAGTTGATGTTAGTCCTCATTTCTATCAGGAATCCCATGGAACAAAGGTGGCTGGAGTCATCTTCGCGTCGACTGAAAAAGGGAAAGTGCAAGGGATAGCCCCTAGTGCTGAGTTAATTGCTATTCGTCAACCCGATACATGGACTTCAAATACTTTGGTTAGTTTCCATCTTGCAAAATTGTTGCAAGCTGACGTTGTAAACTGTAGCTGGACATCACAGTTTTTGTTGGAGCCAGTTGCAGATGTGATTGATGATTTGAGTAAAAATGGCCGAGATGGGAAGGGAGCTGCGGTAGTGGTTTCCGCAGGGAATCAAGGTAAGCATATTTTACCGCAATCGACAGAAGCAGCTATAAAAACTGCTATAGTAGTAGGTGGGTTGAATAAAGTTGGCGAGAGACATGCCCTCAGCAATTATGGCGAAACCGTTGATTTGTGGGTCAATGCTGAGCCACAAAATACCACCGGACTAAATGGTCGATATGGGCAGTTGGGAGCAACATCGTTGGCAGCAGCAAACGTAACGGGTGTCGCTGCTTTGTTTTTGCAAAGAGAACCTGAGTTGACGGTGGCGCGTTTAGAGTCTTTGCTGAAAAATTACTTTAAAAAAAATAAATCACAATAATAAAGCTTTTAATAAGGAACTCCATGGAGCAGCTATCTCAGCAAGAGCAATATCAAGATTTGAATCTTCCTACCGATTTTTCTTTAAGTAAGGACTTTGATTATTCTTGTGAATACACAGATAACCTCCCTGTTATTTTGAAAACACTGAACATAAGTTTGGTGTTCACTTCTTATCAATCTTCTCGATTGATATTGGTGCGCAGTGATGGTGAAAACATTGATGTGAATTTTAAGCATTTTCCCCGCCCCATGGGGTTGGTCTCTTCAAACGAAGGGCTTACCCTCGGAACGTTCAGTCAAATCATTAATTTTTATCGTGAAGATGGTCTACTCGAAAAAGTTAAGCAACCGCTAGTTCCTATAGAGCGAGATATTACTGCGCCCAAAGTGAATGCTGAGCAGATCAAATCGCCTGAAGCGCAAGCCGCGGACGCTTTGGTGTTAGGTATCCTAAATGAAAGCGCTAATAACGAGTTAAATGAAATTGAACGGGCTGCACAAGATTTATTGCGTGAGCGCGCAAAACAACAGAAGAGTCAATATAAAAACTATCGTGAAGAGCAAATGCAAGCAGTCAATGAGAAAACTGATGCTTGCTATATTGCACGTTCTTCCCACTACACAGGCATGATTAATTTGCATGACATAGATTGGGGCGATGATGGCCTTTGGGTGGTTAATTCTAGCTTTTCATGTTTATGCACATTAGATGCAGATTATAGCTTTGTACCGCGTTGGAAGCCGCCATTTATCAGCGACTTAGTACCCGAAGATAGATGTCACCTAAACGGCATGGCGCTAAAAGATGGAAAGCCAGCCTATGTGACTACCTTTTCTCAGTTAGACTCTGCTGGTGCGTGGCGTGAAAATGATAAAAACGATACTGGTACCTTAATGGATGTCGCTAGCAACGAAATTTTAATAGACGACTTGATGATGCCGCACTCACCTCGCTGGCATAATGGAAAAGTCTATTTTTGTAATTCTGGCTTAGGGCAGGTCTGCAGTTACGAGCCCGCTACCAGAGAGAAAAAGGTGGTGGCTGAATTAGCAGGGTTTACTCGAGGCATGGCGTTTCATGGCGATATTTTAATTGTTGCTACTTCTAAAGTTCGTAAAAGTGAGATTCGGCAAAGTATTCCTATTGCGGAATCGGGCATGGAAACTTCAGCCAGTATTACACTAATTAATTTACTTGATAACTCAACCATAGCTCAGCTCACTTTTACAGGTGATGTTGAGCAGATATATGATGTGGCGGTATTAACAGGCTGCCACTACCCCGAATTGATAGAGCCTTCGCACCCTCGCATGCGTAACCACTTTACTCACCCTAAACTGCAACCTTTGGATTAAAGGAATGGTAATGAAAAAAGATTGCAATAATCAAATAACTAAAGTTAGTAAGTCTGTGAAAGCTGCCTTGCCTTTGCTTGCAGTCCTCGGTGCGGCTAATGCAGCGCCGTCGAGTCGGGTTTCGTTATCCAGCGCACGTAAACTTAAAAGCGAAAACGTGGTTTTTGTATCAGAAAACCCAACCAATCGAATCAGTTCACACGCTGGTAAAAGAGCATTTAATACTTTCTCAAACCAGAGAGAGCAAAAGCTTAACAAAGGCGTTGCGACTGAGGTAGCTAACACTGTCGACTACCTCAAACAAAACGGGCTACTTGCAAGTGCTGAAACGCGTCAGGCGACAACTTCTGGCGATAAGCAGGCTGGCTATAAAATGTTTGCGAGCACAACGGCTACTCGCGCTCACTGTCATACCGTCCTTGGCGGAACTTATTATACACCCACTCATGTTGTCAATCCTGGAAATTGTAACGGCACTTCTATTTATCACGCGGCGGCTGCTGCTAATGCCATTCCAACTGACATTACTCTAAATACTACATCCATTAATGATAGCGCAACGGGAGCTAATGCCACGGTGGCGACTGCAACTACGGCGGATGCTGATGGAGGTGACACGCATACTTACAGTTTAGTAAGTGATGGCTCATCAGCTAATGGTGATTGTGGGGCTACAACATCAGATGATGACAATAGTAGTTTTAACTTCAGTGGTTCGACGTTGCGAACGAACTCATCACTGGCTGCGGGCACGTATTCAATTTGTGTACAGACGGATGATAACAACGATAGTGTTGATACATTTCAAAAAGGCTTTACGATAACTGTATCCGATGTCACCCCACCCGTTGTCCAGTCAATTACGGAAAGTAGTGGCGATGATGCGACTTCGGTCGACTTCACCGTAACCTTTAATGAGAATGCCAACAATGTTACAGCGGATGATTTTACCATCACCAATGTGACGGGAGATGCAGGTGGTACTATCGACAACGTTGCTGTTTCGGTTGCTAACTCGGTGTATACGGTGACTGTGGGCACCTCTGGGGAAGGAACTTTCCGCCTAGACCTTAATGCAAGCACCAATATCACCGATGACAGTGGTAATGGTAATGGCACCAACGGCAACGTTGCCACCTATACTTCTGGCACGGCCCATACCGTTTCTTTTACCAGTGCAACCACTTCGGCAACAGCGTTTGATACAACCAATGGTACAAATTTATCCCCTTCGTTCTCGTTTGACTCAAGCGATGAAACACTAACCATAGGCAATGCTAGCCATACTGCGGGAACTGCAAATGGTGGTGGTGGAACCGATGTTTTAATCGCCGTTGATACGTGGAATATGACGGGGGTAACCGTTTCAAACTTTGAAACGATCACTATTCCTGCAAGCTCTGGCGTTACCATGACCTCAGCGCAGCATGAGTTGTTTACGACATTTACTGACAACGCGAGTCAGTCGATTACCGTTGCTTCAGGTAGCGATAACTTCAGTGGTGATAGTGCCATTGAATCGTATTCATTAGGCGCGAGCTATACAGGGGTCTTTACCTTAGGTGCTGCGGGTCAAGATGTGACCGGTGCGGATAGTGCGGCAGACACAATCAGTGTCGCAGGCTTTACCGTGACGGGCGACATTGTTGGTGGCACTGGAACGGATGAGTTGCAAATCACAACAGGTGGTAATCTCGCTGGTGCGAATTCGTTGTCTGGATTTGAAACACTTACCATGACTGGTGCTGTCACCATGACAGAAGCTCAACATGATGGCTTTTCGACAATTACTGCAGCTGGTGGAAGCGATCAAATTACCGTAAGCACTGCTAATGGCGACGCGTCGATTACCGCCAACAGCGGTGTTGAAACATATGTACTCAGTAGTGGCATGACCGTTAGCTTTATGACTACCTCGCAAAACATAACCGGCAGTAGTAGTGATGATATTTTCGAGTTTACGGGTACCATTTCTGGAGGAACATTGAATGCCAGCGGTGGTACAGACACGTTAAGCCTGCCGCTATCCGCAGATATTTCAGGTGCGACTGTTTCAAGCTTTGAGAACCTTACTCTTGCAAGCGGCGCAAGCGCCACGCTAAGTGCAGCACAGCTGTCGCAATTCTCGGGTACCGTTACTGCATCGGGGACAGAAACGGTAACCATATCAGGCGATGGTAATTTCTCAACTCTTAACAACATCGAAAATTGGCACGTCGGTGATGATACGACAAATACACGTACTGTAACGATTGCTCATACAGGCGGCTATGTTACTGATTTTTCAAGCAACGATGCGATTACCTTTAACCTTGGCACGCTTAGCTATACAGGTTCGTTAAATGGTGCGAATACCAATGACATTCTGCAGATGGGCAACGGCAGTAGTATTGCTAACGCGGGTATAGATACGACAAATATCACAAGCTTAATTGTTGACTCTGGTGCGTCAGTTACCATGACAGAAGCACAGCATGATGGGTTTACAGGTACTGTAACTGCTTCTGGCACCAACCAAATAACGATTAGTGCCGCAACCGATGGATTTACCGCTAATGCGGACATTGAGACCTATGTGCTTGGCGCAGCGAATTCGGTGACACTGGGTACCTCTGGTGGTTCATTGACGCAAAATATTACGGGAAGTTCTGGCAACGATACCATTACATTAGGCGCTGCAACGTACTCAAGCGGTGTGCTTAATGGTGCTGGCGGAACGGGTGATACCTTAAGTGTTGTGGACAGTACTAATTTCTCAGGTGTTTTATTAGGCGGCATTGAAAACCTAACGTTAGCATCGGGTGCGACGGTTTCGATTGATGCATCTCAATTGGCTGGGTTTACAGGCACTATTACAGCAGCTGGTTCAGAACAACTCAATGTCTCTGGTGACGGTAACTTTACGACCTTAGCGAATATCGAAACTTATTCAATCGGTGACGATTCGACGAATACGCGTACTATCACGATTTCAAATGCGGATCACAGTGTAAGTGCAACTACGGCTAATGATGCGATTACCTTTGACCTTGGTACTTTAACATTTACAGGTACACTCGTTGGTAATGGCACTACGGACGATACCATATTGCTTGGTAATGGTGCGGATATTACCGGAGGAACACTCACTAATATTGAGGTGTTAAGCCTAGAATCTAACGCTACCGTGGATATGACGGCAGCGCAGTATGCTGCCATACAAGCAAAAACCATCACAGCAGCTGGCGCTGAGACCATTAATATTTCTGGTGATGGCAACGTTACTATTAATAGTACGACCGTAGAAACATATGATTTTGGTGACGATTCGACCGATTCCCGTACCATCAACTTGGGCGCAAGCAATAGCAACTCCTTTACGGCGAATTCTGCATCTGATGCCATTACGTTTGACATTGCCACATTTGACTTTAGCGGATCTTTAACGGGCAATACTGACGTTGCAAATACGTTTGTTTCAGATGGCGCAAACGACATTGCAAGTGCCACAATTAGTGGATTTGCAAATCTAACGTTAGAGAACAGTGCTGACCTTGTTTTAACGCCAGCTCAGCTTAATGGCTTTAGTGGCATTATTACTGCTGCAGGCACTGATACGCTGACCTTTTCAACGACAGGCAGTGTCACAGGCGGTAATTTAAATGCCATTGAGGAGTTTGCTACAGGCTCTGGCGGTGGCATTACCGTTACTATGGCTGCGGCAGATGTAAGTAGTAAAACGCTAACAGCAACGACACCTGCTAGTGACGGGTTTACAATCACAGGCTCTACAGGTGATCAAACAATTAATGGAAGTGCTGGTAGTGATAACCTATCCGGTGGTGCGGGTGCTGATACAATAGCACCGGGTGCTGGTACAGATAGTATGACTGGTGGAAGCGAAAGTGATATTTTCTCTGGTTCAAGTTCTGACTTAAATGGTGACACGATAGTTGATTTGGCTAGTGATGATTCAATTCGTCTCACTGGGATAGTTGGTTTAACGACATCTAATGTGCGCTTTAATGGCGCTGGCACATTAGAAATTGATACTGATGCTACAGACTTTAGTAGCGTAGAAGTTTCTCTAAACTTAACAAATAGTGCTGGAAATGACTTATCTGTCCTAGCGGTCAGTGACGTTGGTGGTGACTCGCTAATAACCTTTGAACAAAGCAATAACTTACCATTGTTTAATAATCTAGATGGCAGTTCCGCGTATACCGAAGGCGGAACAAAGCAGGTACTCGATGCTAATGTTACGATTAGTGACGTCGAATTAGATGCACTGAATTCATCTCAAGGTAATTATACAGGCGCTTCATTAACTATTGCTCGTAATGGCGGTGCAAATACAGATGATGTATTTAGTGTACAAGACGGCTCTCAGGTGGCAGTCAGAGGTAGTGACATTACAAATTCTATTGGTGATAAGTTTGCTTCATTTAGCTCTACGTCTGGCACATTAACGGTGACATTTAGCGGTGACTTATCAACGCCTACAACCGTATTGGTTAATGAAGTGCTGCAAAATATCACTTACAGCAACGGATCTGATGACCCTGATGCAATCGCTACATTCGATTGGGTATTTAATGATGGTATCGCAAATAGTTCAGGAGCAAACCAAAGCTCAGTAATTATTACCGCTGTCAATGATGCGCCCGATGATATTACGGTATCTAGCACTACAGTTAATCAAAGCGCGACGGGGACCACAACAAACATCGCAACCTTGTCAGCCAATGATCCCGATGACACGCCAACAGCGTTCTCGCTTGTCACTGCCGGCAGTTCCGGTAATGGGTTATGCGCTGGTAACGCGGGTAACAGCTCATTTACCATTAGTGGCACTAACTTACAAAGCACTGCAGCGCTGGATGCAGGCACCTATCAAGTTTGTCTTCAGGTGTCGGATGAAGATCCAAGCTCGCCAGAGACCTATCAAGAAAGCTTTATGATCACCATAGCGGACGACGTGGCACCCACCATTACGGAAGTCACGCCAGTTGCGAACCCAACTAACGATGCGACACCAAGCGTGACCTTCAGTTCAACTGAAGCAGGTACGATTATTATGGGTGGCTCGTGTAGCACCGCGACGACCACGGCAGTGGTTGGCAACAACATCATTACGCTCGACTCAGATGGTGCTGGTGGTGCACTCGGTCATGCGACCTTTAGCGACTGTACTATCACAGTAGAAGACGCCGATACCAACCAAAGTACGCCGTTATCGCTTACTAGCTTCACTGTCGATACGATTGCACCGACCTTAGATACGGGCAATTCGCTGCCTGTGGATAATGCAACAAACATCGCGGTGACAGACTCGTTATTGCTGTCTTATGATGAAAATGTGTTACTTGGTGTTGGTGAAACCATCACCGTGTTTAACGTATCAAACAACGCGGTTCTTGAAACGTTTACAGCAAGCTCTACAGCAGCGGCAACAGGCTCTAATGGTGGTACCATCGCGGTCAGTGCTGCTCAAATAACTATTACCCCAGGAGAAAACCTACCCGCAGGTACTGACATTGCGGTGAGGTATGGCTCAAGTACTGTCATAGATTCTGCGGGCAATTTAGCGCCAGCAATCAGCGATTCAACGACCTATAACTTTGTTACCTTACCTGAGCTCAGTATAGCGGCTTCTCCTTCTACCATTACAGAGACTGCGGTTACTGCAACCTTTACCGTGTCGTTGCAAGACGGAGATGGCGACCCATTTCCAGCAGATGGTAACGTAACCATGACAACCACAATTGATGGCGCATCGACGGCGACAGGTGGTGGTGTTGATTTCAACCTCTCAGGAACCACAAGTGGTGGAAGCTTTCAGATAGACAGTGGTCAGAGCACTAACACATTTACAGTGACGTCGGTTGATGATGGCTTGACGGGTGAAGCGCCAGAAACCGTGATAATAAATATATCGGGGCCTAGTGGTAATGCATTCATCTCTAACACATCAAGTGCGTCACTCACGATAAGTGAAAATGAACTGCCAGTGATTTCAGGTTTACCCACAAGCTTATCGGCAACCGAAGACACAGAGAGTAACCTCGATTTATCTGCAGTGAGCTTTAGTGATGGTAATAACAGCAGCCTTACTATTACATTAACGGTCGCAAGTGGCACGTTGTCATCGCCATTAGGTACATCTGGAGGTGTATCAATATTAGGTAATGGTACGGCTAGCTTGACACTCTCGGGCACAATTAGTTCGCTAAATAACTTTATCACTAATACGAATGCGATTGCAGTGACACCGGTCCAAGACGACATCAATGACATAGCACTGAGTATGGTAGCAAACGATGGCACTACAAACGGGAATACTGCGAATAGCACCATTAATGTTACCCCCGTGAACGACAATCCTATTTTGATTTCCACCTTCACCGGTGAGTTTGATATGACAGGTTCAGGTGGTGGCACTAGCACCTTCACTGAAACCGACAACGGCATCACAATGACGGTGAGCCTCGATAGCGGCACTTGGACCAATGACGCCAGTGGTGGCGGCAGTTCAATTGGGAATTCAATTTACACTGGCGCAACCGGGCCAACACTCACTACGTTCAACTTTGACCGTGCGATTGACGTCAATTCTTTCTTACACTTTGTGAATGGCGCTGCCGATGGCGGCACATTCACTTTTGATGTGACCTCAGGCACAGGCTCTAATGTCACAGAAACGGGCGCAAACGTCGCCAGTGGTGTGACTATTACACCGACTGATTGGACGAATGTAACTGCCTTTACCGTCATCAATGGTGGTGGTGCATTTAACCCAGCCTTTGATACCTTGGCATACACAGGCAATTTAACATTACCAACAACGCTTAGCTTTACCGAAGAAATTCAAGGTAATGTAGATCTCTCTGATTTTTCTTTTGCTGATGTAGACGATGTATCAATTACACTTACCCTAAACGTTACAGGTGGCACCTTTGGTACGCCAGCGGATGGTACAGGCGTGGGCAGTGGTGTGACAGGAACCTTAGTCTCACCGACCAGTATCACCCTTGTTGGTTCACCTGCCGACGTTACCACCTACCTTGATACCACAAGCAACATTACCTTTGCCGGTGACCTTGATGTACAAGGCACAGGTTCGGGCAGCTTAACGATTTTGGGTAACGATGGCGAAAGTGGAGACATTCCGCTCACTACTTTAAGTATTGATATTACCAATGTGAATGATGCACCGACCATCACAGGCACACCAATTACATCTGTGAATGAGAATCAAACATATAGCTTCTCACCTGTCGGTGATGATGTAGACGGAGATGCGTTATCATATAGCGCAACTGGTTTACCAAATTGGGCGAATATCAGCTTGTTGACAGGTGCGATCACTGGTACTCCGAGTTTTGATGATGCAGGTACGACATCTAATATTGTCGTGTCGGTTAGCGACGGTCTATTGAGCAGTTCGTTAGCGCCATTTAGTATTACAGTGAATAATGTAAACAATGCTCCTGTTGCAAATGACGATAATGTTTCTACGCTTGAAGATACGAGTGTTGCGTTTAACATAATTGCAAACGATATTGACGACGAAGGGCTGTTGTTAGCTTCATCCGTAAATATTGTTAATCAGCCAAGTAAAGGTATGGTTACCGTTTTAAACGGAGTGATAAATTATGCGCCAAATGAAAATGTTAATGGTTCGGATAGCTTTACTTATACCGTTAAAGATCAGTCTCAAAATACGTCAAACATTGCGAACGTATTCATCCAAATCACATCAGTAAACGATGCACCGTCAATTTCCGGTTCGCCTTTAACGACTATAAAAGCAGGTCAAATGTATCAGTTTGTGCCTACCAGCGACGATATTGATAGTGAAAATTTGACATTCACAATTCAAAATAAACCAAGTTGGGGGTTATTTGATCAAAATGTAGGAAGCTTATCAGGGGGCCCTAGCGATAATGACATTGGTTCTTACGAAAATATTGTTATCTCAGTAACTGACGGCGAACTTGCTGCGTCACTTCCTGCATTTAATATTTTGGTCAAAGATGGAAATGAAGCGCCAAACGCTAATAATATGCAGGTTGTTATAAATGAAGATGAAGCTATATCGATAATTCCAGATATTAGCGACAACGAAGATGATACATTAACCACTTCAATTGAATCGCCAGCTAAATTCGGTACCGTTGAACTCCAAGATAATGTATTTATCTATACACCTAATCAGGATTACTTTGGTGAAGACACGTTTACCTATAGTGCATCTGATGGCAAGAAGACATCTAACATAGCGAGTGTTGCTATTAATGTTAAGCCCGTTAATGACTTACCAATAGCTGTTAATGACGTTATTTCATTACCCGTGACTGAGTCTGGTGTGTATACCATTAATGTGACCAATAATGATACTGATGTTGAAGATGACGTAGTAACTTTATCCGGTGCTGATGCGAATATTGGTCAGGTAGAATTAGTTGAAAACAACATTCAATTGACATTATTACCTTCGATAAATTCACCAATTACCATTAATTATCGAGTACGTGATTCAGAAAAAGCTGAAGCAAACGCATCAGCAATAGTCACGTTAACTGACGGAAATAACAATGCTCCAATAATTACCGTGCCGGAAGACGTCATTATTGATTCGACTGGGTTGTATACAAAGGTAGATTTAGGCGCCGCAACGGCAGTGGATAGCTCAGGTAATCCTGTGTCGGTATCGCTTGTTGAAGGTCGTACTTTCTTCAGACCTGGACGCCATGAAGTGTTTTGGCAGGCTACTGACAGCCAAGGCAATACCTCGGTTGCATTACAGAATGTTGTTGTTAACCCACAGGTCTCATTAAGTAAACCATCGGTGATGAGTGAAGAGCAAACAGGCAATGTATTTGTTCATTTAAATGGTATAGCGCCTAGTTATCCCCTTACTGTTAATTTCAGTATTAGTGGCTCCGCTGATAGTAATGATCATAACTTAGAAAGTGGCCGTGTAATCTTTGATAAAGGTGTTGTAAAAGCTATTCCTTACACCATTTTTGCAGATGGAGTAAATGAGGGCGATGAACAAATCGTTATTACACTATCTGAGCAATTAAACTTGGGAATTCAGTCCTCTACAACGATAGACATTGTTGAACGAAACGTTGCGCCGCGGATAACGCTTCATGCCTTACAAAATGATGAGTTACGCACGTTAATAAGTAAGCAACAAAGTGAAGTGGTTATTAAAGCGACTGTTTTTGATGCAAATTACCAAGACACTGTAAACTATACATGGTCGTCTAACGACGGGATTGAAAACGTCAGTGATACTGAGAGTGAATTTAGATTCATACCTCAGGCATTAGATATCGGCGTTTACACGATTGGGCTTATTGCAAGCGATAATGGTGAGCCAAGTTTATCGACATCTGCATCGATTTCGTTAGTGGTCGTTGAAAGTCTTCCCGAACTAACTACTAAAGATACCGATCGGGACGGCGTTGCCGATTTTGCCGAAGGGTACCAAGATAGCGATGGTGATGGCATTGCTGATTACCTTGATGCAATTGATGCATGCAATGTGTTACAAACTAGCGCTGATGAGTCATCTCAATTCTTGCTAGAAGGCGATGCGAGCTTATGTTTGAAACGTAATTTAGTGATTACGAATGCACAATCAGGAGGCGCTGCGGTAGCGACTAGTGAGCTTATAGAAGACTCTAACGCCAAAAACATCGGAGGAATATATACATTCGAAGCAACAAACCTTGATCAAATGGGTGATGTAGTCAGAATTGTCATTCCTCAGAGTATACCTGTACCAAAAAATGCCGTTTATCGTAAGTTAATAGCGGGGGAATGGGTCAACTTTATATTAAACGCAAATAATGAAGTACTTTCTGCACCTGGTACGCTAGGATACTGTCCTTCGACTCGTGACGCGCTATGGCAGCCTGGTTTGATTGAAGGAAGCTTCTGTATTCAATTACGAATTGAAGATGGTGGACCAAATGATGCTGATGGCCTCAAAAATGGACGTGTAACTGACCCAGGTGGGGTTGCAATACCTTTGAGTGATAACAATTTTCCAGTTGCGAACGATGATTTTGTTAGTGTTAAAATGGGCGACTCAATCATCATTGATGTACTTGCAAACGATGAAGACATTGATGGTGATGCTCTTACTATCACATCAGCTGATAGTGACTTCGGAACCGTTACAATTAATGACAATAAGCTTCAATATCAGACATTACCGGAATTTTTCGGTATTGCGAATGTTGGCTATGGTATAAGCGATGGTCGTGACGGTACAGATTATGGAAAACTTCAGCTCATTATCAGAGCTAACAGTGCACCCGTTGTAACTAACTTATCATTAGAGACTAACGATACTACCGATATTGTTATCCACCTGGCTGAAAATATGAGTGACCCTGATGGCGATAGCGTTAGCTTACTTGAGGCTAACGCTGAGTCTGGCTCGATTGTCATTGATAAAGCGGCTAAAACGATAACGTATAAACCTCAAAAAGGATTTGTAGGCGAAGACATCATTATGTATAAAGTGAGTGATGAGCTTGGCGCTTTAGCTGAAGGAACAATTACTATTAGTGTAAGCAAAACACCGGACGTTGTTAAGCCCGAAATGCCTAAGAAAAAATCATCAGGTAATTTAAGTTGGTTACTCCTTTTTGTTTCGTTGTTATTTGTAGCACGAAATAAAAAATAGGTACCTTAAAGCCAGCCGTTATGGCTGGCTTTATTATTTACGCAAAGTAAATTAATTCTGCACCAACTACTTTCAATTAAATACGACACAAATTTGATCATAAGATGCAAACGTAGTGCACCTATCTCGCTTGTAAATCTTTAATTATCTGATAGTGCGACAGCTGTAGACAGAGTTTACCAGTAGTTATTTGTATTTATGTTTTGAACGATTTCAAATCTTAACATTCATTTTCTTGAATCTAGATATTCTTTAACGTAGAGTAATTTTTGTCTTATTTTTATACGGAAATTCTATTATGTTAAGAACACTAACACTTTCACTTGTTGCACTTTCTTCACTTACACTTGTTGGTTGTGGTTCTACACCGCCAATTCAAGCACAAGAAAAAACCATTGCGTACCAAGGTAAGACTTACGTTTTTGGTGGCCAGTACGACACTAAACGAAATGAAGTACAACTAACGGTAAATGGCGATCCGGTAATGAAAGGTCGTTTTCCTCCATACACGCCAACACTTAACTTAAACACGAGCTATCAAGAAGTTAATGTTTCTAGCTATTGTTACTTTAGCTCTGTGCTGAATGAAAAAGGTGGTGTATTTGGTGCAGTAGCGGGCGCTATTCAGTCATCTAATTCAAAGTCAGGCGACAAGTGTGACGTGAAAATTGCCGGTGAAACGGTTGAAAGCCTATATTTCTAATAAATTTATTATAAGTGTGTAACCCAGTGGCTACACACTTATTTTAATAGCTGAATTGAAGCTAATAGTAGCGAAGTTCGTCCACCTTTCCCCAAAACACTCTGTAAGAAAATGCGGTATAAGCCAAAATAGTTGGCACTACAATTAACGCCCCCCACAACATAAAGTTTAGTGCTTCAGGTGCTGCAACAGCTTGCCAAATTGTTAATTTACCCGGCACAATCTCAGGGAAAAAGCTAAATGCTAAGCCAAAAAATGATAGGGTAAAAATCAATAGCGCAAAAAAGAATGGTAGGGCTGCACCAATATTTGGCTGTTTAGCTAAGCGCTTTAGTACAAACCAACATAGTACAAAGAAGCTTGCACAAATAATCGGAATGGGAATTAAGATCAGTGCATACGGAAAGTCGAACCATTTTTGATAGATCTCTGGTGAAATAAGTAAGTTAACCAGTGATACCAGCAATATACCAACAAACGTAATAACAACCGTTGATTTACAATGCGCTATGGCTTTTTGTTGCAAATCGCCTTCGGTTTTCATAACTAGCCATGCACTGCCAATAAAGGTATAAGCCGCTGAAACTCCAATTGCACTTAAAAGGGCAAAACCGTGCGCTTCTAAGGTGTTTGAAAACCCCATAACATACAAACCGAGCATGTAGCCTTGCGCAAGCGAGGCGAGCAAAGAACCAGATTTAAACACCGTATCCCATTTACGCTTATGGGCAACAATGGCCTTGGCTCTAAAATCAAATGCCACACCGCGCATAATTAAGCCAATCAACATAAATGTACACGGGATATAGAGCGCTTGAAAGACAATACTGTGTGCAGTTGGAAACGCAATGAGTAAAAGGCCAATCGCTAATACTAACCAGGTTTCATTAGCATCCCAAAATGGTCCTATCGACGCAATCATGGTATCTGCTGAGGTTTCATCGTCTAACGGCAGTAAAATCCCTACACCTAAGTCGTAACCGTCTAAAACAGCGTACATTAATGTTGCAAGGCCCATTAGGGATACAAATATAATTGCCAGAGTTGCTTGATCAAACATATGCATTATCCCCTTTACTTGGTAATTGTTTTATTGGCTTTTCGCTCATATCAAATTCTTCAATTTCAACGGCACGGCGCGCCATTAGAAACACTGTATGCAGATAAGCGACTAACAAAATGGCATAGGTAGTTAAATAGAGCGCTAAGCTAAAACCAACATTTGCAGGCGCAATTTGTGTTGCAGCGTCAGACACTTTTAGCACACCGCTAACAAGGTAAGGTTGTCTGCCTATTTCAGTTACATACCAGCCAGCTAACGTAGCTAACCAACCTGAGAATGTTAAGCCAACAAGAATACGCATTAGCCATGTGGGTAATTGGCCGCGTTTTTTAAGGGTATAGGTTGCAAACCAAGAGATGGCGATCATCAGTAAACCTAGGCCAACCATTATTCTAAAGCCAAAAAATACAGGTTTAACTGGCGGATGCTCACCTTTAAATTCATCAAGCCCCTTAATTTCACCATCAAGCTCATGGGTAAGAATAAAGCTTGCCATGTTAGGTATGCCAATTTCAAAATGATTCGTTCTGTTTTCTTCATCAGGAATTGCAAATAGCAGTAAAGGAGCGCCTTTTTCGGTTTGCCAAACACCTTCCATTGCCGCTATTTTCTGTGGTTGATGTTCAAGTGTATTAAGGCCATGTAAATCACCAACAAATGCTTGTAACGGTGATAAAATCGCCGCCACAATAACCGCTACTTTTAATGTTAATTTTGGTGCTTGTTTATCGTCCCCTTTAAGTAAACGATAGCAACTCACGCCAATTATCATAAAGCTTGCCGTTAAGCCCGAAGCCAAAAGCATATGCGCTAAGCGGTAAGGAAAACTTGGATTAAAAATTACTGCAAACCAGTCGGTTGGGTAGGCGATTCCATCTCGCATCTCGAAACCGGTTGGTGTTTGCATCCACGAATTTAAACTTAAGATCCAAAACGCTGAAAGCGTGGTGCCGATTGCTACCACAATACAAGCTAAAGTATGTACTTTTGGTGGCACACGTTTAATACCAAACAACATAATGCCTAAAAATGTCGCCTCTAGGAAAAATGCAGTTAACACTTCGTAGCCTAATAGTGGCCCCGCGATGTTTCCGACTTTTTCCATAAAACCGGGCCAGTTAGTGCCAAACTGAAATGACATGGTAATACCGCTTACAACGCCAAGGGCAAATGAAAGGGCAAAGATTTTTACCCAGAATCGATATGCGCGCATCCAAACCGGATTGCCTGTCATATCAAACCTGACTTTAAAGAAAACTAAAAACCAACACATCGCGATGGTTATAGTGGGAAATAAAATGTGAAAACTAATGTTGGCAGCAAACTGTATGCGTGAAAGCATTAACGTATCCAACATAAACGACCCCCAAAGAATAGACGTGCTATTTATATAATGTTTTTTAAACACGGATTTGGTTAGCAAATTTTAACGTGTACTGGTTGGGCTGTATTTGCCATTGTATACAAACAACAAAGGGGAAATTTAGCCTTGTAGCACCTTGTTTACTAATTGCGATACTTCTTCCGGTATTCAATAAAACAAAAATTAAATAGCAACACGACGACATATGCACTTTTTCAGTGCGCACAAAAAAGCGGTTAATTACTATTACCGCTTTTCAAAACTTTATCTTTAAAATCGAGTACTTTAACAACACCAGAGCCGAGCTTCATAAGTGTTGTCAACTTCTCAGGACTCATGCTTTGTAACTCACTTGCCCAAACGGTGATGGTTTCAAGCAAGTCATGCAGCTCAGACATTTTGTCCTGTGCATACGCTTCTTCTGCATTAGCGGGTTCATCAATGATTGAAGCGCGCAAAAGAGATAGGGTTGGGTCCATCTCTCTTTTTCTGCGCTCTTCAAATACTCGGTTTGCTAATTCCCAAATATCGCCAGCGGGTGCATAGTAATCTTTTCGGTCACCAGGCTTATGAATTACCGATACTAAGCGCCACGACTGTAATTCTTTGATTGCCATACTAACGTTACCGCGTGAGATATTTAAGGTTTCTGATAACGAAACTGCACTTAGTGGTTCTTCACTCATTAGCAATAAACCCATGATTTGACCGATTGTGCGGTTAAATCCCCAACGGCTGCCCATTTCGCCGCAATGCATTACAAAACTTTCGATTTTTGGTGTTAGCAACATTCTAAACTTTCAATAATTTCTGAAACTTTAAAATATACTAATCCCATCATTGATATAGATCAATCTTTTTATGCGTTTAAATTGTTCGTATTTGGATTGAAAAGTGAATAATCGAATTGATTTAAGCGGATTTATTTGAATTGTAATAAATGGGTAATGTCTGTCAGGCATTCTTTTGCAACATTATACTGGCACCTATTATCATTGCAGTTTTATTTTTGTGCGTTTTTAACGCTACTTTTGATTGGTTATTATTCAAAAATGAATGAAAGTTAAAAAAATCGTAAATAACTGTTTAATTTAACACAATGATGCTTCTATACTGAGATTGTATTTTAAATTTATTGTAGTCATCTCCATGCGGAATAAAGCACAAAATAGTAGTTTTTGGTTGTTGTTTTTATTCAACTTATTTTTAGTTTTATTTAGTTTTACCAGTAATGCCAGCTACACAATTGGTGTTATCGGTAAAACCAAAAATGATAGTTTTTATATCCAATCATTTAAAGGGTGTGAGTCTGTCGCTAAAAATCACTCAGATTTACGATGTATTTACGAAGGCGCTGATGACTTTCAAGATATTCGTGGTCAAACGCTCAAAATTAACCGACTGATCGAAAGCGGAGTAAATGCGTTACTCATTTCGGTTACTGATTCTGATTACTTAGTAAATGGTGCCCTTAAGCGAGCATTTGAGCTTGATATTCCAGTAATTACCTTTGACTCAGACTTGTTACCGCAACATCATGATTACCGTTTAGCGTATGTTGGTACTAATAATTTCGATTTTGGTGTTGCCCTAGGCGAATACGTTAAAAATAACGTTAAACACACAAACACTGTGTGCCTGCAGTCTGGGCATCCATCTACGCCAAACTTAAACCAGCGAATCAAAGGTGTGCGCCATGCGTTAAGTGGCCAAAGCTTACAGCGTTTGAATGATGGCTACCAATGGCAAGAGCATGAATTATGCCCAGTTTACAGCTTGGGTAAACGAGGCCTAGCACTTAGTCAGTTAGTAGGTAAGATCAAACTCGATGCGCCGCCGGTTTTTATCGCCGTAGCGGGATTTGCTCAGTTTAATCCACGTTACATTGACCAGCTTAATCAGTTTAAATCTAAGATTAAATCAGGTGATATTGTGATTGTCTCGGCCGATACCGAAGAGTTGCAATTAAGTGCATTATCTAAGGGGCTTTCCACAGTCAATATTGGCCAAAAACCTTTTGATATGGGAAAACAGGGCGCCGAATATTTGTATCAGTATTTAAAACACAATGTGAAACCTAAGCAAGAATTTACTTATTTAGGTTTTCACTATTGCGATAAACAGAATGTTGATACATGTACCGTAAACTATTAAGGGGTTTTGAACGTTAATCACTATCTTCAAACTTGTTTATTTGCTTTAGAAATAAACTAGAACGGTTATCGCTTTAGTTAACAAAGCTAAACGCCAAGAAAACGCTGCCAGAAAGTCCAAGTCACCCGTTTGTTCTGTTGTTATTTCTTCATGCTTTTGAATGTATTATGCTCAAAAGCGCCAATACACCTCTAGTCACTAGGGGATTAAAGCATAGGTATAACCGATACAACTAATAGTGCTGCCATAAGCCAATTAAACAAACGTATTTTAATGTGTGAGGCAATAAGTTGCTTTAAAC
Source organism: Pseudoalteromonas sp. XMcav1-K (assembly GCF_044005875.1). Lineage (NCBI taxonomy): Bacteria > Pseudomonadati > Pseudomonadota > Gammaproteobacteria > Alteromonadales > Pseudoalteromonadaceae > Pseudoalteromonas > Pseudoalteromonas sp. XMcav1-K. Next base: position 221,979 of record NZ_JBIPJE010000045.1, on the reverse strand, counting down.
TTTTTCCCAATACTAACCAACAGCCAATAGACGGTAAGTTAATAAGTAAAAACACCACACTTACTAACATCACAGATTGTAGACTTTGATCACTGGCATACACCGCATTAACACTTAACGCCATTGTCCACGCTTTAGGGTTGACCCATTGAAAAAGCGCAGCTTGCATAAAGGTTAATGGTTTCGCATCCGATGCGACTTCATCAATAGTATGGTTATTCGCGATTTTGTATGCGAGGTAACATAAATAGACGATGCTTACCCATTTTAATACGGTGTAACTTGCAGGGAAGGCTTGAAATAACTGACTTACGCCAATTCCCACCAATAGCACCATCACGCTAAAACCAATGGCAACACCTAACAGATGCGAAATCGAACGGCGCAGACCAAAATTTAACCCTGAGCTTAATAACATTAAGTTATTCGGGCCTGGGGTGATAGATGAAACAAAACAAAATGTTATTAATGCAATAAGTAATTCAGTATTCATAGTGGACTCCTTTTTTAATAGAGTAATTTACTTATTGCGCAATTTGCTGTTTTATATTGTCTAATAAAATTAAATGGCACAATAAAATTTAGATATGGATAAGTTTAACGAACAAATATTGTTTGAGTTATCACGCGACAGCAGTTTGACCAATATTCAATTGGCTGAGCGAATTGGATTATCGCCATCGGCATGTTTACGCCGGGTACAAGAGCTTGAGCGGGCAAAGATTATTACAGGTTATAAAGCCACCATTGACACCGAACAACTAGGGATCGGCTTTAAAGCATTTATTACGGTGGGCTTGTCGGTGCATACCAAAACAGCGCAAACGCAATTTGAAGAGGCAATTACACTTTCAAAAGAAGTGCTTGAATGCCACAACGTAACCGGTGCATTTGAGTATATTTTAAGAGTAGAAACCAAAGATTTGAAAAGTTATAAGCAATTTCACACCAATGTGTTAGGTGATATCGAGCAGGTCGCGACCATAACGACCCATGTTGTAATGGATTCCGTTAAAGATAGCTAGTGGATTTAGCGTCTTTTCTTAGTAAAACAGTGTGTTATCCACGTCAAATTTAATACAAACGATTCGTTTAGCTATATCAAATGGTTATGAATATATAACCCAGCTTTCATATTTATGTAATAACAATCGGCTTAATCATACCGATTGTTAATAAAGTGTAAAAAAATGTTGTAATTGTACCTAAATTGGCTATTTTGTGATCGGAGGTCACTCCTCCGATCACAAATAATAATTAGGAACACACAGTATGAAAATAACGAAAATAATAGCTTATGCGGTGTTGTTGTACGCAAGCACGCCTCTTTGGGCAAGTCATGGACTGGCCTTTATTCATGGGACTGGAAGTCAAACAGATGCATATAATGACTACTGGACAGGTGAATTTGTAAACTCAGTGAGGCAAGGGTTAAGTAACACAAACAATTACACGGTGATCAATTGCGATTTCGATCGCTATATGTGGGATACGCGAGCATCAGGTTGCTTGGCAGAGCAGCTCACTAACTTTATAAATAGTAAAAACATTACGTCCTTAACACTCATTACACACTCAAATGGCGGTAATGTTGTGCGTTGGATTTTATCTAATCCAACATGGGATAGCCGTTTTGTCGCTATTATAAATACGGTCAAAAAGACAATCGCGCTTGCACCGTCGTCTGGTGGTACACCATTAGCCGATGCGGTAACCGCAGGTAATTCATTTGAAACAACCCTTGGCTGGATCTTAGGCTACGACAGTGACGCGGTGAAACAGCAGCAAGTGGGTTGGATGGCACATTACAATCAAAATTGGTTATATGGTACGCCTAATCGACCGGCACTTAGTTCTGCATTTGAGGCAGTTGTAGGTAGTGATGTTGATTCGGCAATTTGGGATGGCGATAGTTACTGTGGAGGCTATCAATATCAAGTGGCGCTAGAGGTTACACAAAACTGGTTAGATGATTGCTCTGATGGATTCTTGGAATGTAGTTCGCAATCGCTTGCGGGCAGTGTGTGGTTTAAAGATAAAAATAAAACACGTGGCAGTGAGCCTTTAAGTCATCATCAAAGTCGTCGTAAATGTTTCAATTTAGATGGCCTACTACGCAATCGAATTTCGGAGATCTAGTTATGAAACATTTTACTGTATTAACGCTTTTTGCAAGCTTACTATCGACGTTTTCAATCCATGCTGAACCGGTCGTATATCAGTTTAAAAAAGTACAACCAGCTGTTGAGCAGCCGTTACTGCAAGCATTAAAAAGCGATGAATATTGGATGACAATATCTGGCAAAGCGCTTAAGCAAGGTGTTGAGTTGCCGTTGTCTGCTCAGAATAGTTTTGTTCGAGTTGCGCCGAAATTTGATGTTGCAAACACACAATTTGTTGAACCGCTTGATGTTAGTGCATTGTCGTTAACACCAAATTCTAAAGTGTTAACAAAGGGCAATCGTGCACAGGTAGAACAAGTGTTTGCGCAAAAAGAAATGAACGATGCAGGTTTTAGTGATGGCAGTGTAGCGCTAAAGGTAAAGTCGCAACACGCTTTGCAACAACTAACGCTAAAAACAAATCAATATCTGATTGATGATGCGAAATATCTAGTACACGTAAAGGAAAAGCACAGTGATGTTGTTCTTGCCGTTGCAGCGAATAACCGTTCTATTCAAAGTGCAAATAAACTGGCATATCAATCGCTTTCGTTTACTGATAACGTGACTCAAATCAAAACGATGTCAGCTAAACTGATTAGCCCAACAAATGAAAAAGTAACGGTAGATATAACCAATAACCACTTTAATTTTGATAAAGCACTGGCGTATTTTGGAGCAATCAATGGCCTGTATGAGCTTGAACTTCAAATTGATGCAGAGCGCGCTAATATGCCAGTAAAGCGTTCGCTTAAAATTCCATTTGTTAATTTTAAACAAACTGCAAAGGCGTTACCTAATGTGACATTTAGTGCGTCGAAATCGCATATTGAAGCTAAGGTACCATTGATGGTAAATGATGCGGGGCGTTTTAGTTTGCAAGCAACGTTACAAGGTAGTAATGATGGGGTACGTTTTTATGATATAGCCACGGTTGAAATGGCAAAAGAGTTAAACGGTGACGATTCACTGTCGCTACCATTTACCACTCAGGCACGTTATTCGTCTTATCGTTTAAACAATATGGTACTGAAAGATCAAAGTCGCTTATTAGTATTACAAACACCTCAGAAGTTGTTTCGTCCATCAATTTAATGATGTCAAAATACGCCAACATTAGTTGGCGTATTTTCGTTTCATTTCAAAACAAAATCACTTTATAAATATTACGTTATACTTAAACCGAGTTATTAAAGTAGTAGGGCGTTTTAATGGTTTTTACGGTAAAACAAAAAATCACCTTTGGCTTTGCATCAGTGGGCATTTTGCTTGCGGGTGTTTGCCTGTTTTTTTATATGTCATTGTCGAATATTGAGCGTGCTTACTTAAATATTAAAGAGCAGGCTTTACCAGTACAACGCAGTGCCGATGACATTCAAACGCTTATTCTCAACTACTCAAAAAACGCTAACGCAATTTACGGTGCCAACAAATTAAATGTTATAGAAAAATTCAGAGCACAAAATCAATCACTTAAAAATCAACTACAACAAACACTTTCAAGTGGCATTGCAGATTACAGCATTGACCTTGAAAAACTAAATAACCAATCACTGGCATTAATTGAAGCGTCGGAAAGTTTAACTGATAACAAAAATGCCTATTTAAATGCTAAAAAAACAAACAAAACTTTGATTGAAAAGCAGCTCGCACTTATTTCACAAAGCTCCGATTTATTATATGACCTAGAAACATTAACAGGATTAAGTTCGCGCCTGTTAGATGAAGTGATGGGCACCGCGATCCGCATCGATGATATGTTGTTTAATTTAACTGAAGTAACCAATGCACTTAGTCAAACTTTAGACAGTGAAACGCAAGTTAAACATCAAAACGATACGCGGTTTTTACTGGCAAATATTAAAGACAACTACAATTTTCTCAATCAACAGCTCACAGATATTGAAAGCGGTGATTTTCAAACGCGTTTTGAACAAAACTTGGCTGTATTTAACAGTAACGTCGATAATCCGGCACATTTGTATCAACAACAGACGCTACAGCTTGCTAAGTACAATCAATTTGAACAAGACTACAATCGCGTAGAAGCGCTTTCTGAAGAAATTAACAGTTCAATTCACACCATAAAACAAAGCGCCAGTGAACTAGTGAACCGTTATCAACAATTAGCAGATGAAAAAATAGATGAAAATCAGTTGTTACTTATGGTCATTGCTGGTGTTTTTCTATTGGTTGCTGCAATTATCGCTACCTTAACGATACGCGCGATTATAATACCGTTAGGCTATGTAAATCATACGCTTACAAAAGTAGCTGATGGCGATTTCTCGCGTCATGCGCGCAAGGTTAACGATGATGAATTTGGTGAAGTAAGCGATAAATTGAATCGGGTTATTGATAATTTAAAAGAGCTGATCACCGATATTTTCGAACAGGTGGCATCACTTGAGTCGCGCCTTGAAAATTCCTTAGCAAGAAGTGCAACGGTTTCGCACAATGCTGAAAAACAAATTGAGCGGGCAAAACACACCACGGCACTTGCACAAGATGTGCATACCAGCGCTAATACGGTAAACACACAAACCAAAGAAAGCTCCGAAGATATTAATCAAGCAAGTGAACAAAGCGATGCTGTGCTAAATTTGGCAACGCAAAACCGAGAACAAATACAATTGCTTGCTTCAAACTTGAATACATCGGTTGCGTTGATGGCTGAGCTTTCAAACCAGTCGAGTAATATTGGCAGTATTCTAGATACTATCGTCGCAATCTCTGAACAAACTAATTTGTTAGCTCTGAATGCAGCCATTGAAGCTGCGCGTGCGGGAGAGCAGGGACGTGGTTTTGCCGTAGTAGCTGATGAAGTCAGGTTGTTAGCATCGCGTACGCAAGAATCAACAAAAGAAATAGCGCAAATGATTACCGAACTACAAAGCGGTACCAGCGATGCGCAACGCGCGATTAATCAAGGGCAAGAGGCTGCGCTGACGTGTACTGAGCGAAGCGCAGCACTTACAGGTGCAGTCGATTTGATTGAGCAAGGTTTATCGCGTTTGGCAGACAAAAGTAATCAAATAGATCAATCAAGTGCGCAGCAAAGTACCATGGCGCAAGACATCGTTACGCGTATGCAGGAAGTAGAGCATAGTGCAGAACAAAATAGTGATGAACTAACGGCGTTAAGTGAAAATATTCGTCAGATAAATGAGCTCGGCCATAAAGTAAGTGATGCACTAAACCGTTTTAAGCTATAGCGCTTATTAATTCTTTAAATTTGTTATTTTGCTTCTTCCGCGTATTTAGCAAACAACTGTTTAACATTTACTTTTGCGTTTAAACGCTTCGCTATCAAATACAATCCTGCGATTTTTCGATGGATAAACAGGGCATCAACGGGTGGCGTGTGCCATTGGTCTTTGCGCTTATTAATTGTAACGCTTTGCGCCCGTAACTTTGTTGCGATAGTGCAGTTTGCAAAGTTGTATTCGCCATCAAATCGTAATGGCATTGACGCGATATCAAAAAGTGCCAGTATTTGCTCAAGGTATGTAGTATCGATATCTTGCTTAAAAAAGCCAATGGTACGGGCTGCATCTTCTACTTGAGCGCTGTCTTGGCTACTTAGCGCTGTAAAAAGCGATAAATATCCATTAGATATAGCCGGTGAAATCTCTCGGGTAGCACCGAAATCCAATAAGCCTATGGTATGTGTTTCATTATTGAACACATAATTGGCAAAGTTGGGGTCGGTTTGCATCAACTTCAACTCAAATAATTCAACAAAAAACAGTGAAAATAAGCTCTTTACGAAGTGATTTCGAGTTTCTTCTGGCAGTGTGGCCGCTTGTTCAATAGGCATACCTTCAATAAAACTCATTACTAAAATGGTTTGTGTACTTAAAGGGGAAACGTTAGGTAAAGCAAATTGTGTCTTGTCGAGTTTATTGCTAAACGTTTCTATGTAGCTTGCCTCAAGTTGATAGTTTGCTTCATTGATTAACTGCTCGGCGGTTTTTTCAAGTAACGTGTTGAGATCAACCTGCTTTGGGATAAGACCCGAGAGCTTTAAAATACGCCCTAGATTATCAACATCACTTTTTATGGCGTTACTGACTCCCGGATATTGTAACTTTATCGCGAGCTTTTTTCCGCTATCGTCGTTGGCAATATGCACTTGCCCGATAGATGCACAGGCAAAGGGTTTAAGATTAAAATAAGCAAAATTATCAACCCAATTATCACTCCAAGCGTCACGAAGCAAAGTGACTAACTGCTTGTGTGGCATAGCATGCGCATTGTCTCGTAGTTTTGCTAAAATATGGCTCAACTCAGGTGGAATAAGCTCACCTGCATCCATCGAAAGAAGTTGACCTAATTTCATTGCAGCACCACGCATTGCGGCAAGCTCATTGGTTAGCTTTTGCAAGTTACTGGGCGTTAAAACGAGATCCGAAACGGACGGCTTATTGCCACTAAATAGTTGCTTGGTGCCATTGTAGGCAACATTGGTTGCTACTTTTGCTAATAACCCGCCAAACTTACTCGCTCGACTCAAGCGTGAACTAGGAACTTTAACCTCTTTACGTGTCATTGTGCTCTCCGAATAATACCTAACGTTTATACGCCACAATTAGTTACTAAGTTCAATGCGCTTAACGGTTTTAATTGGGGTTACCTAAAAGCACCGGTTTTAAATTAAAACTGATAACGCAAAGTTGCACTGGCATTACGTGGCTCGCCAATAAAATAACGGTGATTCCCAAACGCGTAATCGGCCCTTTCAGCGAAACGTGTATCAAATACATTAAGCACGGCAAATGCGATAGAGAAATTGCTGTTTATTTGCCATTTTGCACGTAAATTCGAAACCATATGCCCACTATATGTTTGCGTGTTTTTATCGTCTAAGTAATAGCCGTCAAGATGCCTTAGTTCAAACTGACTGGTTATGTTTTGCGCTATTTGCCAATCAAGAACGAGGTTTGCTATTAAGCGTGGAGAGGTATCTATCTCATTGCCTTTGAGCTGCTGCCCATTCGTTGGATTATTTTCATAGGTGTGTTTTGCATAACTTGAGTTCAAACGCGTTTTAAATATGTCGTTAAGGCGCCAGGTGAGATCAAACTCGAGCCCTTGATGCTGAGTCGATAAACCATTGAGATAATGTCTGTCTGAATCTTGATAAATCGCGTTTTTCTTAGTTAGATGATAAAACGCAAGCTCACCGAATACCGTTTCTGTTTGAAAACGCAGGCCAAGCTCTTGCTGGTTTGCGTCGACACTGGTTATGTCATTTTGTTGCTGATTGTTCTGCAGGCGATAAAGTTCGGCGGTGTGTGGTGCTCTAAAACTGTTATCTAGTTTAGCAAATACAATCGTATTGTCGTTTAGCGTTAAAGAATAGCCAAGGCTGTAGCTTGTATCGTTAAAGCGATTGGTTTGATTAGCGGGGCGAGTGTATCGACAACCGCCGAAGCCACACGCAGTGCCGTCATCTTTTAAATTACCTGTGCTTAATGCGTTATCGTAATCGTATTCGGTAATATCATGTCTAAGCGCTAAAAAAGCATTCTGATCGGCTGCTATTTGATAATCAAGCTGACCATAAAGCGCGTAACTTTTTGCATTAACCGTGTAATCGTAATGTTGTCCTTTGGGAAGTACCGCTCTTAAAAACGCCGAATCTGATATGGTGTCATTTGTTTGATATTGTTGTAACGAACCTTGGGTAAAATCGAGGTCGCTACCTAATTTAAGCGACAAGGCATCCGTCACTTCTGCATATCGAGATAGCTGCAGTCCAATGCTATGGTGATCGTTCTCTTCAATAGGCGTTCCAGGTAAAAAGTGCATTAAAAACGTCATATCTGTGTAACGTAGATAAGGCGTTAGTTGCCATAGGGCATTGTTTATTTCAGCGCTATTTTGCATGCTGTAATGCATAGCGACACTGTCGCGATAGGCATCTGGAAATTCATTAATTTTCAACAGCGATTTATCTTTATATGCATTTTCGCCTTGTTGTAAATAACCTGCGGTATCTTGCTCGAGATTAGTTACACTAAAATGGTGTGTTGTTTGCCAATTGCCGAGCTGGTGTTGTGCCGAGACTGATAGTTTTTGCTGTTGATAACCGGAACTCAACTGATAACCGCCATCGCTCGTAACGGTTACGCCAACACCTAACTGCATATTGTCAAAATCGTTACTTGCCTTTGCGTTTAGCCGGTAAAAATCATCATTGCCCATGTCTAGAGTGAGCTGATTTTCGCTGGCGTAGAGCGTATTATTAATGTTGATTACGCCATGGATTGCGTTTGAACCATAACGTGCTGAATTATTGCCTTTTACTACTTCAATGCGGTCGCTTATTTCAAAATGGCTATCGAACAATTGATTTACGTTACAAAATCCGGGTGCCCGTAGGCTAATGTTATTTTCTAACATCAAAAATTCAGCGCAAGAACCTGCCCCTGTTAACACAGGCGAACGCAACGAAAGCAATGATTCTTGGCCATTACCACGACTTAACCATACCCCCGACGCTAAACTTAACACTTGATTTAAGTGCTCTGCGTTAACGGTAGCAACCGCATCTTTTGAGATAATGCTGGTATTGCCTATCAGATCAAAATGGCGTTTCTTGGTGCGCGACGCGGTTGTTACTATGGTTTCAATATCGGCAAAACTCGGACTATTTTGCTCGGCCAATGATGTGAAATGAACACTTAATAATGAAACAACTAACGACTTTTTAAACACTTCTCGCACGAAACAAACCTTTAAACGCAACTTGACTGAAAACAGAAACTCGGCACATTATACTGTAATTACCGTGCATTCGATCTACCGTGAAATAATAATATGTATCAAAAAATGAATAAGTTACCGATATTAGGGGCGATGTTAGCAAGCATTGCAAGTTTGCCATCACAGGCAAAGGTTGAAGAATTGTTTAAATCTACCTGTGCGTCTTGCCATGGCGAAACATTAATGGGCGCAATGGCTCCCTCGTTAGTTGATAACACATGGCTAACAGATGGCACTGATAAAGCACTAACCAATGCAATCAAAAATGGTATTGCTAACGTTGGCATGCCAGCATTTGGTGAAACACTAAGCGATGAACAAGTACGAACGCTTGTTGTATATATTCGCGAAGCGGGCGCTAAAGTAGAAAGAGAAAAAGCGCCAGAATCATCTCTTGGTAAAATATTCACCACAAAGCATCAAACCGTAACGACACAAGAAGTTCTGACCAGTGACGGAATTATCTGGGCGATGGACTTTTTACCGGACGGCAGTTTACTGTATACGCTTCGCCAGGGTGAGCTGTGGATGATGTCGAAAAACGGCAAAAAAACGCAAGTAATTGGCATTCCTGAGGTATGGCATAACCGTCAAGGAGGCTTACTTGATGTATATCCCGACCCACAATATAGCGAAAACGGGTGGATTTATTTGTCGTTTAGTCAAGCTGCAGGGAAAAAGGATAACGGTGACGAGATTGCCTTTACTAAAATTGTGCGCGGCAAAATAAGCGATGGTAAATGGGATTCAGAGCAAACCTTGTTTGAGGCGAAGCCAGAAAACCGTAAAAATCGCGGTTGGCACTTTGGCTCACGTTTCGCTATTCAAGGCGACTACTTGTTCTTTACTAACGGTGATGAAGGCCATCAAAATGATGCGCAAAGCATTAAAACGCAGAACGGTAAAATACACCGTATTTTTAAAGATGGACGTATTCCAAAAGATAACCCGTTTTATAATGAAAAGGGCGCACAACAAACAATCTGGACGTATGGTAATCGTAACCCACAAGGCTTAACCATAAATCGAACAACAGGGGATTTATGGTCAACCGAGCACGGCCCACGCGGTGGCGATGAGCTTAACTTACTCACCAAAGGTGTGAATTATGGTTGGCCAAAAGTGACGTTTGGTATGAATTATAACGGTACGCCGATAACCAAACACACTGAATTACCAGGTATGCAGTCGCCAATTCACCATTGGACGCCATCAATTGCGGTTGCTGGTATTAACTTTTATACCGGAAATGTGTTTAAAAATTGGCAGGGCGACTTGTTTGTTGGCAGCTTAGCGAAAAAGCAATTGCATCGCTTACGTATTGAAAATAATCAGGTAATTGAAGATGAGATTATTCTGAAAGGTTTAGGGCGTATTCGTGATGTGGTTACCGCGCCAAATGGCACAATCTACCTAACCATAAATGACCGAAATAAAAACGAAAGTAAAATTATTTCAATCTTGCCAGCGAGTTAAATTAATGTAACAAAGAGTACGTTCATTTTAAGAACGTACTCTTTTAGTGTGTGATATCTATGAGTGCCTAGTCATCAAAGGCAATTCGCCATGCGATATATTGGCCCTTTTTATCTATTGTGCCAGCCACTTCAACACTTAAGCCATTTTCAAGTTGATTACCTTCTAATTCAAACTGGGTATCGCTTGAGTAGTTGATAACAACGTCACTTAATGTAAATTGAGTGTCGGTTAGGTTTTGAATTTCACCTTCAATTTCAAACTCTTCGTTTGCTTTAAACTCGATTTCAGCGGCATACAAACCAATTGCGGTTTCAATCGCATCAACTTCTACAAGTACATCGAGCGCGAGTTTGCTTTGATTTCCATTTTCAAATTGTGTATTGGCATCAAAGTAAACAAGGGTGTCGTTAACCTTAAATTGAAAATCGCTTACTATTTCTGTGATTGAACCGTTTAATTCAATGTCATCTTGTTGTTCAAATTCTATTTCAGTCGCAACAAGTTGACCTTGGCCGTTAATGAACGCGTCGATTTCAACCGTCACGCCTTCTCTTAACTGCTCACGTGTACCATTCTCAAACTGGGTATCGGCAGTTAGCAAAATGGCAGTGTCGTTAACAGTAATGGTATCATTTTGAATCGCGGTAATTTCACCTTCGATTTCGCGTGTATCATTCTCACCTTCAAGTTCAACAGCAAGTGCTAGCAGGGTGTTGCCATCTTGTTGTACTGCATCGATTTCAACTTCGACACCGTTTTGAAACATATCTAGTGGATGTGAAAATTGCGTGTTTTCATCGGTAATGATTTGAAAACCGTTTACGTTAAAATCTTGAATACTATTAAACTCTGTAACTGAACCTTCAATGTCAAAGCTATCGTCGTAACTATCTTGGTATTTTGCTTCTAGCACTAGGTAGCCATCTTCCGATGTCTTGAATACCTCTAGTTCCAATTTATCGTTACCGCTAAGTGATGCCATAAAGTCTTGAACAGGTACATCATTGCCAAAACGGTTTTCAAGATCTGACGATGCATTTACAAACACTGTAATACCCGAAACGTTAAAGGTATTGGTATCAAGGTTAATATTGCTAACCTTGCCTGAAATCGAAATGTCATCGTCGTTTTCAGGTTGCTCTTCACGCTCTAACTTAGTCACAAAGGCGTTGCCGTTATCATCGTTATAAAAATCGATTTCAACAAAATCGCCTATCCCTAAGCTTGAAAGCGCTAGTTGTTTATCGTCGGCGCCTGATTCATCATCAAAGAGGGTAAACGGTGTGATTGTGTATTCGCGCTCATTTACCGTAATGTTATTTAATGCCAGATCAATATCGGTGATTACACCTTCAATATCACTGTCTGCACTAACATACAGCGCGATTTCTTCAGCAATATGTTGATTATCAATAATGATTGCTTCAACAACGACTCGTGTACCGTTTGCAAGTTGCGCTAATGATATATCTTCAAAATCCGTGTCGTCATTGATCAATACTTGTGTATTGGCAATTGTAATACTGCTATCTGTAACATTGACTATTGGACCGTCTAAAATAACAGACACACCATCTTGTTCATCATAGTGCCCAATTTCGATGTCAGTAATAACGTTAACATCATTTAGCTGGTTAAACTCAATTTCGACAATATCACCAACAGCAAGCTCTGGGGGTACAGTTACGTTTGATGTATCAAAAGTTGTGTCGTTGATTGTTAAGGTGTTATTAACACTATCCAGCGCTGTGACTTTTGCGGTAAGAGAAAGCGTGTCTTCATCGTCTTTACGCTCTAGCTTGGAGATTAAAAAGCCACTTTGTTCTGAATATACGGCACTGATTTCGACAAAGTCACCTTGTTTTAACGCATCAAAGGTAACCTCTTCTAAGTTAGATTCACCGGTTAAGACAAATGTTTGGCCGTGTACTGTTATTGTCTCATTAGCATAGTCTATGTGCTGAATGTGACCGGTCGCTGTTGCTTCGTAGTTAACACTATTTGCAATAAAACGGCCTTGGTTGTTGGTTAAGCCTGAAAGCACAACGCGATCACCTAAACGGATTGCATCTTCTGAGCCTGGTTGGCCATTAATTGTAAAGTCGGCATTATCGGTATTGTAACGAACACCATTGACATACAAACTACCAAAACCACTTACTGTACCTATGGTTTGCGTTGCATAGCCAAATTCATAAATCGCATTTGAAACCAGACCATTTGAAACGTTCAACGATATCGATTCGTTTATGCCGAGATAACGTTTATTGTTTATGGATTGGGCAACGCTTGAAAGTGTGTAGGTACCAGGGGCGAGTTGCGTAAGTAAGGTACTGGTACTAACGGTATTGGAATAACCGTTGGGGCCTTCAACCAACACATCTGCAGACGCACCGTCAGGAAGTCCTAAAAACCCAATATTAAGTTCGCCAGAATTAGGTACGATTGGCGCTGGTTCGTGTGAAGTTGATGAGCCACCGCAGCCGACAAGGCTGAGGGTTGATGCTGCAAGCAACGAGAGTGTTAACTTACGAGTCATGAAATTTCCTTAAAATATATAAACATGTGTTCACCTTGAACAAGAATAAGATACGAAAGGATTACGTTAACTGCAATAAAACTGTCATAAAGCAAAAGTAAAGGCAGATTAAATATACGTAACATTTAAATAAAACTGTTTAAAATCAATGAGACTTATTCTGGATGTTGATTTTATTATGTACAAAATTAGTATATGAATTTTTTATGACAGCGTTGTTTTTTGAAAGTGTTCGCGTTGTTTGGCGTAGCTAATAAAAAGGCGCTAATAAATAGCGCCTTTTCAAGAATGTAATTGGTTAAGCTAACCCGGGTTATTTTGCTTCGTCAGCTGCTTTTTTTGCAAGGTATTCGTCATAAGTACCTTGGAAATCAATTACATTACCGTCTTTTATTTCCCAAATACGGGTTGCAAGAGACGATACAAATTGGCGGTCATGGGATACGAAAAACAAAGTACCATGGTATTGTTCTAACGCAAGGTTGAGTGATTCGATCGATTCCATATCCATGTGGTTTGTTGGTTCATCCATTAATAAGATATTTGGCTTATGCATCATTAATTTACCAAATAGCATGCGACCTTGTTCACCACCAGAAATTACTTTAACTGATTTTTTGATGTCGTTTTGAGAAAACAGTAAACGGCCTAAATAACCACGTACTACTTGCTCATCATCACCTTCTTGTTGCCATTGTTCCATCCATTGAAACAGATCCATATCGGTCGCAAAGTCATCTGCATGATCTTGTGCGTAGTAGCCAATGTTTGCATTTTCAGACCACTTAAGGCTGCCACTTTTCGCAGGCAGGCGATTCGCTAGGGTGTGTAATAGCGTGGTTTTACCTACGCCGTTTTCACCAATAATCGCTACTTTTTCACCTACCTCAACAAGCGCAGATAAATCACTGAATAAAGTATCGTCGTAACCTTGTGCAAGGCTTTCGAGCTCAAGTGCATTTCTAAATAATTGTTTTGATTGTTCAAAACGAATAAATGGATTTTGACGGCTCGACGCCTTTACTTCTTCTAACTGAATTTTATCAATTTGCTTAGCACGAGATGTCGCTTGCTTTGCTTTTGATGCGTTAGCAGAGAAGCGAGATACGAACTGTTGTAGTTCGGCGATTTGTGCTTTTTTCTTGGCGTTATCTGATAATAAACGCTCGCGTGCTTGTGTTGCGGCAAACATGTACTCATCGTAATTACCCGGGTAAATACGTAATTCACCATAGTCAATATCAGCCATATGCGTACATACTGAGTTTAAGAAATGGCGGTCGTGGGAAATAATAATCATAGTGCAATCACGTTGATTCAAAATATCCTCTAACCACTTGATGGTGTAGATATCCAAGTTGTTGGTCGGTTCATCAAGTAACATGATGTCTGGCTCGGCAAACAGTACTTGTGCAAGTAGCACACGCAATTTCCAACCTGGTGCAACTTCCGACATCAAACCATAATGTTGCTCGGTTGGAATACCGACACCTAGCAGTAATTCACCGGCTTTTGCTTCGGCTGAATAACCGTCCATTTCGGCAAATTGGGTTTCAAGGTCAGCAACCAACATGCCTTCTTCTTCACTCATTTCAGGCAAAGAATAAATGCGGTCACGCTCTTTCTTGATATCCCACAGCTCTTTGTGACCCATAATTACGGTATCAACAACACTGAACTCTTCGTAGGCAAACTGGTCCTGATTTAGCTTTGCAATGCGCTCATTTGGGTCGTATGAAATATTACCAGCACTTGGTTCAAGCTCACCGCTTAAGATTTTCATAAAGGTTGATTTACCACAGCCGTTAGCGCCAATTAGACCATAACGGTTACCGTCACCAAATTTAACTGAAATATTTTCGAAAAGTGGCTTTGCACCAAATTGCATGGTGATGTTGTTTGAACTAAGCATTATATATTTTTCATCGAATCAAAATTGGCGGCATTTTAACACTATCTTATGGTACAACATAGCGATAGCGCGCTTTATTTTATAACGAAGGTTTTGCAGAAAAAAGATAGCTAGATAAGCTGCTCAGCGCAGCTTGGCGATACATAATGCGAGAACAACGCTTCAAGCTCGCCATTGGCTAATACTTTAATTAGTGCAGTGTCAAAGCGCGCCATAAAATTAGGTGAAACGCTCTGTTTATTAAAGATAAAATGAATACTTGCTTGTGACAGTAGTAAAGGGTGAATAACCACCTGAGAGTGGTTTTGTCTTGATATTTCGCTGCAAAGTACAATGTCGTCATCAATCACAATATCGACACGGTTTTTAACTAACATCTCCAAGCGTTTAATTGTTGTTTCTGAAAAAACAAAGCCGTTGTACGCTTGTTTGGCACGCTCTAGTTCGTCACCGTACCAACCCGCCAAGTTAACGCCAATCAGCTTACGCTGTCTAATAATTGATTTGAAACTTTTACTTTGCTTAACGCCGTGGTCGTTTTTTCGATAGGCGAATCGATTTCGTTCTAGGCGATATGTCTTTGAGAAGTAAAAGTCTCGTTCCCGCTCAGGTGTTTTACTGGCGCCAAGGCCAATATCAAAATTACCGATAGTGAGTTCAAAAAGAGTTCTACGTTCAGGAAAGTGAATTATGGTGAGTTCACAGTCCATTTTTTCGAGCACTTTTTTGAGTAGCTCTACATCGACACCAGTAGTGCTATCAAACTTAGAAAATTTAACATAGGGATACCAATCATTGGTGATTGATAGTGAAAGCGGGGTCTGACATTCTTCCGGTGGTAACGTTTGCGCACTGTAACACTGACAACACACTACCAATAACCACAACGCTTTTTGCATAACAACTTATTATTACTTTTGCTAGTCGCTTAAGTATAAACCAATCTCACAAAAACGCCTGAAAATGGGCTTGGTTTATTAAAGTGCCCGTTTTACACTTTGCAACGACAGTGACAAATTTGGGTACTGCACTAATTGGCGATCTCGCACGTGCTTATTTACCGCAAATTCATGAAGCTCATTTGCAATCATTGCTTGCGCATTAGAAGATAGTAAAAAGTTAACAAATTGCTGCGCATTTTCTTTATTTGGCGCGAATTGACTAATTGCCGCGGCAGTCGCTGAAACGGGCGTTTTTCCTTTATATGTTGTTAAAAAATGCATGCTTAAGCTTGCCGCAACTTCACGGTCCGATGGCTTTTTGCTGTTACGTAGCATGTGATAGTAATAGTGATTTGCGAGCGCATAATCACATTGATTTTTAAATACAGCGCGCAACTGGTCCCGATCGCCGCCAGAAGGGCGTTTATTTAAGAGCGAAACGTAATTTTTTAGCCACTTTACATCTTGGGTATTACCAATGGCTTGCAGTGATTTTTCCATTTGTTGATTGTAGCTATGATTAAAATCACGGTTGCAAAGCTTACCGTAAAATTTCTCGCTGTTTAATTCGCTATATGACGTGATTGGCTGTTCGTTTGTTAGTGAAAACAATGCCCTTATTCTTAAAGACAGTGCCACCCATTTCTTTTCATCGTCCACTAATTCAGGTGAGACTGGCGATGTTCGAATATTTATTGGTTGTAGTAGGTGCTTTACCGATTGAAGTTGCCCTAATTCAGACGTTAGTAATACATCTACTTGACTATTGTCTGCATTGGCAATGAATTTATTGACCAGCGCTTTTGGTTTTCCATAAACCAGATTTACCCGCACGTTATGCTCTTGTTCAAACGCGGTTATTAAAGGAGAAATTATTTCAGCCTTTCGGAATGAGTATACGTTTACTACAGAATTGGCTAATACCTGTGCAGTTAATGCAAAAAACGAGATAAAAAGGAAAATAACACTTCTCATAAATGGTAATAGGAATTATTATCGTTACTGTATTTTTAACTAGTTCTAGCGATAAGTCTATAGATGAAACCTGATTTTTTGCTCATTAATAAATATAAACCTTATTTATTGGTATTTGTTATTTATGTGATTGCGTGCATAGCGCTGGCATATTGGTTTGCATCGCAATTACAGCAAAAACAGTCCGAGCAGTGGCAGTTTCAACTTTCAAGCTATAGTAAGGCAATTGTAAGTAAAAGTGATTATGTAGAAAATTTAATTTCGGGGATTGCTAGTCTGTATAGTGCGTCATCAAGTGTTACGCAAGAGCGCGTTAAGCCGTTGATTGATGACCAAATTAGCGGTTTAGCGTTTGATTCAAGCATAGAGTTCTATTATCGCGTAACGCCAAACAATGTTGAATTTGTAGAAGATTATATGCAACAAGTTGGGGTGTTCGATTTTTCATTTAGCGATAGTATTCGTTTCTCTAATCAGTATGAAAATTATGTGTTGCTGGCTAATTACCCAGAATCTGATTTTGGTCACTTAGTTGGTAGTACAATATCGATCAACAATGACAACGCTAAAGCCTATATTGTAAAAGAGTGGCCAAATTCAGAGTTTTGGAGCGTTATTCTCAATGCCGCTGATGTAAAAACGGTGTCACTGAGGTTTAACGTTAAGAGCTTTTTCGATTACATTCATGCATCTGGTGATACGCAAAATCAGCACATTACAATCAGCTTACGTAATCAACCCATTTATAATTCAGATTGGCAAAATACATTAGGTTTGTCTTCTGCTGAACCATTAGCGCGAAAACGCATCTCATTTTTTGATAAAACATTGGATATTGCCTACTTTAACCCAAGTTACGTGCGCCATAGTCATTACCTTATTAGTGCAGGATTTTGCACCTTAGCTATACTATTTGGCTTCGCGCTTATAATGTATTTAGTCACTATTCGTAACCAATATGCACATGTTAACCGCCTTGTTCGTATCAAAACGTATTCATTAAAGAAAACACAGCAAAATTTAGCAGCCACGTCACAACTCAAAGTAAAAGCACTAGAACAACAATTAGAAACCAAGAAAAAATACAAAACCTTGTTTGTAAATTGTTCCGAAGGACTATTTTGTTGTAACGACAAAGGCGAGATCTTAGAGAGGAATCCTGCGTTTATTGGTCTCTTATTACCAGATGACGCAAATAACAATATTTGTGGTTTGATGTCCGCGCAACAACAACATTCATTTTTAGCATGTAAAAGTGATGAATTTTCGCAAGAGTTATTTGTGCAAAACAAACTAGGCAATACCTATTGTTTGTTATTAAAAGGGCATTGGGTAAATGACGCAGAGCGTAGGCTATTTGAGGGGCGTTTACTTGATATAACCGCCACCAAACAACATGAAGAAAAACTAAGGTATCAGGCTGAGCACGACGCACTTACCGATTTATTAAACCGACAAGCGTTTTTAGATAGTGTTGGTAATGAACTTACAAGGCGAAAAGGCAGTTATCACCTTTTATACGTTGACCTTGATAGATTTAAATTGGTTAATGATGGTTATGGGCACAAGGTAGGTGACGCACTGTTAAAAGCGTTTGCCAGATTACTTCAAAGCGAATTTTCAAACTATGGTGAAGTAGCGCGCCTTGGCGGCGATGAGTTTGCATTGTTTATCGCACAAAATAGGTTAAACGTTTCGATTGAGAGCGTCGTTGAGCGACTGACTTACGCAATTCATCAATTGAGAAAACAGCAGGCTGCATACCAATGTATAACAGCGAGTATTGGCGTACGTACTATCGCGGCGCCTTGTAATTTATGTCCTGAACAATTATTACATGAAGCCGATCTTGCGATGTATCGTGCAAAAAAAATGGGAAGAGATCAGTACTCTTTTTATAATGATGAACTTGCCATCGCAAACCGTCGTAAACGTGAAATTGAAACTTTTTGCAGTAATGATAGTTATTTATCGGCAATTAGATTGGTGTATCAGCCAATATATTGTTTAGAATCAAATCGGCTTTTAGGCTTTGAGGCATTACTCAGAGTACATGATGATAACCTTGGCACTATTTCGCCCCTTGAGTTTGTGCCTATTATTGAAGATATGGCCAAAATATCAGAAGTTGGGTTACATGTTGCGAAATTAGCCGCACACTTTTGTGCTAGTGTTAATTTGGATACATCAAATCAACTTTTTGTGAACGTGAATGTTTCCCCAAAACAACTAAAAAATAACGAGCTAATCGATTGGTTAGAGTGCCAAAACGTCGTTTCAAGGTCGCTGTTACAACTTGAGATTACCGAATCTGCAATGATGGAAAATCAAGCTGATATTATTCCCGTGCTGGAGTGTATATCAGATGCAGGGTATCACTTACTCATTGATGATTTTGGAACAGGGTACAGTTCCTTGGCTAGGTTAAAGGCGTTGCCACTAAATGGCTTGAAGATTGACCGCTCGTTTGTTAACGATTTATCCAGTGAAGCTGGCTTACAAATTGTAAAAGCAATATGTGCCATTGCAAAAGCGCTAAACTTAACCATTGTTGCAGAGGGTGTTGAAAACACCGCTCAGAAAAGTACCTTAATCGACTTACATGTAGATAAAGTACAAGGGTATTTTTTCAGTAAACCACTTGAGTGTAAAGACGCAACTGAACTGGTTAACACACAACAATACCGCCAAATAGCATAAGGAAATCGAATGTCACATTCACATCATCACCATCATCATAGCGGCGATAACAAATTATCACTTGCCGTTGTGATTAATGTATTGCTGACTGTAGCGCAGATTATTGGTGGTATTTTGTCTGGTAGTATGGCGCTTGTTGCGGATGCACTTCACAATTTAAGTGACGCAGGAGCCATTGTAATTGCAATTTTTGCGCGGCGAATCGCAAGAAAACCTGCCACTAGCGTAATGTCATTTGGCTATAAACGCGCTGAGATCCTTGGCGCTTTGGTCAATAGCACAATTTTAATTTTAGTTGGCTGTTACCTAATTTTTGAAGCGTTTAGTCAGTTTTTAAATCCGTCGCCAGTTGATGGCTGGATTGTTGTTTACATCGCGGCAATTGCGTTGGTGATTGATGTCGCAACTGCGTGGCTTACATACAAAGCAGGCGCAAAGGATAATTTAAATTTAAAAGCGGCGTTTATTCATAATTTATCAGATGCTTTAGCGTCACTTGTTGTAATCATTTCAGGCACATTAATTATTTTATATCAATGGTATGTTATCGATTTAATCGCCACCATATTAATTTCTGTGTATGTGCTTTACCATGGCGCTGATTATGCGAAGCAAAGCGTTATTATCTTGATGCAAGGTACGCATGCTGATGTCGATGTTGATAGTGTGTATTCAGCAATCTTAGAACAAGATAATGTGACTGCAGTTGACCATTTGCACGTGTGGCAGTTGGACGACACAACCCTTCATCTTGAGGCCAGCATTACGCTGAGTAATGATGATTTGCAGTCAATCAAAGACATGTTAGCTCAACAGTTTTCTATCACACATTCGACAATAGAAACTTTGCCTTGTACGCAATCCTTTAAAGGCTGTTATTTAACACAGTAGCGGCACGTTTTCGCTATACCTTTACATGTTAAACTTTCTTAGTCTAGAAAGTTTAACAGCCTAAAATTTCATAACTGCCTAATATCACGTTAAAAATATTGAAAACCCACTCTGCATGAGTGATAATGCAAATCACTCTCATTACATGGATTTAATAATGTTTCGTTTTGGTGTTTATTTGTATTTCCTATTGTCAGGTGGGGTGTGTTTCGCCAGCACCGTTGGTAAGTCTCACGAATTTTTTCATTCAATTAAACTTAAAAAAGACCAATATATAACCGGAGAGTTTTCGTTTTCAAAGCCTTTTATTAAAGCAGAGTTAATTGACGAATATGAACGTTTAGTGCGGGTGTTAGCTAAGCAGCAGAACACCTTTAAACTGTATTTATTAGCACAAAGGGATCAGCAGTATAAAGTACGCGTAACCAGTTCTAATAAAAATTTAGCGACGATTAATCTCTCTGAGCCTATTTCACAACCTGCTGTGTCAGATAACGAAACGTTACTTAGTCCCACTATGCAATCGTTAATAACAAGGCTAAAAAGTAATAACAAGGTCAAGATAGTAGATGAATTTTGGCAAAACGTTGCGAAAGAGGGCACACCTTTAATTGAATATGAACAAACTGATGCGCTTGTAACATTTTTGTGGCGCGGCGCGCGTCATAATGTACGACTATTTGGCGCGCCTTTTGGCAGTCATCAAGATTTAGAAAAAATAAAAGGCACTGATATTTGGTTTAAAACGTATCGTTTACCAACAGACAGTTTGATTTCATATCAATTGGCACCGGATGTGCCGCATGTACCTAATCAACCTCGCGCTTCGCGAATTGCCATAATGGCCACGAAACAACAAGACCCGCTCAACCCGAAAACATGGCAATTTGATGGTACCGATAAATACACAACACATTCAATTTTAACATTAAAAGATACAAAACATTCGCCGTATTTACGCGATGTTTCAGAAAGTTTTTACAGCTTGACGCAGCACACTATCGAGAGTGTTCGTCTAAACAACACTCGCGATATCGCCGTATATAAACATAAAGATGCAACACCAATATCACCAACAATTTTGTTTTTCGACGGAAAAAATTATCAGTCAAAACTAAAAGTACCCAATACGCTAACCAACTTAGTAAACGACAAAAAAATCCCACCTGTTAATGCGGTATTCGTAAGCAATGTATCCAGAAAAACCAGAGGCCAGGAGCTACCACCAAATCCAGATTTTGCATGGTTTATGGCGAATGAACTTATGCCTTGGCTAGCAAAAAATGGATTATCACCAAGTGCACACAACACGGTTTTATCGGGCTCTAGTTTCGGTGGACTTGCGTCAATGTATGTTGCAATGCAATTCCCAGACGTATTTGGCAATGTGTTAAGTCAATCAGGCTCATTTTGGTGGTCGCCACGTGAAGGGAGTAAAGAGCAAACAGAACCGCAGTGGCTAACGCGTAAAATCGCTCGCGATCACTACAAAAAACTGTCGATTTACATGAACGCAGGAGTATTTGAAACAGGTTATTTCACAATTGATATTCTGGAAAGTAATCGCCATTTGCGTGATGTACTCAACGCAAAAGGCTATACGGTAAAGTACCACGAGTTCTCAGGGGGGCACGATTCTTATGTTTGGCGTAATGAATTGGCTGATGGACTGATTTATTTATTAACAAACAGGAAGATAATAAACGATGAGGTTAAATAAGCTTGCAGCATTTGTCAGTACATTACTCGTTAGTAATTACGTGTATGCGGACGACGCTCAAATTCATGATGTAATTGTAGTGACAGCAACGCAAGGTGAACAAACATTACTTAATGCACCAGCCTCGGTGAGTGTTATTGATTTTGAAGAAATCATCAAGATCCCAGCAACGGATATTACAACCAGCCTACAAGACGTAGTCGGGGTTAATGTACGCCGTTCTGGAAATGGTGAAGCATCCGTTAGTCTACGAGGGTTAGACCCGAGCTACACATTGTTACTGGTTAACGGCAAGCGAGTGAATTCACGCGAGGCATTAATTAGAGGCTCGTTTGATTTGTCGAGCATACCAATGACGGCAATCGAACGTGTTGAAATTGTTCGCGGCCCAATGTCAGCTATTTATGGTAGTGAAGCCATTGGTGGTGTAATTAACGTCATTCTAAAAGAAGCAAACAATGAATGGCAAACCAATGGTAATATTGACTACAGTATGCCAATCGATGGCGGCGGCGAGCTAGCACGAGTTGGTGTGTTTTCAAGTGGTGCTTTGATAGATGATAGGGTTTTAGCGACGTTCGGCGTGAACTGGAGCGATCGCAACCCTTGGCAACCAGATGATTCTGACTATGGAATTACCTCTAAGACAGAAAAACAACAACGTGCAGGCGTAAATACGAGTGTGTTATGGCATGTCACATCGCAAGATACGTTAAGCGCGAACCTTGAATACCTAGAAGAAGATAAAAGTTATAATTTATGGCAAGCGCCTGATGGCGCGTATGTCGCTAACTTTTATGAGAGTGAACGCGTTAATTTTGGTGTTAATTATGCGCGAGAATGGCAGTGGGGAAACAGTGAGTTTAACTACTATTTTGAGCAAACAGATATTCAAGAAGATAACGCTCGCTTAGCATTAACAACGGGAACGCAAACAAATCACAATGTAGATGGTCGAGCAGTATTTGGAAGCGAAAATCATTTGATCACAACGGGTTTTGATGTTTCTGATAATACACTAAGTCACCCTAGAGACTACGCAAAAGAAACCTCAAATACTCAGTTTGCAGCCTACATACAAGATGAATGGGCGCTTTCTGACGAAATGACTGCGACGTTTAGCGGGCGTGTTACCGATCACAGTGAGTTTGGGTCACATTTTAGTCCACGTGCGTATTTAGTGTATAACGCTAACAGTGATTTAACGTTTAAAGGCGGTGTCGGTACAGGGTTTAAAGCACCCGCAATGTGGCGCAGTAGTGCTGATTTTGCAACGATAAGTTGTGGTGGACGCTGTGTATTAGTTGGTAATCCCGATTTAGAACCTGAAAAGTCGGTGAGTTATGAGCTATCAGCAAGTTATCAAACTGATTTTGGCTTTGTTAGAGCAACCGTATTCAATAATGAGATTGAAGATATGATTGCACGCGACACCAGCACATTTGTCGGTGTAACACCAGATAACCAGCCAATGATCCAACATATCAATATCAATGAAGTGACGACAAAAGGCATTGAGTTCGATGTGCTTTGGCAGGTACTTGATACGTTAGATCTTAGTTTTAACTACAGCTATATTGATAGTGAAAACAAAAGTGACAACCTACCGTTAATTAAAACGCCAAAACACCAAGCAAATATAAAATTAAATTGGCAAGTTATTGAGTCACTCAGTACCTATGTCAATCTGAACTATATTGGTGAACAGTATATTGAAATGGCACCAACATGGCAGAAAACACCAGCAGATGGTTATGTCATGGTTGACTTAGGAAGCCGTTTTACACTGTCGCAAACAATTGCTTTTAGGGTGGGTATTACCAATTTATTCGATAAACGGATTGACCAAGACGCATTCGATTATGGATACGCCGAGGTAGGCAGAAGCGTTTTCGCAGGTGTAGATTTTAGCTTTTAAACTAAATGTAGTGCGTTAAAGCGCACCACATTCGTTATTGTTCAGGATGTTAAGTTGTTGCCGAGTTTCCCAAGCACCAATAGTAATAAAACAGTAGCAGAGTAGCTCTAAACCTTCTTGAATAATGGTTTTTACAACAAAGGCATCTTGGCTTACTACATCGCGCCAAAAGCTACCAGTACCAAAAATACGGCTAAAAATAATCAATACAATCACACCTACGATTACCTTGTTCATGGCAGGTACTCGCAGTAAGTTAATAAACTCGGTAAAGCCACTTTTACCTCGCTTTGAAAACAAAACTAACGTAACAAGCGTTGTAAGCATGGCGGGGTAAAACCAAAAACCATGAGTGATTTTGTCAAACCAAAAGTCGCACTCTCGTATTAACAGGGCGGTAAAAAAGCCAAAAACAAGTAAGCTGCCA
Organism: Pseudoalteromonas sp. XMcav1-K; assembly: GCF_044005875.1. Classification (NCBI taxonomy): domain Bacteria; kingdom Pseudomonadati; phylum Pseudomonadota; class Gammaproteobacteria; order Alteromonadales; family Pseudoalteromonadaceae; genus Pseudoalteromonas; species Pseudoalteromonas sp. XMcav1-K. Next base: position 197,544 of record NZ_JBIPJE010000045.1, on the reverse strand, counting down.
GCACCAACATTTGGTGCCTTTATCATTTTGTAAAAGCACAGATTGATGCAAACAAGTGCTAAGCCTTGCAAGGTTTCGGTAAACGAAAGTTCAGGGATACCTTGTAAGAAATAATAATCTAAGCGAATGCTGACATTAACAATAAGACAGACAGCGATGATTGCGATTATGTAGTATAAATTCCATTTTATTACTGCATTATTTGTTTTTTGTGATGTCACAGAGACTAAAGTATTCACAATTAGCGTTCCTGCTATTAGTACGTAACAGGAGTGTAGGCCTAGAATTTAACGTGGTAAATATTACTTATGTAAGTCTTCGTCTAAAAGTGTAAGGGTCTGTAAGAAAAGGTTAAAGTAAGGTTAATAATGTAGCAATGTAAACCTGATTACTACATTAATCTAACCTTGTTAATAATTACACTAATTTACGCTGAAATAGTGCAACGGCTTGTTGATACATCTGTATTGCAAGTGCAGCGTCGTAACGTTCACCTTCGTCGCGCATAAACGCGTGTTGCGCATTAACTTCTTGCCATTGAAAATTGATGCCAGTTTGTTGGCAGGTTTGATAAATTTTTATACGTCCATCCACTGGAACATGTGGGTCTTGCTTGCCAAAGATAAAGTGAATTTCGCCTTTAATATCTGACATCCGTTCTAGCGAATTATTACCTGCTTTCGCTGGCAATGTATCACTATGAATATCCGTCGCATACAAACAAAATGCCGCTTTAATATTAGGGTTTAACGCTGCGCGATAGGCAAGGTGGCCGCCAATACACACGCCCATTGCGCCAACATTACCAGTGCAATTGGGTAATGCTTTAGCAAATTCAACTAAAGCAACTGTATCACTATCATGCGATTCAAGTGGCTTGTTCCATTTATCTTGATTACCTTTATCTTTACCTGCGTCATCGTAGGCAAGTACGGTACCGATTGGGTTTAGCTCGTGAAATACCTCAGGCAATAAAACATGAAATCCATGGCTCGCTAAAATGGCTGCAGAACGCGCTATTGGCGCAGTTTTTTGAAAAATCTCGGAATAAAAAATGATGCAAGGGTAGCTGCCAGATTCAACAGGAGAATAACGATAAGTGCGCATAACACCTGTTGCAGTTTTAATATCGTGCTGGTGGTTTGAAATGATCATAGTAAGTTTAACAATTGAATTTGAATAGAATTGTAATTTTTTCTCGCAACAATTGCATATGAATTTAATTAACGAATAGGCTTTTCAAGTTCGCTAAAACCGTCATTTAGGGTATCAATTTTACTTTGCAATAACGCTTGTGCATCGTAAATACCTTGGTTGTAAAAGGCGGCTCCTAGTTCCTTTGCAATAAAGTCCAATAGAAAATCTGCATCAAATTGACCTAGTTCAACATCAAGTTCTTTATCAAAGTAATCTTGCAGTTTACTGATGCACTGTTGTTTATCGTGTTGGTTTAGTTTTATGGTCATAGTTGGCTAAGTTTGTAACTGTATGGCTGTTAATACTAAAGCGTGTTGCTCGCTACTGTCTATTGTTGCATCAGATTTTTGCCATTTAGCCAAAGGTAAGTAGTTGTAGTGTTTGTATTCTTTTCAAATACTCAATTAAAACGTATAAATTCTGAACAAACATAATACATTCACACGTAAAATTGTGTATTTAGTCGCAAACGGGTGTGTTTTTATGCGTAGACGTTTACAATAAATAGAAATAATTATCATTAATGTAAAGTGAGATAGCTATGTGTGTCGTGCGCGTAAGGTTAGCCTTAGCCTTTATTGTTTTATCTTTTAACACTTCGTTGCTAACAGCAAAGGAAATTGCCGTTGATTTAATTTACCCCCAAGTAAATCAATTCGCAGAGCAACTGTCGCTGTCGGGCACGATTAAATCAAAGCAAGATGCCAAAGTAACTGTATTGCAACAAGGTGTTGTAGCAAAGCTATTTGTAGAGGCGGGCGACCACGTAAGCGCTGGTGATACATTACTTGAATTAAACAGCAGTATTGCAAAAGCCCAGTATCAGCAAGCGTTAGCAAGCTTAGAGGCAAGCGAAATAGCCTATCAAGAAGCGGAGCGTTTGTACCAAGAAGTAATTAAACTGTCAAAGCAACAGGTGGTTGCAAAAACATTAATTGCTGAGCGTAAAGCAACACGTGCAAAAGCGTTAGCTTCTCTGTCTCAAGCTAAGGCGTTGCTTGCTGAGCGAAAAGAAATTGTAAATCGACATACGCTTCATGCGCCATTTTCAGGTGTTATTGTTAATCGCTTTGCGGAGGTGGGTGAATGGGTAACGCCACAAGCCACTGTTTTTTCGTTAGTTGCAAACGACAAATTACGACTTGAACTTGAAATTCCACAAGAATATTACGCCAATTTTAAGCAAACGAATTTAGTTGCGAACATCACACCAGATTTACAACACGCAAGCCAATTTAAAGCGAGTATCTCTAATGTTGTTGGCGCAACAAGTGAATTATCACGTACCTTTAAAGTATTTATTGATATTGATAAATCAATCGCACTGATTCCGGGTATTTCAGCAACAGCAACAATAGCACTCCAGCAATCAGCACAAGAAAAACTCTGGCTGCCAAAAACGGCATTAAAGCACCACCCAGATGGCGGATACAGTGTGTTTTCCGTGACCGACAACGTAGCTAAACGTCATATCGTTAATGTGATCGCAGAGCAAGCAGAACGCATTGCCGTCACAAATGCACCGAGTAATCATGCGTTTGTAATGAGTGGTGTTGAAGCGCTTAGCGATGGTTTAAAAGTAACGGTAAGATCAGTTAAGGGAAGTGCGCAATGATCACAGCGGCAGTAAAACGCGGCACGTTAGTTGCGGTTTGTGTACTGATCACCAGCATATTGGGATTAGTAACCGCGCTTAACATTCCGGTGCAAATGATCCCCGATCTTGAAGTCAGAACTATTACTGTGCAAACCGGTTGGCCTGGTGCGACACCACAGGATGTAGAAAAAGAAATCATTATTGAACAAGAACGCTATTTACGCGGCCTTGCGAACCTGTCACGTATGGTGTCTTACAGCGAAATGGGCTCTGCTAGCATTGAATTAGAGTTTCCATTTGGTGTAGATGCCAACGATGCACTTATTCGAGTTAACAACGCCCTAAGTCAAGTTCCTGCATATCCTGAGAACGTTGACCAACCGCGACTGTTTTCGAGCTCGTTTTCCGGCAATGCGTTTATGTATTTTACGCTCAAACCATTGTCGGGTAACCCACTTGAGTTAGATGTCGATTTGCTACGCGACTTTGCTGAAGACTATGTGCGACCCCGCATGGAAAGTGTTTCGGGTGTTTCCGAAGTGCGAGTGGGTGGCGGTGCGCAAAGGCAAATTCAAATTAAAGTGAACGCACATCGATTAGCACAACGCGGGATTAGTTTACCAGAATTAAGAACCGCAATTCGTAGCCGTAACAAAGATGCCTCAGCGGGTGATATTGAGTCAGGAACAAGCCGTTATTTGCTGCGTGTAGTATCGCGCTTTGAAAGCTTAAACGAGTTAGAAAACCTGATTATTGCACGTAAAAATGGTGCAAATATTTTGCTAAAAGAAGTGGCTAGCGTAACGCTTGACCATTTTGAAACACGTGGTATGTCTTTTTCCGATGGCGAACGTACATTAAGTTTATCGGTGCGCCGTGAAAGTGGCTCAAACGTACTAGCAATTAAAGATGCGATGTTACCGATTGTCGCTGAGCTCAATCAACAACTGTTGAGTCAAAATGGCCTAGAGTTAAAATTGATGAGCGACGATGTGAAATACGTGCGTAGCTCATTAAAAAATGTTTGGGTAAACTTGGCATTAGGTGGCTTGCTTGCAACCTTAGTCATGTATTTTTTCTTGCGTTCAGGTCGCGCCACTTTGGTGGGTATTATTGGTATTCCACTTTGTACCATCGCTGCGTTTTTAGCGCTGAGTTTATTTGGCCGCACGATTAATGTTATTTCTCTTGCTGGTGTGGCATTCGCAATTGGTATGACGGTGGATAACACCATTGTAGTGCTAGAGGCGATTGTGCAAGCAAAGGTTAATGGCACCAGTAAACGCGACGCCGCAATTAACGGGGTAAAAGAAGTATGGCCAGCAGTACTTGCATCAACAGCAACTACTGTCATGGTCTTTGCGCCAATTTTATTTGTGCAACAAGAAGCCGGTCAGCTTTATTCTGATATCGCTATCGCGATTTCAGGTGCCATTATTGCGTCTATGTTGGTTGCGATATTTATTGTCCCTACGGCTATTGCCAATATAGGTAAAAAACAAGAACTCAGTGAAGGTAAGCAGCTGCAACTGTCAAACAAGTGGCTAAAACCAGCAGCATGGCTCAGCAAATCAACAAAACGCGCGCGTATTGCTGTTGCCGTTTTCGCCGTAGGTATTTTGGGTAGTGCACTTTGGTTTATGCCAGCGGCAGAATATTTGCCTGAAGGAGAAGAACCAAAAGCGTTTTCTATGATGATTGCGCCGCCAAGTTACAACTTATCTGAAATGCAAAAAATCGGTAAAGAATTACGGGAATATTTTGATGGATATATTCACGCCGATAGCGCCGATTTTATTGCCGGTAAAGAGATGATGCCACCGCTTGATTATTACTCGATGTCGGTATCGGTGGGGCGTATTTGGTTTTTAAGCGCACCGGTAAATCCAGATCATATCAATCAAATGATGGAAGCGGTAACCGATAAGTTCCGCTCTTATCCGAATATGCGTGCATTTAGTTCGCGCGGTTCAATTATATCAAGCAATGATGGCGGTACGCGTGCAGTTGCTGTGGATATTGCTGGCAGTAATATTATTGATTTATACGGCGCGGCAGAAGCCGTTTATGAGCAAGCCAATGTGGTGTTTGATAAGCCACAAATAAACTCAGATCCCGGCTCGTTAGCGCTTGAGCAGCCGTTAGTTGAAATTAAACCGCGTTGGCAGCGTTTAGCCGAACTAGGTATTAATAACAGTGACTTTGGCTATGCAATCGCGGCAATGAGCGATGGTGCCTATGTAGACGAGTTTATTCTAAACGATGACAAAATTGACATGTTTTTGTTTAGCGGTGCTGGCAATCGCCAAAATATGGCGGAGCTTGCCAGCTCTCCAATAGTAACGCCTTCGGGTAATATTTTACCGCTTCACGCTTTGGCTGATTTAACCAATTCAAACAACAGCAACTCAATTCGTCGTGTTGATGGTAATCGTACTGTGACTGTGTACATTATTCCGCCGCGAGATGTTGCCCTAGAAACAGCGGAACAATTAGTGCGCAATGAGTTGTTACCAGCCCTTTGGCAGCAAGGTAAAATCGCGCAAGGCATAAAAGTGAATATTAGTGGCGCAGCTGATCAATTAGAAGCAACAAAAGAGGCGCTTTCAAGTAACTTTATTATTGCCTTGGCACTGAGTTACTTGTTATTGGTAGCCATATTTACACATTGGCGCTATCCGTTATTTATTTTGGCAACAGTACCATTAGGCATGGCTGGCGGCTTATTAGGTCTTGTGCTTGTTAACGGGGTAAATAGCGTGTTAGGCAGTATTGGTTTAAGTAGTTATCACCAACCATTTGATATGATCACCATGTTAGGCTTTTTAATTTTGCTTGGCACTGTGGTTAACAATCCAATTCTTATTGTTGATCAAACCCGCCGTTTTGTTATAGAACAGGGGTTAAGTGTAAAGCAAGCGGTTGAACAAGCACTCGAAAAACGTTTAATGCCAATTCTTATGTCTACTGCTACTACCTTATTTGGTCTAGCGCCGCTTGTGTTAATCCCTGGGGATGGCACAGAGCTTTACCGCGGGGTAGGTGTGATTGTGATGAGTGGTATTTTGGTTTCTACAATACTTACGCTGACATTCTTACCCGCATTACTTGTTGCTGTGGTAAAAGAAAAACAATAAACCATTTGCGTAATTGTGTTGTGTTTATAAAAGGCCCGATTTTTCAGGGCCTTTTTTTTGTGCTTTGGCAATTGGTTTACTGCGCGTTAACGGGTAAAGTCTAAACCATACCAATCTAGCTATCTAAAACCATGTCATTAGAGCGTTATATATCGTTTCGTAAGTCTGATGTTGTGAGCATGTGTCAAACACTGCTACCAAATGATAAACACGCATCATTTAAGGAGTTTGCAGAACTTTTTTCTAGCATTATTCATTTTGAATACCATAAACGGTTGGAATTATTGAAAGATAATTATGCGCCGTTTAACCCCAACGCTGATACGCGTGCTTTAGTACCGTTATCTGAAAACGATAAACACACGTGCCAAAAACGTTTCGCGCAGGCCTTTAGCGATATTCTAAACGCGGCTAATTTTGAGCGGATAACCGACCAAGATTTAAAAGACGCGTTAAGCGAAGAGTCACTTTTTAAAGTAAGGCTTGAGGTGGCGTTTGATGATTTTGCTGAAGTGGTTTTTTACCGCCGCGGCGCCTCTCAAAAAGATGAAACATTACGCACTTGGTGGGGGCTAAAAAAACAAGCTATTCGTTTTACCAATTATGAGCGAGTTGCGGTGTTTATCCGTTTTAAAGATGAAGCATACTTTCAACACGCTAAAAAACGCCGTTAGGATTTGAGCCCGGTTCAACCATTATTAAGCTGTTTCAAAACGTACCAAAGGCTGATTTAGAAATGTTGTTTCCTAATAGCGAAGTACGCATGAGGCCAATAGATAAAGTGATCATCAGTGCATCAGCCGCTGTTGGCGGCGCCGTTGTCTTGGTAACCAAATTGGGCGCATCGATTATTTTACTGGTTGCGCTGTTATCGTATTGGTTAGGATTACGAAGTGAAGGCGTGGAGTTTAGTCAACAACATTTAATCAGTCTTGGACTTGGTTTAGGAGTATTTGGCAGCTTTATTTTTAAAGAATGGACTAAATTTAAAAATCGAAAAATTAAGTTTATGAAAGCGTTATCAGATAACCTTTATTTTAAAAACTTAGACAACAATGCAGGTGTATTTCATACACTAGTCGACGCGGCAGAAGAAGAGGACTGTAAAGAAGCGATTATTGCATATAGCTTTTTACTCAATGCTGGCAAACCGCAAAGCGCAGACGAATTAGACAGCGCAATCGAAAGCTGGTTTGAACATAATTATCAATGTACCTTAGATTTTGAAATTAGCGATGCGTTATTAAAGTTAGAACGTTTTAAACTCGTTTCAAAACAAAAAGACGGGTATACCGCGTTGCCTCTTAAAGATGCCAAAACGCAATTAGATGATTTATGGGATAACTTTTTTCAATATTAAGTGTCAAAACACATAATGTGTTTTAGTGTTTGTAATTTCGCTTTATAAAACTGGTTTAGGAGTATGTACAGTGATATCCCATTTAAAATCTTTACTATCTAAATTTAACGACACCTCGATAGAGCGCACTGCAATCGACTTTGAAACGGGCTTGGCGGCTTTACTTGTAGAGGTGATGCGTGCAGATGGCAAAGTGCTAACTGAAGAATTAGAAAATATTCAAAATACATTGATTCATTATTGTGAATTAGAACTGGATGCTGCAAGCCGCTTATTAACAAAAGCAAAGCAATTGGTTGAACAAGCCATTGATCTATATTCGTTTGTTAACGTAGTGAACGAACATACTAGCGATATTGAACGCATTGAGATTATAGAGCTGCTATGGCAAGTGGCATTTGCTGATGGTCAAATTGATGGGCAAGAAGATCATGTTATTCGTAAAATCGCCGGTCTAATGTATGTTACCCATGCTGACTTTATTCAGGCCAAGATTAATGTTGATGAGAGCAGAAAACAGTAAATTTGTGCGAACCATAAACTTATACAAAGCGGTTTTATGCGTTTTCGCCTTTAGTGCATACGGCGCAGAAACTGTCACGCTCCATAACTCAGATACACAAGTGACGTATAAAAATTTGTCATCGCTTTCAATGTCTCACCAAACAAAGGTAAAAGCGTGGCTAAATTTTGGCATTAATGCCAATAAGCGTGTGTTGGGTTTACCGAGGCAAGCGCATTACTACTTTGATTTAAATGCCCGTTACTTTGCCACCGAACCCGTACCCTGGGCGCGTATTAATAGAGGTGATTTTGATACCGTTGAGCTTCACTTTTATCGTTATGCGTCGCTTATGAGCTTAAAACGTGATTGGACCTTGTATCATGAACTCTCTCATCTTTATCATCCGCTATTTGATTACAAAGATTTTTGGCTTGCCGAGGGATTGGCGACTTACTTACAAAATCGCGTTATGTTGCACAATCAACTGATCAGTCGTGATGAATTTATCCACCGCATTAGTGCGGGATTACAGCGCGGTAAACTTAATACTAAACAAAATAAAGGCCAATTAAATAACGTAAGTGAAAATATGTGGCAACTCAATGCGTATCAGCGGGTTTATTGGACCGGTGTTGCGTTTTTTATTGAAGCTGAATCTCAATTGAAAGCGCAAGATAAATCTGCTTTAGTGTCTCTAATCAAGCAGTATCAAATGTGCTGTCGTGAAAACGAGCAATATGCGAGTGATCAGCAAGCCAAACAGTTTTTGCAATCGCTCGATAGATTATCACGCTCAGGTATTTTTACGTCGCTTTACCGCCGTTATCAAACACGGGAAGATTTTCCGGCAATTTCAAAATCGCAAATAGCTTCGCTAATTACGCCTTTTACACCTAAATCGCAATTGCAATAAGTAAGTTCATTTAAGGTTAACTTTTAACCTGCTAATTTTTCTTTTGAAAGTGTGTAAATAAAATGCGTTTTAGGAAAACTAAGATGAATATGCAATTAAGCCATGAAGAATTAACCATGTTATTGGGTGATAACAATCATGTTGATACTATGAATGTTGAGCAAAATGACGAACTGTCATCGCTTATTACACGTTTTGAAGGGTTACAGTTGGAGTTACACAATCTATTGTGTTGCAGCGTTGAAAAAGGCGATAAAGCGTTATTGTTACAACAACTTAATCGCCTGACAATATTAAATGATGAATTTATAAATGAACTTAATCACTAACTATTTAGCGAGCACTTCAGTCATTTGTGAACTCATTTGATAGTCACTTTGATGTACGCTTGATAGTAAATGCCATTCGCTATGCGCTTTTTCAGCGGTAAATGTTACTGTCATAAAACCACGCTGATGAATATTGGCATATTCAAGGTCGTCAACTAACAATTTAAGCGCTTCCGCAAATTGTAATGCCATTTGCTCCGGTAATTGTAGGTAGTATTCAAGTCCTGGCGAGGTTACAGAGCTTGTTGCAAACTCATAGCCACACACATTACCTTTCCCGTCTTTTAGCTGTCCACCCCACGCATTGTGAGTATCACCCGCAAGCGCAATTAAATTCTTATTAAATTCATTGGCCGTTTGTAAAATTAACTCGCGTTCAACTGGGTAGCCATCCCATGCATCTAGATTGTATGGTGCCAAAGTGGTAACGCGGGCTTTTTCCATTTCTGTTAGGGTTGGATCGCCTGCCAGCAATCGACCTTTAATTTGCGCAAGCTCTGTTAGTGTTTGTGCTGTTTGTGCACTTGGGTTAGCCAGTTCAGCAAGTAACTCTGCTGGAATATGCATACGGTTCATTAATACTTGCTGGCCAAGCACTTGCCATGTTGCGTTTGAGTTAATCATGCCATCTTGCAGCCAAATTAATTGGTCAGTACCAATTAGCTTTTGTGTTGGTTCGATTAAATCTAAGATAAAGCGGTTACTATCAATTTGACCTGTTACTGGATCAATGTAGTTTGCATAATCTAACGGTTTTGCGCGACTTTCATGGCGGGTGTCTAGCATATAAAGTGATACTAGATCACCATATTCAAATTGGCGATACAAACTTTCAGTTTGCCCCTTTACGTATGGACGAATTGGCATCCATTCAAAATAGGCTTGTAATGCGGCAAGCTTACGTGCTGTAAAATCACCTTCACCATCGTTGTGGTTTTCCGCACCGTTTTTAAATGAATCATTGGCAACTTCATGGTCATCCCATACCGCAATAAATGGGCTATTGGCATGAAGCTGTTGTAATGATGTATCACTGCGATAAAGTGCGTAACGTTTACGGTAGTCTTCTAGGGTGATAATTTCGCCCGCATTATCGTCAGCTAGTTCACGGCCAAGCGCTTGTGCATTTTCTGTGGCATAGCCGCCCATACCGTATTCGTAAATGTAGTCGCCAAGGTGTAATACTGCGTCAATATCCGTTAACTTGGCCGCTTCTGCGTAAGCGTGGAAATAACCTGCAGGGTAGTTTGCACACGACATTACAGCAAATTTAACCGAATCAACCGAACCTTGTGGCAGGGTTTTGAATTGACCTGTTGGTGATACTTCATTTTCGGTGACAAAACGATAATAGTACTTACTACCCGCGTTAAGGCCTGCAAAGTCAATTTTTACTGTGTAGTCGTTTGATGCTAATGCAACAACGCTTTGTTGCACTCGGTTAATGTCAAAATTTTCGTCATCAGCGATTTGCAGCGTTAAATTAACCCCTTGTGGTGCGCCACTTGGGGTTACGCGTGTCCAAAGGATTATTGCATCACTAAGTGGGTCGCCACTGGCAACACCATGATTAAAATTAATCGCAAAATCGTTTTCAGCAAGCTTGTTATCGTCGTCGCTATTACAACCAGTAAGTGACATCGCAATTGTCGCGGCGCCAAGACCATACATAGAGGCTTTTAAAAAATTTCGGCGTGAGAAGTTGTGACTCATAAGGTGACCTTTTGTTTTTTTTATTATCATAGCTACCATATATGACAAAATTAGGTCTGGTCAAACCTCCAACCACCTCATTGTTAATGGATGTAACAATTTTATTATAAAACTCCTTAGCTTATTGAGATAACAAGATAACAATTCTTAAAACTACTGTTAGAACGATAACTTTTTGATGTGTCGTCAACTATAAAATTGTATTACGTTGCACGTTATTTAGCGTTGCTCTGGTAAAACAGTGTATAAAACTTCGTTTACTTCATCGCTGTGAATACTAACTAAATACGCACAACCCAATACGCAACTCTCATTATACCTTTGACTTTATTTATACGGTTTTGGGGGTAACAACAGACAGCGTTACCTAGCCAATGAATTGACTACAGTTCAAAGAACAAAACTGGTTGCCAATCGCGTCTATCTGTTTTAATTGCTTTCTTAGAATTGAATTCAGCGCCAAACATTTCTTGTACGCCATATGGGGCATATTCAGATGAATGCCATAATAGTACGCTTACGTGTTTATACTTATAATTGAAAATACGAATTTTGTTCAGTTTTTCGATATGATTCGTTAAGTTAAGTAATTTTAATAGTCGATAAGTACGCATTTAGATATAGAAGTACGTACTGTAATTTCAAAGTTCACACTTATACCGTTAGCTATTTAGGAAAGTAATACTAGGGCGGGCGTACCCTTAAAGCTGCTCAAAGCAAAAGGAAGTGAATATGTTTTACAAACCAAGCAAGGTTGCAATTTTCCCACAGGTTATAAAAAGTCTTGCTGTCACAGCAATGCTTGGGTTTTTAACTGCGTGTGGCGCAACTTCAGGTGGTAATAGGGAACCATTACTTACAGATTCAAATAGTAAATTACCGTATGTTGATGCAGGTCCAGACCAAACTGTCAAAGTTCAATCAAACATTACGCTTAGCGGTAGCGGTTCTGACCGTGATGGCTCGATCGCGAGTTACCAATGGACGCAAACATCAGGCAAAGCGGTTATTATTGATAATCCAAATCGTCCAGATATTTCATTTCGTGCTCCAAAAGGCATTACCGAGCAGCAAATCACTTTACAACTTACCGTTACGGATAATGAGGGTGCGACTAACTCTGATTCATTAGCTATAACTGTCGTTCCCATGACACCAGAAGAAGCTGCATTAGCGCTTGATAACGCACTTAAAAAAATTGGACATTTAGTAAACGTAGTCACCTTACCGCCTTACCCTGATGAAAAGCAAGCGGTAGCGACAGTTGAAGGAATAGACATTAATAATAATGGCACCAGAGACGATTTAGAACATATCATTTATCAGGGTATGAACTTGCTTGATGGTGTTACGTTAGATACATATAACCATATGATATACATCATAAATATGATTCAGCCATCGGATAAGGCAGTGGAAAATAGCATTAGTAAAGTGGCAATTTATTGTTCTTACCAAGCGTTGCCTGAAAATGTAAAAAAGGAAATGCCTTTAGGGTTCGTGTATATGATCGTACTTGATACACAAGCGCGAAAAACAGCGCATTATCGTTCGGTGATGTCAGCGCCGCGGAATTTAGGCCCTGAATTATGTGTATCAGCGTAACAAAGCGCTTAGTCATTAAAAAAGGTTTTATCGAGGCTTACCCTTAAAGGTGCTCAAAGCAAAAGGAAGTGAATATGTTTTACAAATCAAGCAAGGTTGGTATTTCCCCAAACATTAGAAAATACTTTGCAGTAGCTTTGACGCTTGTGTTCTTATCAGCATGTGACGTTACTTCACATTATAATGGGGAACCATTACTTATAGATTCAAATAGTAAATTACCGTATGTTGATGCTGGTCCAGACCAAACTGTCAAAGTTCAATCAAACATTACGCTTAGCGGTAGCGGTTCTGATAGTGATGGCTCGATAGTAAGTTACCAATGGACGCAAATATCAGGCAAAGCGGTTATTATTGATAATCCAAATCGTCCAGATATTTCATTTCGTGCTCCAAAAGGCATTACCGAGCAGCAAATCACTTTACAACTTACCGTAACGGATAATGAGGGTGCGACTAACTCGGATTCATTAATTATTACTGTTGTACCAATGACCCCAGAAGAAGCGGGGTTAGCACTTAGAAAGGCGCTTAAGGACGCCGGCTATTTAGCCAAAGTTGTTACCTTACCGCCTAAACCCGATAGAGAGTTTGCAATAGTCACAATTGAAGGCATAGACACCAATAATAATGGCACCAGAGATGATTTAGAACATATCACCTATCAGGGTTTGAATATGTTAAAAGGGGTTAATTTAGGTACATATAACCACATGATATCTATTATAAATATGATACAGCCGCCAGCTGAAGCAGTGGAGAATAGCATTAATAAAGTGGCCATTTATTGTTCTTACCAAGCGTTGCCCGAAAATGTAAAAAAGAAAATGCCTTTAAGGTTTGTGTACATGATTGTACTCGATACACAAGCGCGAAAAACTGCGCATTATCGTTCGGTGATGTCAGCGCCGCGGAATTTAGACCCTGAATTATGTGCATCAGCGTAATAAAGCGCTTTTACGTTTTTATTTTTGCATCATGGCTCACGTTTAACACCGAACCAATTGAAGATCTGTTTAAGTGTGAAAACGCTAGCATAAAAGGATTTAGCACAATTGTGGTGTATTTAGATGTATCATCAATTAACTGGAGTATACGTAACGGACCATAATATGCTCTACCGCTAGAACTTTCAGTTAAAAAAAGCGCACTTTTATTAACGTGCGCTTTTATTGATAACGTTACGAAGATTATTCGATTACAAAATCGTAATTACTTGGTCTTTTGCTAAACGTGATTTTGGTAAAGTGGCGTTGTAATCTTCGCTTTCTTCATGGTAACCAATCGCAAGCGCAACTTCACAAACGTAACCGTTTAACTCATCGGCAAATAATTCGCTGATCATGTCTTTATCAACGCCTTCCATTGGTGTTGAATCAATACCTAGACGCGCTACTGTGTGCATTGTATTACCCAGTGCAATGTAAGTTTGCGCCTTAGTCCAATGTGCGTTGTTACCATGTTCGTCCGTATTTAAATCAACAAATGCAAACGCACCGAACGCTTGTTCTTTATTTTCAGCTAATGTACGGCCATTTTTTATATCAGTATCAATCACCTTTTCATAATCGCTGCGGGCATATTTAGGGTTATAAGCGAATAGTAACGTATGAGATGCTGCCTTGATGTGAGGCTGATTAAACTGGAACTTGTTAACAAATGTTTGATGCATGCGTTGTTTCGCTTCATCAGAACTAATCACAATAATTTTCCAAGGCTGTGAGTTAATTGACGATGGTGATAAGCGAATAGCTTCTAAAATGATATCTAAATCTGATTGTGAAATTTTTTTACTCGCATCATAGCGTTTACTTGTATAACGACGATTTAGGTCAGTAATAATTGGGTGTGTCATTGATTGCTCCTAACAAACAAGATGCTGTTAAACTTGAGCCTATTGTAAAACTTGATTATTTAAATAAAAACAAGGTAATGTTTGAATCATTATCAAAAAATGTTAGTTAATATGTTAATAGCCGATTTAAAACTCATTTTAAAAATTGCTGAACTTAACAGTATTTCTGCTGCGGCAGTATCCCTTGATATGCAGGCGGCAACAGCCAGTGCGGCGTTAAAACGTGTTGAAGCTGAGCTTGGTGTGGAACTTTTTGTTCGTACTACCCGTCACTTGAGGCTGTCAAACGCCGGTGAGCGCTTTTTACCGCAATGCCAAGAAGCAATAAATTTACTCTCTATCGCCAAACAAAATATTAAAGCTGATAATAAAGACATTGAGGGCGAATTACGCGTTGCTTTATCGTCCGATTTAGGGCGAAACATTGTAATACCCTGGCTCGATGAACTACTTGATAGTTACCCAAATTTAAGTTTGCGCAGTCATATTAGTGACAGCAATATCGATTTTTATCGTGACTCAGTTGATTTGGCGCTTCGTTATGGCAAGCCAAGCGATACAAACTTATATGGCTTTAAAATTTGTAATATTCCAAAGCTACTGTGCGCAACGTCCGAATATTTAAGCCAAAATGGCGAACCAATTAAACCGTCTGATTTACAAGCGCATCAAGGGCTTTTTTATCAGCTACAAGATCGCATCAACGACACTTGGGAGTTTTTAGATAACGACAAGGTAATAAAAGTAAAAATGAAAGGTCGACGTGCGGCTAACGACGGAGATTTGGTGAGACGATGGTGTTTAAAAGGCAAAGGCCTTGCCGTTAAATCAGCGATAGATATTGCCGATGATCTGATTGAGGGCAGAGCAGTAACATTAATGCCTAAATTCCCCCATAAAAGTACCGAGTTGTGGCTTATTTGCCCAAGTAGACAATCAATTACCCCTGCTGTGCGATTAGTGCGAGATGAGTGCAGAAAACGCACTAAAGCGCTGCTGCAAAAACTGATAGATAAAGGAATATTGACGAAAAGCGTACTTGATTAGGTATGTAAGTTAAAAAGAAAATTACGTTTAAACCTTTTTGATGGTGTGCTGCGACAAATAAAGTCAAAAGGGAGAATTACAATGAACAAATTAGTACACGCAATTTTTTTAACGTTATCTTTGTCGGCATGTGCGGAACAAGCCGTAGACTGTTCGGTATTTGACGAACAAGCAAAGTCAAAATACATCTTGCCATTTCAAAAAGGTGAATCCTATAAAGTAGAAGTTTCAACCGGCCATTACCGAGCAAGTAATGGTGGCGTAGGGTTGTATGCAGTTGATTTTAATATGCCTATAGGTACAACAATTGTTGCAGCCAGAGCGGGTGAGGTTGTAGCCGTTCGCGAGCAATTTGAAGATTGGAACGGGAAAGATTTAGCTGAGAATTTTGTCTTTATTAAGCATGCTGATGGCACTGTTGCGCGTTATTTTCACCTAACTCATTTAGGCGCTTTGGTAGAAGAAGGTGAGCAGGTAAAACAAGGTCAAATCATTGCTAAAAGTGGTAACACTGGGCAATCGGGTGGGCCACATTTACATTTTGATGTGCAAACATGCGGGCCAAATTTACCACCACACTATAACCAAAAACCATGTGGACAAACGTTACCCGTCGTTTTTAAAAATACTAAGCCCCATCAATGCGGTATTGAAGCTGGAAACGTATACAAAGCGATATAGTACGTAATAAAAATGAATAACCACGACCTTGTCGCTGTGGTTATTCAAAAGTGGAATTTAGTTTAATTAGTCTTTTTGCGCCGCGATAACAGATACTTCAACTAATAACTCAGGGCGCGCCATTGCAGCTTCAACACAAGCTCTCGCAGGTGCATGACCTTCTGGTACCCATGCATCCCATACTTCGTTCATTTCTTTGAAATACTGCATGTCTTTAATGTATACAGTTGCGCTTAACATATGTTCGCGACTGCTACCTGACTCAATAAGTAATTCATCGACTTTATCGAGCATGGTTTGCGTTTGTTCTTTAATGCCTTTAGTGGCATCTGCGCATACCTGACCACATAAATAGACTGTTTTATTGTGAATTACGATGCGGCTCATGCGTTGTTTTGTTTGCATGCGTTGAATGGTCATATTGGTTCCTAAACCTTGGTGATATAAATTGGCAAAACTGTAGCAAAACAAACAGCTAATTAGTATTGAAAACGCAATGAAAGTTATAGGGTCTGTTGACCTTTCAAGTTCGTTTTTGCAGCAGTTTGATTGGGTTTTATACAAGGCAGAGGCTGCGTGGCATAGTTATTCTATGTGAGCCAGCCGATAACACAGTAGAAAAGGCAATCAAGCGCTGCCGAAAGGTTCTTTTGAGCGCACTTTTTTCATTGTTGCTCGATATTCGCTTAGATTACTAGGCCACACATCGAGCGCCGCGATAAAAGCACGCTCAAACAGAACAAAAATAGAACAGCAAAGATCAACAGACCCTAAAACATGGGTGTAGCTTATAACTGAATTGTTGTATATTAGTGGCTCAAATTAATAAGGCTAACTTAATGAAATTAAAATTTATCTTACTGTTTATTTTTACAACTTTGTGCTTTGGGGCTTTTGCAAATGAATCAAAACCAATGACAGAACAACAGCAAGAAAAGGCAATAAAAGAACTCAACGAACCGCTGTATCGTCCGCTTTTGGAGCGTTACGTATTAGACGAGCTTAAATCGTTACGACAAGACCAGCAAAAGCTGCGTGAAGACACAACAAAACAAATTACCCATACGGAATTAAGTGCAGCAGACAGAGCGCTTGATTATACCAATGACACCATAAACAATGTGATGTTTATTATCACTGCAACCGCTACAATTTTGATTTTGGTAGGTTGGAACTCGCTGCGCGATGTGAAAAACAAAGTAGAAAGCATTGTTAACGAACGGGTGAAAAGTATTACCGAAGAGTATGAAAGCCGTTTAGGTGTACTTGAAAGTGAATTAAAAGAACGCTCAGAAGAGATCATTAATAACCATCGGAAAATTACCATTACCAATGAAGTACATTCGCTATGGATGCGTGCAACATTGGAAAGCGATGTTAATTCGAAAATCGAAATTTACGATGAAATTTTAAAACGCAAACCTGATGATGTAGAAGCGATTACCTATAAAGCTGATGCATTGTTGGAGCAAGGTAAAACAGTTAAAGCAATTGCGCTTTGTAATCAAGCAATTGAAGAAGAAGAAGATTATGGTTATGCCTATTGGCAGCGTGCGTGTGCCTATGCACAAGAAAATCGCTTAAGTGATTCAATGGATGATTTGCATATGGCGCTTAAGCTATCACCAAATTTAAAGAACGAGCTAGTAAACGAAGTCGCGTTTGAAAACTTACAAGTATTACCTGCATTCTTGAAATTATTGGACGACGCCGGTGTAAAACTGGGTGAATAATCGCAATTAGCATTCGCTTATTTACGCGATATCAGTTTGGGAAATTGTTAATCTGATATCGCGTTAGCCGATAAAACTACTCAAAAATCTGAGCCTACTTTATCTCACTTTGTTAGCTAGGTTGAATACTTACGACCATCATTGCAATTGGGCAAACTAGGCCAATAAGCCATACGCTTGAACGTAACACATGCCAATTTACGTAGTAACACACACAGTATAAAACCCGTGCAATCAAATAAATAATTGCCAGCGTTTCAGTTGTAGCTGTGATGGTGTTAGAAGCAAAAACAACAACTAGTGCAATAGTAAAAATAAGTAATGACTCAAAGCTGTTCTGATGTGCGGCTAATGCGCGTGCACCAAATCCGGTAAGCTTACTTTGTTGTGCGCGTGGATGGCGATTGTCATAGCCATCGAGCTTGTTCATTGCAATTGCGACAGGTGCTTTTGCTAAATAAGGAAGTAAGGCGGCAATAATGGCGCAAACGATGAGTGTATTCATAGTTACTCTTTAATAAATGTGATGTTAGTGACACCCAGCTTTCGAAAGTATTCATCTCTAAAGTTACGAATTGCCGCTTTGTCTTTTGCGTACAACGTTACTTGATGCTCCATTTTGGAATACTCCGCAATATCAAATCCTTCTGCTGCGGCGATTGCCTCAAACATTGAATTATATTTGTCTTGTGCGAAGTTAATTAACTTTTGCTGCTGGTTATATGTGTATTGAATTTTCTTAGCCATGTTAAACCTAAGGAATAAATTTACCTGCATTGTACTTAACAGGTAAACGGGTTGATATACGTACGCGCTAATTTAATCGATTAATTGCATTTAAGTTTATTTGCTAACGCTTGATACGCATGTAACGCGACTAGTGCGTCTTTATTGTTTCTGCTTACGTTTTGATAGTGCTTTATTAAGCGCATGAGGTACTGCGCTTTTTCGCATTGTTCAGCGCTATGCCATAGCTTGTCGCCAATAGGGGATATTGCTACACCTTGGCGCTTATTGCGTGTTACGTGGATAATTTCGTAAAACCGTTTGTTTTCAGAAATAAGCGATTCATCGATCAATGTATAGTTTAATGCAATTAATTGCTGGCGAAGTGTAAACGTATGATGCACTGGGCAAATGATAAATTCGAGCGCTACATCACCAAAGCGCGCCGTTAATTGTTGAATAAATTCCGCCGCTAAATCACCGCCCACGCCCGCAATAATTATCAGGTGACAACCTTTGTATTGATCAAGTGGAAGATCGTTAACACTTATTGTATGGCACTGCCAATTTTTATAAGGCAACTGCTGAGAGCCAGGTTGCGTACTTAGCCCATTTTCCACGCCTTTCATAATGTGCGCAGAAATATCAACAAAGTGTATGGTGCTAGATGGGTAAGTCGCGAGTAAAGACATGCCTAAGTAACCGTGATCACAACATGTATCCCAAATATGGTGATACGGATTTTTGATTGTGTTGGCGATGGATTGCAGGCGGTAAGATAATGGCATAACTAAATTAGGCGAAAATAATAAACTAAAACAGCTGCATTTTACCAAGTTCTCATTTATAAATCACAACTCCATGTGTATATTTTATTCATTTGTGGTGTTGGAGTTAATATGAAAATAGTGATTGTTAGTGGAAGCGGTCGACCAAATTCAAATAGTTTGCAGTTAGCAAACAAGATAAGCGAACACCTTGTACGATTAGACATTGAATGTGATTTAGTCGATTTAAGTGAAATGACGCGACTACTGCATCATTACGAAGGGCATGATGATGAAGTACTTAGCAAGCAAAAAGCGCTACTTCTTGAAAAATTATATTCAAGTGATGGCATTGTGATTGTGGCACCGGAGTGGGGCGGTATGTTACCGCCAGTGCTACATAATTTTTTATTGCTCAGTGCTTATGGCTCTGCTTCTGGCTTTCCGCTCGGCCATAAGCCTGCGTTAGCCATTGGAATATCAACGTCAGGCGGTGGGCACAATCCAGTTAGTTTATTAAAAGGCTATAGTGCTAAAAATTCACACTTGGTTTGGTTGCCATTCCACGTGATCATTAACAATGTCGATGAGTTTATTGCGAGTTTTGCTGAAAAAGATAACGCGCTTTGCAGCAGGCAAAAAAGCATATTTTCGCGTTTAGAAGTTGGCTTACATGCGCTAGTAATCTATGCAAAACAGCTCGCCCCAATTCGATACGAGCTCACACAGCTTTCGATTAAACACCCTTTTGGTCAATGAGTTAATAAGGGCTGTATACACGCAATAAATGCTTGTTCAAATGGTCGGCTGTGACAGATATTGAGTTGTTTTAGTCGACTATCTTGCAGTGCACAGTTATGCGGCCTGCTTGCAACTTGACTTGGCTCGTTTATTGGCGAAAGTGTTGTTTCATCAATTTCAAGTTGCTTTGCTGCAATACATGCTATCTGATACTTGGTGTATGCTTGATTATCTGAAACGTGGAATATGCCGCCAATGTTTGTGTTGGTTACTTGGCATAAATCAACAAGCGTTAAGGCAATGTCGTCAACATGGGTAGGATAACGAATCGCCCAATTGTCATGTGCATTGTTTGATCGTTGTTTAATTTGGTGTGCGATAACCGTAATTGCCGACTCGCTCAATGTTTCAACTTGCCCATAAAGCACAGGCACACGAATAACAGTATGTGTTTTAGATGTGTTTAAAACGATTTGCTCCCCCTGTGCTTTAGTTTCACCATAAAAGTTAAGCGGGTTTAGTGTATCACTTTCACTGTATGGTGGCGTTTTTCCGTCAAATACGTAGTCAGTACTGATAAAAAAGAATTGTGCGTTTAAACGAGCCGCTTCGTGAGATAGATGCTCGGTTACTGAAAGGTTAAGGGCTTTGGTATGGGCGTGGTTGTTTTCGCATACATCCGGTTTTCGCTCAGCTGCCGCATGAATAATAATATCGGGTTTAGTTTCATTAAGAAATTGCGTTACCGTTGTATGCTGCGTTAAATCTACCTTAACAATTGGGCTTTGTGCGCGTCTAAACCCTGTGCCGATTACGTCAAAGCCGTTTTCATTAAATATACGCATCAGTGCTCTACCAAGTAGGCCAGTTGCACCTGTTATCAATACTTTTTTCATGAATTTCCTAACACTCTTTTGGGGCAGTTAGTGTAAAACAAAGCGCAGTTTAACCCCATTTTTTAAGCAAAACTTAATGTATCATTTTGTTAAAAGGCGGCTAAAATTCGTAACCTAGGCTTACAACAAACCGATAATCGTTTTTATCTGGGGTTGATGTATCGGTCGGTTTCGGATTTTCGATACGATCTAAATAGAATGTGAGGTCTAAATCAAAGTCGCCAATCAGATCTACTTCAAAGCCAGCTTTAAGGCGATGAATATATTCACCAGCTTCTTCACTTACAATTTTAACTTGGTAATCTGCGTCAAACTCTATGTCTTTGGTTATATCCCACTGAACGGCGGTACCTAAATTTAATACACCGGAGGTTTCTTTGTCGTCTTCGCCAGCTTCAACGGTAATGTAACGAGTAGATTGATAGCTAGGGCCTGCACTTACTTCCCAAACAAAATTGCCGGTATCAAGCACTTCATAACCAACGCCAAAACCCAATGTATGACGGTTATTTATGTTGCCAAGTTCATCAGCGAAATATTCATAATCGGCGACGCGTATAAAGGTTTTTGGAGAGAAAAACCAATCGAAACTAGTTGAGAGCCTTTGGTCGTTAGTGGTTTGTTCTTTTTTACCGGTATCTTGACTTACTCTTTCGCTAAAATTACTAACAAACTCGCCAGATAAACGCGTTGTTGCAGTGCGCCTTTGCGCTTCACCGCTTAATGTGTAGTCAGATTGCTCAGAATTACCTCGGCGAAAGTTAGTGCCAAAGTTAATTTCGCCGTCCCAATAATCACGTTCGTTACCATTTGCAGAAGCGATTGATAAAAGATTATTTACTGCAATTTGTTGCTTTTCCTGACCATTGGTTAGCGTTAGAAGTTTGTTTTGAATTACTAGCTTGCCAGTTAACACCGTGCCGTCGTTTAAACGAATACTTTGCTTGCCTTTAGTATAAAGCTCAGCAACATCATCTATATCGATTGTTTGTATACCGAATTCATCAGAATCAAATTCGATGTCTTCATCATATAGGGTAATTAAGTCGCCTTTTATCCACTCGCCTGAGGCGGTTTTAAGCCAATCATACTTTTGCTTAAAGTCGCTGTCAGCAGGTCTCCAAAGAGGGCTTGTGCTTGCGCCAGAAGCAAATGAGCACAACAGCGATGTAGTTAATAAAAAAAGCAAAATAGATTTCATAAAAAACACCCTGTTAAATTTCATCCATATCTTGAATACAGTTACATGTTGCTGTGAATAATCATAGACATGTATTTAGCTTTCTGTCGATAACGGTAATTCCATAAAAACACTGAGCGGGTTATCACGATAACGCCCAAAGCATTCGCAACGCTCAAAACCAAGGCTTTCATATAGGTTGATTGATTCTGTTTGCTTACTACCTGTTTCCAAACGTAGTAATGGGATCTGCGCTTGGCCGGCCCAGTACATTAAGTTTTGCATAATGCGTCGAGATAAGCCTTTACCACGGTGTGTTGGTTTAACATAAACACGCTTAATTTCGCCATACAGGCTTGACTCAAACTTCTTTACAATCGCACCGCAGGCGATGATACCTTCGTCTGTTAACAAGCCAATCGCGTGTACATTGGGTTGGTTTAATTCAGATAAATGTAAAGATTGGTCACTTGCAATTGGGTAGAGTGAATTCATAAGGCGGTCTATTTCAGCAAATAGACTAATTACATGTGAATCGTTGGCATCTAACGAAACTAACTGCATAGTGTCCTCTAACAACTTTATTATTGTGCTTTAGATACGTTGGGGCAAATAATTAAAAATCAAGTTAACAAATAATACAAGTTTGATTTTCATCATTATGTATTTACTAACAGGCCATATTTTTGTAGGGTCTGCATAAATTGACACAATGAGAATTAGAAATGCCTAAAGCAAGTGAAATTAAAAAGCATGCAGCCATTGATTATAACGGTCGAGTGATGATTGTACGAGATATCGAACGTTCAGTTCCTCAAGGGCGTGCAGGCGGTAGTTTATACCGTATGCGTATGTACGATGTCGTAAATGGCGGTAAAGTCGATGAAACATTTAAAGCCGATGAAATGTTAAACTTCGCTGATTTAAATCGTCGCCCAGCGGTATTTTCGTACGTTGATGGTGACGAATACGTGTTTATGGATGAAGAAGATTACACGCCATATAACTTAAACAAAGAGTCAATTGCAGAACAACTTTTGTTCATCGATGAAAATACCAAAGGTTTATTAGTTGTAGTGGTTGAAGGTAGCCCAGTATCAATTGACCTACCGTCAAGTGTAGAGCTGGTAATTGAAGACACATCACCTTCAATTAAAGGTGCATCAGCAAGTGCACGTACAAAACCTGCAACAATGACAACAGGTTTAATCATTCAAGTGCCAGAGCATATTTCAGCGGGTGATAAAGTAAAAATTAACACCTCTGAGCAAAAATTTATGGGCCGCGCTGAATAATTCGGTTTGGTTTTGTAAAAAGGCTTAGCAAGGTTGCTAAGCCTTTTTTTGTTTTCAGTAACAAACTACATTTATATTCTAAACTTAGGGAATATATTTGCGTAGATACGTAACGGCATTTAAAATGTACCAATCTCTTATATAATCCGCACGCTCACCAATACAACATCTTTCAAAAGAGCTTTGACTAACAAGGATAACAATGAATATTACTATTGCAGGTACTGGCTACGTTGGACTATCAAACGCGGTTTTATTAGCGCAACATAACTCAGTAATCGCTTATGATATTATCGATACAAAAGTTGACCTGATTAATCAAAAACAATCCCCCATTGCAGATCCTGAAATAGAACATTTCCTCGCAAATGAAAAACTCGATTTAGTTGCGACAAGCGACAGCAACAAGGCGTTTCAAAACGCAGATTACGTTATTATCGCAACACCTACGGATTATGACGAGGTAACAAATAAATTTAATACATCGTCAGTAGAGGCGGTTATTCATGAAGTTAACAAAGTCAATCCTTCAGCAATAATGGTTATAAAGTCAACTGTGCCGGTTGGTTTTACTAAACGCATTAAGCAAAAGTTATGTACCAGCAATATTATATTTTCGCCTGAATTTTTACGTGAAGGTAAAGCGCTATTTGATAATTTACATCCGTCGCGCATTATTGTTGGTGAAAAATCAGAACGGGCACAAAAATTCGCTGAGTTATTGGCACATGGCGCGTTGAAAGAGAACATTGATATTCTTTTAACAGGTTCTACAGAGGCAGAGGCGGTTAAGCTTTTCTCAAACACTTACTTAGCAATGCGTGTTTCTTATTTTAATGAACTCGATACTTACGCTGAAAGTCACGGGTTAGATACAAGAGAAATTATTGAAGGCGTAAGTTTAGACCCTCGAATAGGCAACCACTATAACAACCCATCGTTTGGTTATGGCGGTTATTGTTTACCAAAGGACACCAAGCAGCTTCGCGCAAATTTTGAAGATGTACCAAACACACTGATTAACTCAATCGTTGAATCTAACACTGTCCGAAAGGATCATATCGCATTTTCAATTATTAATAAGCAACCAAAAGTAGTGGGTATTCACCGTCTAATAATGAAAAGCGGTTCCGATAATTTCAGAGCGTCTTCGGTACAAGGCATTATGAAACGCATTAAAGCAAAAGGAATTGAAGTTGTGGTGTATGAACCTGTGATGCAAGAAGACTCCTTTTTTAACTCACGCGTAATAAAAGACCTTGAAGAGTTTAAACAAATATCGGACGTAATCGTATCAAATCGAATGGAGCGATGCCTTAAGGATGTTGCTGACAAAGTCTATACACGGGACCTCTTCGGTAGCGATTAAGCTTTATCTCGTAACGCTTTTAAACTTGTCTTTTATGATTTTGAACTAGCGAAATAACGCTAGTTCATATAGCATTAGCGTTTTTGCTCTCTCGGATAATTCATGGCTCAGCTGTACTTTTATTACTCTGCAATGAACGCAGGTAAATCAACCACGTTATTACAATCTGCTTTTAACTACAAAGAACGTGGAATGGAGCCATTAATTTATACCGCAGCAATTGATACACGCTATGGTGAAGGCAAAGTAAGTTCGCGTATAGGCTTAGCAGCAGACGCATCTTTGTTCTCGCCTGAATCTAATTTGTCTGACGAAATTGCCACGCAGCATGCGGTTAAAAAAGTTGATTGTGTACTTATTGACGAGGCCCAGTTTTTAACTAAAAAACAAGTAGAAGAATTGTGTATCGTTGTTGATAGGCTAAATATTCCAGTATTGTGTTATGGATTACGTACCGACTTTCTCGGCGAATTATTTGTTGGTGCCCAGTATTTACTGGCGTGGGCAGATAAGTTAATTGAATTAAAAACCGTGTGTCATTGCGGGCGAAAAGCCAATATGGTGCTTCGTACCAATGAACAGGGCGTACCAATCACCCAAGGTGAGCAGGTTGAAATTGGTGGTAACGACCGATATGTGTCAGTGTGCAGAAAACACTATTTTGAAGGGCTTGAAAATCAGGTCGCAATCCCGAATTAGCATTAACTATCTTAAGTTAGTTAACCAAAAGGCTTGTGAATGTATCGCAAGCCTTTTTTGTTTTACACCAATACGCTTAGTTAGATGAGTTGTTAAAACGCCAGCACAACACGTGCATTACTTTTTGGCCGTGGGCTAATGGCATTACTTTAACCTCAGAATTAGCAAAGCGTGTTAATTGTGATTTAAGCTTTGGCAAGTTCTCTTTTTTTGATACTAACGATGTAAACCAACCTACCTGCTCTTGATAGTCAACGCTTTCGCTAATCATTGTCGTAAGAAACGCTATTTCACCGCCTTCGCACCACAATTCGGCTTTTTGACCTGAGAAATTAAACCCTTTGTTTTCGTGTGAGAGATTTTTCCATTTTCGTTGGTTAGCTTTTTCAGCGTGATCTAACGAACTATGGAATGGTGGGTTGCAGCAGGTGATATCAAAAAAGTCGTTTGCGTTAATCACACCGTGAAATATGTTGTCAGTTGATTTTTGCTGGCGCAATTTTACGGGCAGCTTATTAAACTGCGCTAAGTTCTTAGCTTGTTTAATGGAGTTTTCATCAATATCGGTCGCTACCGCTTTCCACCCATAAATCTTGTTGGCTAAAATCGGGTAGATGAGTGATGCGCCCGTACCAATATCCAGTAACTGTGTGTTTTTTCCGGTCGGTACATCACCGTTATTTTGTTCGGCGAGTAAATCTGCGAGCGTGTGAATTAAATCAGCGCGGCCTGGTACGGCAGGGCATAAATTTGTTTCTGGTATATCCCATACAAGTAACTGATAATCTACAACCAAAAGCGCTTGGTTAAGTGCCTTTACTGCTTTTGAATCGCTAAAATCAATCGTCGTGTTACCAAATTCATTTTTGATTAAGTAAGGCGTAAGTGTCGGGCTAAATTTCGCTAGCTTCGCTAAATCATAACCATTGAGGTGGATATTTCGCGGATGATGTTTTTTTTCCATCGTTATGGGGCAATTCAAAAGTGTTACATAACGCTGATTTTAACATGCTAGCTTTTGAACGCTTGTATTTATTCATATTTGTTTTTAGTATCGTTCTGGTACGACCAGATTAAAGGCAATACTTATGATTACACAAGCCTCACATTTCGTTCCTTTGAAAAATGGTGACAAAGTTCATTTGCGTCAAATCTACAAAGACCAAAACGGTCCTATTGTCTTTTTTATGCATGGTGCTGTTGAAAATGGCCGCATTTTTTATACCCAATCAAACAAAGGATTAGCGCCGTTTTTAGCAGATGCGGGTTTTAATTGTTTTGTTGCTGACTTGCGTGGCCGGGGGTTAAGTGAACCAAAAATCTCCAAACATAGCAGTACAGGGCAAAGGGATTCTATTGTTGAAGAGATCCCAGCGATGTTGGACTATATTAAATTCTATTCTAAACAGCCTATTGCTTATTTTTGTGCACATTCATGGGGTGGAGTATTACTTAACTCTGTATTGGCACGCTTCCCAACTTACCTAGATGATTTAAAAGCGTGTGTTTATTTTGCTTCTAAACGAACCATATATAACCGTCACCCATCAAAATATATTCAAGCGAATTTAGTGTGGTACTTAATTTCCCCATTGCTAATTAAAAGGTATGGCTATTTACCTGCAAAACGCTTTAAGTTTGGTTCGGATGATGAAACTCGTTTGTCACATAAAGAAGGGGTAGAGTGGGTTAAGAAAAATCCTTGGGTATGTCCATTTGATCAGTTTGATTATGGTAAAGCACTTGAAGACATAGCGCTTCCGCCTGTTTTACATATTGGCGCAGTAAATGACAAAGCGCTAGCACAACAAGTTGATATAGAAGCGTTTATCAAAGAGAGTGGAAGCGGTGAACAAGTACTTAAGATGTATGGTAAACGCTACAACCATAAAATTGATTATGACCACATAAATATTCTCACGTCGCCGTTTGCTAAAAAAGAAACTTACTTAGATACATTAAATTGGTTTAATCGATTTAAATAAGCGAAACATAGGCGTTGTAGCAGGTGATAGCGCAGAGGTAATTAAAAGCCGTGTACTCGCCGTATTCAAGGTGAGTGCCGCTTATTCATGATTTTTCAATACAAACAACTTTTTACAGATTTCGCTTATACCTTTTCTGATTGTTGTGCGAAAATGTAATTATGCGTACGATGAAATATTTCCATAAAGCCCCTGTTCG
This sequence comes from Pseudoalteromonas sp. XMcav1-K, assembly GCF_044005875.1. Lineage (NCBI taxonomy): Bacteria > Pseudomonadati > Pseudomonadota > Gammaproteobacteria > Alteromonadales > Pseudoalteromonadaceae > Pseudoalteromonas > Pseudoalteromonas sp. XMcav1-K. Next base: position 170,015 of record NZ_JBIPJE010000045.1, on the reverse strand, counting down.
GGTGCTTAAAATCAAACAGCAACGAAGTCGCTTAAAAGTGCGCCGTCAGATGTTGCAAGTTAAGCATGCGCTTGCACAAGAAAAGCAAGAAACCATCGATATGCTGATCACCTACCGTAACTACACGCAAGGCAAAGCAAATAAAGCAGAACTAAAGAAAGCAAATCAACAGTTTCTTGATGTACTTAAAGGCGTTGGTTTAGGCATTTTTGCAATTCTACCCTTTGCGCCAATTACTATTCCATTAATTGTAAAACTCGGAAAACTTGTTGGTGTTGAAGTATTGCCCAGTGCTTTTAACAAAACTGATAATAAATAATCTTTAACATCGCCTATTATATTGCGCTGAAATAACAGGCGCTATCCTATTAAATTCTATCGCGAATGTAAGACAACCCGAACCATAGTTTGTTATGCTATAGCCAAAGTGTGTAAATTATAAAGGCCAAAATATGACGCAAGCCCTTGTTAAAAAATCTGAAGGGATCCCGCTTAGCATTAAATCAAGTGCAGAATTTGACGCGTGGCAAGAAAAACAATCTGAGGTAACTAAAAACTGGCTTAAATCACTAAGCTTTGAAGGCCGTGGTTTGTTGTTAGTACCAAATTTTGAAAGTGGCACGTTAAGCGAAGCCGTGTTCTTTTGTAACGATACTAACGAACTTTGGTCATGTGGCGACCTCGCTTCGCAGTTACCAGCGGGTACTTATTTACTCAATAATGATGCAAACACAAACAAGTTGGTAGCAACCAGCTTTGCGTTAGGTGCGTATGACTTCACACCGTACAAAGAATCTAAACCAGTAAGCGTAAAACTCGCTATTGCTGATAAAGCCTTGTTTGATGAAGTTACAACGTACGTAAAGGGTGTTTCAATTGTTCGCGACCTTGTGAACATGCCTGCAGGTGACATGATGCCACAACACCTTGCAGAAATAATGTCTGATATGGCTGATGAGTTTTCAGGCGAGTTTTCTCAAATAGTTGGCGATGAACTTTTAGAGCAAAATTACCCAACAATTCACGCAGTAGGCCGAGCAAGTGCAAACAAACCACGTTTACTTGATTTACGTTGGGGTGATAAAAATGCGCCGAAAGTAACCTTAGTGGGTAAAGGCGTGTGTTTCGATTCAGGCGGGTTAGATCTAAAACCGGCATCTGGCATGCGTTTAATGAAAAAAGACATGGGTGGCGCTGCACACGTTCTTGGTTTAGCGCATATGATTATGGCGTTTAACTTACCAATTAATTTACGTGTGATGATCCCTGCGGTTGAAAATGCAGTGTCGGATAATGCATTACGTCCGGGCGATGTTATTAAAACACGTAAAGGCATTACCGTTGAAATTGACAATACCGATGCAGAAGGGCGCTTAGTTTTATGTGATGCACTTGCTGAAGCGGTAACAGAAAAGCCAGATACGCTTATTGACTTTGCAACGCTTACCGGTGCGTGCCGTATTGCCCTTGGCACAGAGTTACCTGGCTTTTTCAGTGATGATAAATCACTTGTTGAGGGGTTAGAATTAGCTGCAAATGACGTACAAGATCCAGTATGGCATTTACCATTACATAAAGCCTACAAAGATTTGTTAAACAGCACGGTTGCAGATATGACAAACTGCGCGTCAGGCCCATTTGGTGGTGCAATCACCGCTGCACTTTACTTACAAGAATTTGTTGAACAAGACATTTCATGGGTGCATTTTGATGTAATGGCGTGGAATATCCGTAAGTTACCTGGCCGACCTGTTGGTGGTGAGGCATTTGGTGTACGTGCGGTTCTGAAATATTTACAAAATAAATATAGCTAAAGCGAGATCACTTGGCGTTGATATGATCTAACAGTAAGTCAATCGTTAGATCATCACCTTCGGCAAGCTCTGCGATTAATAAGCGCAAAATATAAGATTTAGATAACCCTGATTGCTTTGACAGCGTATCGAGCTGTTTAATGTGATCAGGAGAAAGGGTGAAAGTAGCATTTTTGTACTTTCGCCCTTTTTTTATGTGTCGTGATTTATTAAGGGTTGTATCTTTACCTTGTGCATACAGGTTTGCTTGCTCAATAAACTCATCAACCGAAATTTTTTTCTTTCGGTTGTTACCATTTCCTTTTTTTAAATCAATTAAACTCATGGCCGTGAACCACTTCCATCGTTAATAACTCATCAACAATGGCTTTAATCTCAAGCGCAGCTTTACCATCAGGTTCAATTTCAATCACAGATTTACCGTTTTCTTCGCTATCATCGTAGATGTTTCTACTGTGGGTAATTGAATTAAGTACCGGTATACCATATGACGAGCACACCTCTTTCGCTTCTAAAATACGTGAGGCTTGATTAGGCAACGAAGGGCACTGCGTAATAACAAACGCTGCGTTAAGTTTTGGGTTAACCATTTTGCACGTTGTAAGTATATCTTCCATATGGGGAACTGTTTTTAAATCCCTGCGTTTTGGCCTGAGTGGAATAAGTGTGTGATCGGCTACCGACATCGCAGCGCGAAGTGCTAAGTTATCTTGCCCACCACAATCGACGATAACATAATCATAATGGTTTTCAAGACTAAGAAGATCATTGCGGATTTTACCGTACAATTGCACACAATTAATCAGTGGCAACTGTGGGTTGGTATTACGCGCTTGGATCCAATCTGATGAAGTTCGTTGAGGGTCACAATCTACAATCAAAACGGTGTAATTTTGCAGGGTAAGGTAAACGGCAACATTTTGAGCAAGACAGCTTTTACCGCTACCGCCTTTTTCACCGCCAACAAGAATAATCATTTATCCTCTCCTTGTTCGACAAATATCATGGCAACATCATACCAATCGTGAACTTCTGTCTCTCGCAATACCCTTGCATAAAATTGGTTTGAGGCACCTAACTTGTCGCGAAATGTTACCTTAACGGGATGATTTGTAATGATAGGTCGGTCGATATTCACTTTTAATCCAACGTTCGAAACATCAATGCACATTGCTTGGCGTTTTATTATTTTGCCATCTTCGCATTGCCACTCTAATCCAATGAGTTCTTTTTCCATATCGAGCCGTAATGAGCGTCTTTTTTCAATGTTGGAAGTTTGCTCATGCATAGTAATACCCTTTAAACAATCGCTAAATTGCACTCCATTACCCTTGGTATGGCGCATATATCACTATTTAAAGCGTAGTGTTAAAAGGGAATTTTGCAAATAAGAAAGCCCGTATAAACACGGGCTTAAAGAAAGGCTATTGGCAGTGTTTTACTGCATCGGCGATTAGTTCTAGGCCGCTTTTATCGCAAGGGGTTAACGTATGACTTGCTGGAATAATCGGGGTTACGCGCTCACCCCATTGAATAAAACTTGCAGCCCATGTTAGGCCCGCACCAAACGCAGCAGAAATTACACGACTGTTTTCTTTAATCAGGCCATTTTCAACTGCCTCACAAATCGCAATAGGAATGGTCGCAGCAGAGGTATTGCCGTATTTATCAATATTCACCATTACTGCATCATCGGTTAAATTCACTTTAGATTGAATTGCTTGAATGATGCGTAGGTTTGCTTGGTGTGGAATAAGTACATCAATGTCGGTAATTTCGCTGCCGACTTGCGTTAATACATCATCAACTGCAGTCGTCATACCTTTTACCGCACGCTTAAATATCTCGCGACCTTCGAATAAAAGGTCAGACGGGCCAACTGGCTGATATTTATCGGTGTTGGTACCTGAATTTGTGATGTGTAGAATTTCCCTATCTTCGCTGTCACAACCTGTCTTAGTTCCTAGAAGGCCTGTTTTGTCATCGCTTGCCTCAAGCACTACAGCACCGGCACCATCACCAAAAAGTACACCGCTATCGCGACGTTGCCAATTTACATACCAAGTCATACGTTCAGCGCCAATGACAACTGCTTTTTTAATCATGCCTGATTGAATTTGTGCGGTAGCGTTTTGTAATGCGTACAAAAAGCCAGAACATGCCGCATTTACATCACATGCAGCTGCACCCGTTGCATTTAGGTTTTTTTGAACTTCTGATGCCGTGTTTGCAACCATGGTAGACGGAGAGCAGGTTGCTAAAAGTACTAAATCTATTTCGTCTGCGTTTTTGATGCCAGCACAATCAAGTGCATTTTTTGCTGCGATAGTTGCAAGTTCTGCGGTACTTTGATGAGAGATGCGCCTTTCTTTTATTCCTGTACGTGTGGTGATCCATTCATCGTTGGTGTCCATAATTTGGCTTAGATCATCATTTGTCAGTTTTACTGGCGGAATGCATTTTCCCCAACCAGTAATTTTGGCATACTTCATTAGCAACCCTTATTGTGATTTCTTTGTGTGTTGAACTGGTTATACCAGATACAGTGCGTTTTGTCTTTGTTTAAACGAGTTAGTTATGACTTTGCTTGCTAAATTTCTTAGAGCTGAACCGGCGTTAGCTTATCGAAAACCGATCAGCCGATTGTTATTTTTACGAACCGTGTCTATTGCTATTCAGCTTATTAGCGTCATTGTGCTGCATTTTTCTGTTAGCAAAAATGATTACGTTGGTGTACTACTGCTTGTTATTGCGTTTGAAACCTTGTTCCATTTAGCAAGTATTGTTTATTTTTCGCGTCTTAATGCGACTAATTTTGCGTTGGCATTGCAAATATTGGCTGATATTTCGTTCTTGAGTTTGCTCTTACTTTATAGTGGTGGGGCAACTAACGCGTTTGTTTCGTTGTTATTACTTCCGCTTATCATAGCTGCAGTGTGTTTACCGCTTCGCTGGCTTGCTGTGTGTTCGCTTACCGCTGTCAGCTTTTATACATTATTAGTGTTTAACATGCCAAAACACGCGATGCATCATATGGATATGCAGGAGCATTTTTTAGGAATGTGGATTAATTTTGTATTGTCCGCGTTGGTTGTTACCACCACAATCAGTGCCTTGGTTAAAGCCAATGCCAATAAAGAGCGCCAGATGGCAATTCAACGGGAAGAAACGTTACGCAGTGAACAATTAATGGCTCTGGGTACGGCTGCTGCACAAGTCACACACCATTTGGCAACACCGATTGCCAACCTTCAAATGATCTATGAAGATTTACTCGATGAAATTGGTGAAAACAATTCACTTATAAACGAAATGGCGCAGCCACTGACTCAATGCACTGAACAATTGGCATATTTTCGTGATTACGCAAGCCAAATTAAAGAAAACAAAATTAACGAAAAATGTGTTAATACGGTGATTAACGAGTTTTATGATGCGTGTTTATTGCACTTTCCTGAGCAGCGAATTGTGTTAACGAATTTAGCCTCAGCATCAAGTAAAATCAGCTCAGACAGTTTGTTACTTTCAGCACTGATAAACTTAGTGCAAAACGCTGTCGATGCGAATAGACAAAATCAAAGTAATCAAATCGAAATCAATGTCGGTGAAAGTGACGGTCAATTGAATATAGACATTGAAGACACTGGCGCTGGCTTTGATATAGAACTACTTGATTCATTAGGACACGAAACAGTTCAAAGTCAAAAAGGCATGGGCATAGCACTCTTTTTATCCAATACCACAGTAAATAAATTGGGCGGAAAATTGATTATTGCAAATAATCAGGATGTTGGCGCAAAAGTAAGTGTAAGGTTACCATTACTATGAAATTATTAATTGTTGAAGATGATAATGCATACGGTCAAACACTAGCCAGGCGTATGACTAAACACGGATTTAGTGTTGAGCATGTTACTCATGCTGACGAAGTGTTGATAAAGGCAAGACAGTACTTGCCAGAATACATCCTGCTTGATATGAAACTAGGCGCTCAAATTAGTCTGCCATTAATTAAACCGTTAAGGGCGTTGTTGCCGAATTGCAAAATCGTATTGCTAACTGGCTTTGCCAGCATTGCAACTGCGGTAGAAGCGATACGATTAGGCGCAAATGATTATTTAGCAAAACCTGCTGATACTAAATCCGTTGTTGCTGCCTTAACGGGCGAAAAAACCGATATAGCCTTTGATGAAACACCCATTTCGAGCGAGCAATTAGAATGGGAACACATTAATCAGGTATTAAAAATAAATAATGGAAACGTCTCAGAAACCGCACGACAACTCGGTATGCACCGCAGAACATTACAACGTAAACTGCAAAAAAAACCGCAACTGACTAAAACCGAACATTATGGCTAAACCGAACAAAAAGTTACCTGAGCGCGTGGTTAAAATAGTGTGTGTAGGTTGTGGCGCTAAGCTATTTAAATATCACAAAAATGGTAAAGGCGCGTTAGTTAAGTGTTTTAAAGAACGGATAGCCGTAAATTACTGTGAAAATGCATGCCACTGCCCAAGTTGTAATCAAATGTTTGCCCGTGAGCAGATTATCCGTGGCGCTGCCGCGTATAAAATCATTGGTGGTAAGGCCAAAATAGATTAAAGCAAATAAACGTTAATAGGGGACATATGTCATGGTAAGGTCCTACCGGTAAGATAGAATTATCCGGTTTGAGGATTAACCTCAACTACAAGCTGTTTCATGGATGGAAATCGCCCTCCCCACGGAAAGGGCCAGCAAATTTGGGCGCTAAAGCTTGGAGTTTTCAATTGATCTCAATAATTTTTGATATTATCGGTATGACCGGTACGTTTCTTGTCGTCGGTGCGTTCTTTTTATTACAATTAGAAAAAGTAAAACCAACGGGTATTGGTTACAACGTGATGAACTTATCTGGGGCAATTTTATTACTTATAAGCCTCTGTTATAATTTTAATTTAGCAAGTTTTGTAATTGAATTGTTTTGGATAGCTGCGTCACTAATTGGCCTTTATAAGTACTTTAAGGCACCAAAAGAGGCGATAAGCTAACGTCCCAATAAGGAGAGGGAGTGTTATTAAATTCTTGTCGTCGATTATCTATTCTGACGTTATTAGTAGTCCCTTTCCTGTCTCAAGCGAGTAACTCAGCCTCCAGAGAAAAGTCCGCAAAACCACCATTGACACTGGAAGTAAAAAAAACGGTTACGGATAGCGCATCTTTTTTACAAAGCCAGCTTAATACCCATATGCAAAATTCGGCGCAGTGGCTTGATCAATTATTGGTAAGTGAAGGTAGCGAAAAAACACGTGCCACAGCTAAGGGCTATGTTTCACTCGGTTTTGCGCCAAGAGCAAGAGATTTATCGGATTTTGATAATCAATTTAAAGTATCACTCGATTTACCTAATTTAGAAAACAAGCTAAGCGTTATTATCGATAATGACGAAGCAGAAGAAGATCGACTTCCTTTTCAAAGTATATCGGGTCAAGATCAAGATAATCATGTTAACGCTGCATTAAACTGGTATATGTTACAAAAACAGCGGTTAAACATTGAGCATAGAATCGGTGTTAGCCGCTCAAATCTGTATGCACAAAGCCGCCTCAAATATCAGCAAAAACTTGATAAATGGCGCTTTACCGTTTCGCCAAGCATTGAATACTACCTTGAAGATGGGTGGGGAGCGCGAGTTAATACACGACTTGATAGAAAAATAGAAAGCGACCAGACTCTAAACTTCGCATTTAACACCCGCTATGTTGAAAGTGAACCGACTAACCGTGTGTCGCTTGGTATTTTCCACAGTCATACTTATAACAATGATCAAGCTGGTGTAACGGGTGTGTGGCTAAAAGATAGTTTCAGCGGAGAGCGAAGCTATTATGCATCTTATCGCTGGCGAACGCGCTTTTTTGAGCATTGGTTATTTTTTGAAGCTGAACCATTTGTTGAATTTAGAGAGCGCTACGATTTTGACGATGAACCTGGGATTGCTCTTCGATTAATCGCTTATTACGGCGTGTAGCGCTTAAACCCTAAGTTTAAACGCGCCTATTAGTCTATCGCGATAAGTTCAATTTCAAATACTAATAATGACGCTGGCGGAATTTTTCCAACAGCGCGTTTACCATACGCTAAGTTATAAGGAATAAAGGCCTTTACTTTTTCGCCACATTTCATTTGTTGTAACACTTCAGTCCAGCCAGGAATAACTTGGTTTAGTTTAAATGAGAGAGGCGTGTTACGTTCAACCGATGAGTCGAATACCGTACCATCAAGTAATGTACCGTGATAATGGCAAGTAACCTTTGATTGCAGTGTGGGCTGTTCACCTGAATCACACGGTGTGATCACTTCATATTGCAGGCCTGACGCGGTTTCAATGATTTCTTCACGTTTTTTGTTTTCGGATAAAAACGCTTGCTGTGACTCAATGTTTATCTTAGCGCGTTTAGCATTTTGAACAGAAGATTTAATAATAAGTGCAATTAACGCACAAATAATGAGAAAAAGTATTAAGTTAAGCACAGGCGGTCCTTAAATTAAGAACCATGCCTGTAATTGTGATAAATTGCAATTAGATACGACGGTCGTCGCCGTAGTACTTACCTGCAAGGATTTTTTGATAGAGCTCATTCGCTTTTTCAGATGCTTCTTTTACTTGCGATGGCGACATTTTTCGCTCATCAAGCTTACGACTATGGCTGGCATCTTTATGGCCATTAAATTCAGCGACTGTGTTCCAAATAAACGACATTTCAACGCTTTTATCCACACCTTGACCTTCAAAATAAAGTAGCGCGAGATTAAATTGAGCCGCCGCGTAGTTTTGCGCGGCTGCTTTTGTGTACCAGTCTTTTGCTGCATAAAAGTCTTGGATAACACCGGTGCCGTTGGCATACATGACACCTAAATTAAATTGCGCTGCAGCCAGCCCTTTTTTTGCTGAACTTTCGTAAAGCGAAACGGCTTTCTGCAGGTCTTTTTTAACGCCTTTGCCGTCTTGGTATAAGGTTGCAAGTGCAAACATCGCATCGGCTTCACCTAGCTTAACGCCCTTAGCATACAATTCTGCTGCTCTTTTTGGATTACGTGGTAAACCATAACCAAATTCGTGCATTTGCCCTAAGTGGTACATAGCAGGACCATAATTATTTTCGACTAAGTAATTAAAATGAAATAGCGCCGTTTCAAAATCTCCCTCATTCGCAGCATCAATGGCCTGTTGTAAATCGGCTTTAACTAAACAGCTTGTAAATGCGAGGCAGATCGTGATTATTTTTAATATGTGTTTCATTTTTTTGATTTCCCTACTTTACGGAATGAAGTTTATGTCGCGGCATTGGGTCGTTTTCAGGTAGCCATATATTGGTACCTGTCGCAGCGATATGATTTAAATTAGTACGCAATACTTTGGTGCCAACGTTATTTGAAGTCTCTGGTTTTGATACTAAATAGCCTTGCACACATTGGATACCCATTTTTCTTACGAGTTCAAATTGTTCGGCACATTCAACGCCCTCTGCAACCACTTTAAGGTTGAGATCTTTACCCAGCTCACTAATGGAATTAAGTATTTTATTATATTTCGGATTATCATTCGCCTGATCAATGAATAATTTATCAATTTTAATAACATCGACGGGTAATTCAGCGAGCGTACACAGTGAACTGAAGCCTGTACCAAAGTCATCTATTGCGATAGTAATGCCTTTTTGTCTTAGTTTTTGTAGGCTTTCAGTTGTTTCGCGCGATGCTTCAATAAAGCACGACTCAGTGATTTCCAACATTAGCGCTTTTGGCGGTAACCCCGCTTTTTCGATGGTTTCTATTACCCAATCGTAGAGCTTACGGTGTTTTAACTGCACGCCTGATATATTGACGGAAATGCGTACCTTGGTCATACCCGCGTTATACCATGCTGACATTTGGCGGCACGCTTCAAATAAAATCCAGTCGCCAAGCTCTAGAATTAAATTAGACTCTTCAGCAATCGGGATGAATTCAGTCGGCGTTATGGTCCCTTCAACGGGGTGGTGCCATCTGACTAAACATTCAAAATAATCAATGCTGCAATCATCAACATGTACAATTGGTTGAAATGATAACGAAAAGTTATTACTGCCTAACGCGAGACGCATTTCTTCAAGCAAGTAATGATAGCGTCGCATTTTACTGCCCATTTCAGGTGAGTAGACGCGGAATATACCGCGTCCGTCAGTTTTGGCGCGATACATAGCGACGTCGGCCATTTGCAAAAGGGCAAAAGGACTTGAAGCGCTATCTGGGTAGATTGCGATACCAATGCTCGCGCCAATTTTTACCACTTTATTGCCCAATACAAAATCACGTTCAATTTCATGCAATACATTCTGGGCAACGTTAACAGCCAGTGATGGTTCAAGTAAATCACTAATAAATATTGAAAACTCATCACCGCCTAAGCGCGATAAATTTTGTTCTATGCCATTGATTGGGTGTTGAGATGATAAGTTGTGATTTCTCACTATTGTGCGCAAACGCTCTGCAACTTGGATGAGCACTTCATCGCCGAAACTATGGCCAAATGAGTCGTTAACTTGTTTAAACCCGTCGAGGTCAATAAACAGTAATGCTTGTTTTTTTGCTGTTTGTTCAGCATGGTTTAACTGTTCTTTTAAATGCGCTAAATATGCGTGACGATCAGCAAGTCCTGTTAGTTTGTCTTGAAATATACTGGTTTCGGTGTCTTTTTTGTAACGTTCAACAGCGTCTGTGAGTGAGCTAATAGAATGGTTTAGCCGTGCGAGATTATTCTCTGTTTCGTATTGTGGTAAATCCAGATTAAATGCGCTAAGCAGATTATCGGTTTTGTTATTAAGAATTGATATCGATTTATTCAATGACTTTTGCTTTTTGGAGGTGATGGCGAACGGCATTAAGATTGCGAAGCCTAATAAAATGAGAAGAGGTAAATTGGAAAATAACAACATGTCACTGAACATTTTATTAAGCGGCACGGCAACTACATGCTGTTCATTGCTTTCGAGTTGCACATATAACTCACCGTCACTGCTAATAATATCAATATAACTAAATAGCGAGGAGAAAATATTGGGTTGATTTGCATCTAGGTCGTTGGGGTTAAGTTCGACCGTATTTACCGGAGAATCCTCATGGTGTGATAATGCAACACCTTGCGTGAGAGACAAAGCTAATACTAAATATATAGCGACAATAAACCCAGTTGTGAATAACACAACGCGGGAGACAGTTTTCATCATTTGCACTTTTTAATCCTGCACGGCTTTCGCAAATTCCATACGTTTACATTAAGCAAGTATAGTTTATGAACGCGCCGTTACCAGTTTTTATTTTACCCGCGAACTCTAGCATATCTTGCAAAATAAATCTTTATAATCATTGAGTTCGGTCAAAGTATGGCAACTTATTTACTACCTATGTACATCCCCTTTAAGGCGAAGACGTGATTTAAATTTTTATTGATTCATAACGTAAATATATCGATTTATTTTAAAAAGCGGACAATTGACCTTAGTATTCCGTTTACAATACCAGTAGTGTGAACTGCCATTTTTTGAGTTTTCATTAAATATGCAATCGAATAATAATTTTGAAACGGTGTTATCGGATTACACCAACAATAAGTCTTACTTAACTCATCAAGAACTCATTTCACTTAAGTCTCAGTTCGATAGCGAGCAATCATTTTTTGACGCGTTATTAAAATGGGTGTCTGAATATGCAATTGCACCGGTTTCACAGTTTAAAGTGGCAGCCCTAGCGATTGAGAGCGGTGGTGAAGGGCGCTTATTTTTCGGCGCTAATTTAGAATTTTCCCATCAAGCCTTGAGTCTGGTTGTTCATGCTGAACAAAGTGCTATTCATAACGCATTGTTACACGGGGTTGAAGCAATTAAAAAGCTCGTGATTAATGCTTCACCTTGTGGCTATTGTCGTCAGTTTATTAATGAAATTCAGTTAGACAAACAACCATTAATAAATGTGCACGGTGTCGAGAAAACCATACAGCAATACCTGCCAGACGCATTTGGTCCAAGTGATTTAGATAACCATACACCATTGTTTAGCCAATCTTTAACACAATGTTGTGACTTAGATGCGTATGTTGAACAAAGCTATGCGCCATACTCTGGTAATTTTTCAGCGTGTGAAATTAAGCATGTTGATGGGCACAAATACTTTGGGGTCTACCTTGAAAACGCGGCGTACAGCCCAAGCTTGTCGCCTTTGCAAGCAGCGCTCAATCAAGTGCAGCTACATAATAGAGAAACTGGATTACAGGGAATAAGCGAAATAGTGATTAAGCAAACAGCAGGGAAAGCAAACCAACAAGGGGTTGCCAATGCGGTTGCGATGAGTCTTGGTGGAAATATTAAGGTAACAATTGAGGAAGCGTAACCACTTCCTCAATTTTATGGTGTAGCAACTCTAAACTATACCAATAATTCAGCGGCTTTAATTACAGCGCTAACCGCTTTCTTTTCAACGATCTGATGGTCAACATCAGGGATCTCACTGCGCGTTCTATTTACTAACACACCGGCAACACAGGCTGCTTTAAGACCAAGAGCAGAGCACATAGTAAATAACGTAGCTGACTCCATTTCGTAGTTCATCACACCAAGTTTTTGCCATTCGTCAAAACTACCTTGGAAGGTTTTTGTCACATAGCCTGAATAGGTGTCGTAACGTTCTTGTCCTGGGTAGAATGTATCTGATGAAGCCGTTATACCCAAGTGATAGGTTGCACCTAATTCGTCACACGCACTTACCATTGCATTGGTTGCAAAGAAATCGGCAACTGCGGGGTATTGAATTGGTGCAAAATGTTGGCTTGCACCATCTAAACGAACAGATGCATGACTAATTAATAGGTCACCTTCGTTAATGTTTGGCTGAATTGCGCCCGTTGTGCCAACGCGCAAAAACGTTTTAATTCCGAGCTGCGCGAGTTCTTCAACTGCGATAGACGTACTTGGCCCGCCGATACCGGTAGAACATACGATTACCGGCTGTTGTTTGATATAGGCCAAAAAGACATGATATTCACGTGTTTTTGCAAGTGCGATAGGGTTTTCAAGCTCGTTTGCAATGCGCTCTGCACGTGCTGGATCACCGGGTACGATAGCGAGTTTAGCACCTTCAACTTGTGCTTTATCTAATCCTAAGTGGAATACTTTTTTCATCCTGTATGCTCTAACTTGGCAAATATTAATAACAGTTTGAATTAGCATGCAAAATTGTAAAGGACAATGGTCCGTTAATTTGTTAGTGTGCAGCAAAAAAATGTATAGAGAATTGTATGAAAGCCAAGCATACATTGATGGTTCAAGGCACAACCTCAGACGCTGGGAAAAGTGTGCTGGTTGCGGCGCTTTGTCGTATTTTAGCCAACCATAATATCAAAGTTGCGCCGTTTAAGCCGCAAAACATGGCGCTTAATAGCGCGGTTACCGCAGAGGGGGGCGAAATTGGTCGTGCGCAGGCGGTTCAAGCTGATGCGGCTAGAATAGAACCAGATGTGGACATGAACCCGGTGTTGTTAAAACCAAATTCTGATATTGGCGCGCAAGTTATTGTGCATGGTAAAGCAATTGGTAATTCAGATGCGGTCGATTATCATCAAATGAAACCGCAATTACTGGGCGCTGTGCTTGAATCACATCAACGATTATCGCAACAATTTGATGCAGTGATTGTCGAAGGCGCAGGATCGCCTGCTGAGATTAATTTACGCGACCGTGATATTGCTAATATGGGCTTTGCAGAAGCGGCAGATTGTCCGGTAATTATCGTTGCCGATATAGATAAAGGCGGTGTATTCGCACACCTCGTTGGCACATATGAACTGCTATCTGATACAGAAAAAGCCAGAGTGGTTGGATTTGTAATTAATAAATTCAGAGGGGATATAGATTTACTGCTGCCGGGCAACCAATGGCTCGAAAACAAATTAGGTATACCGGTACTTGCAACAATTCCCTATATACCAGACTTATATATAGAGCCAGAAGATGCACTCGATTTTAATCAAATATTAAGCACAAATAACGCAATTAATATTACGGTAGTGGTTTACCCTCGCATATCCAATCATACTGATTTTGATGTGTTAAGATTGCACCCTAACGTTAATCTCAGATATGCCCGTAAGCCAAACGCAGTAGATAAGTGTGACTTACTTATCTTACCCGGATCAAAAAGTGTCATGGCTGATCTGTCGTTTCTTATTGATAACCAATGGCAGCAATTTATCGCGCGTCATTTGCGCTATGGCGGCAAAGTATTTGCGATTTGTGGTGGTATGCAGATGTTAGGGCAACGACTTTATGATCCTCAACATATTGAGTCTAATATCGATGAAATGGTTGGCCTAAATTACTTGCCAATTGAAACCACGTTACAACGCGCTAAAACCTTAAGTCAAACAAAGGCACATTGCTTAACGAGTGGAAGTGCTATTTCAGGCTATGAAATTCATGCAGGTAAAACAAGTGAAACAGCTACGGTAAAACGATTGTTTAAACTCGCAAACGGTGAATTCGATGGCTATGAATCACAAGATGGACAAATAAAAGCGACTTATTTACACGGTGTACTAGACAACCCACGCTTTTTATCACAACTCCTCGAGTGGGCGGGGTTAACCGGTGCAACTGGATTTGACTATGAAAGTGAAAAAGATAATCAGATAGAGAAACTAGCGACAGAAGTTGAAAAAGTACTGCCTATTAACGTGATAAAACAGTTATTAAGTTTAAATCAAAACGGAAACGTCAACACACTCAAGTAATTCACTTACCAAGGAATTCGTCGCAACAGTATGTCGCGAAACATAAGCCAGTCGCATACAAAACTATAAAGTGGGTATTGAAATGTGGCTGGCCTGTTTTTTTCAAATACAAAGTGTCCAATCCAAGCGAACAGATAGCCAATGCCAATACCGCCTAAGATCAACCAGTAGTTTTGGTTTAGCACAGCAAAAAGCAAACAAAATAGGCCAATTAACGAACCGCAAAAATGCAGTCTTCTACACAGAACGTTAGTGTGTTGCGATAAATAAAATGGGTAAAATGCTGCAAGTGAATGGTATACTTTCGCCATCGCAAAACCTTTGACTTAACGTTTAAGATGTTTATCGTATAATTTTTAACAGTAAATCAATTTGGGAATGTAATCAATTGCGAAACTGGTACGTAATCGTTTTGTTATTATTTTCTACGCAATTTTGTTATGCGTCAGCTGAGCCACTTTTTGAAAAAGACATGCGCGCCAAAGTAACACAGTTTATTACGCTCAATGATTCAATTGATAAGCAAAGTGCAATCGTTAGCTTATCTCAGTTAACCGCAACGCAATTCGAATATTATCAACCAAGTTTTCAAATTCATTTAGACAAAGAGCAGTGGGTGAATGCACTTAACGAACGCATGAAGCAAACGCGCACGCGTAATGTAAAAACTGAGATAATACATATCGAGTTCGCGTTAAATGCAGCATTTGTTAAGCAAAAAAGTACTTGGCAACAACGTGTTAATGGCAAATGGTATGCGCGTTCAAGTGATAATATTGTGAGTTTATTTGAATTCTCTAACGGTAAAATAACTGCCGTTAGAGAATATTGGTAATTAGAACGTGTTGGCCTTTGTAGTCGATTTCTACAGCTGTTTGTTTGGCATTTAGACGAAATAGAGCGATTGTAGTGTAATTATTTACATAAATGAGCGATAAAGGCGTTGTGCTATTACCCAGCACCCACAGTATAAACGCCAAGCAAGTGCTGCTTACAGTTTCACCCAAAGCGTTTTGTTCTTTGTTGTTGCTTCTTAACGTAGCCCGCAAGGCTACAAAGCAACGCCGCGATCAAAAAGCTTTGGATTTGAACAGAATTTAGACCATAGAGACCAATACGCTCTAGGTATACCTCTGCACTTTTATGCAGTTGGTATTATTTAAAGCGTTTGGCCTTTTCAATTCGCTCTTTTATAGCAGGGTGCGAGCTTAGGTACTTAAGAAAATCACCTGAGCCGTTTGCATCAAAGCTATCCATGGCATCGGCAAAGGCACTGGGTGAGTAACCTAATTCAGCTAAATGTTGAAGTGCAAAATCATCCGCCTCACTTTCCATATCGCGTGAAAAGCTAGCTTGCACTAAGGTTGAGCTGGCACCAACAAATAGCTCGCCCACGGTTTCGAGATCGCCAAATAACAGCGCAAACACAATGGCATTTGATAAAGACTGCGCGACTAAACGCATACCGTGTTTACCTTCAACATGACCAATTTCATGCAAAATAATAGCCATTAACATGCTATCTAACTTGTTTTCATCATATTCGCGTAATTGCGTAATAAGATCGTCGGTTACGATTACGGTGCCGTCAGGTAGCGCAAGTGCGTTAGCACCAAAGTACGCGCTTTGGTATGTAAATATTTGATAGTGCTCTTTGTCTAAATTCAAAGCCGTTGTGGCATTTGAAAACAGCTGTTCGATATGTTGTTGTGTAGGTTCATCAAGTTCAGATGGCTCAAGAAAAGCCTTCTCTAAAATCGTAAAACTTTGCTCACCCATGTAGTTAGACACACTTGGTGGCAACCAATCAACACTTTTACTGGCAAGCGCAGGCATAGCAATCATAATAAGCCAATAAATGAGTAGTGGCGCTAAAATGATACTGGCAAACACACTGGTTTTATGGCTTTCTAACGTACTAAGCAGTGAACCGGTTTGGCGTTGAACACGCCAAGATTTGTCATCGGGAATAAACATGTCGCCATTTTCAAAGCGTACTTCGGTTGCGACTCCGGGAATTGCATCACTCAGCGAAATAGAGCTTAAATTATGGGCTCCATATTCAACACCGTCTTGAATGATACTGATATGAGATTCTGTTACTACCAGCTTAACAGCACACGAGCGTGTGCTGCTAGCTTGATAGAGTTTACCATCGACTATTTGACTCATCAGGTGATGGCGATATCTAAGTCGAATACTTCTGCGATTTCTTCGCCAATAGCGGATTGATCACTGGTCATATCATCAATCACGTTATCTGCGTTTTCATGGATTTCTACAAACGTACCGTTTGCTAAATAACGTGCTGCGCGAATTTTTGCCCACGGGTAAGCTAAGCCAAGTGACAAACCAATCGCGATTAAGTTAAAGAATACTAAACGTGCAAATTGCATCTCAGTAATCGTTGACTCAAATTTAGCAACGTCTTTGATTTCGCTGTTAGCAAAGTTGTGTGCGCGAATACGTGCTTGATAAATACCGGTAATAAGCGCAAACATACCGATATACAACAGCGCAGTAATTGGCGCTATTACAAATGCGGCAGCACTCATGCCTGCTGAATCTAAATTAGCCATATCAACAGTCGCACCAAAAATAGCGGCGCCGATACCGATAACAATTGCAAAACCAAACATGGCACCAATTGACACTGCAACAACTAACAATGCGGCAACATAGTAATCGGTTGTAGACAGTGTTGCCTCAACCTTGCGATCACCATAAGTAATGTTGTTTAAAATATAGGAATTAATTTTCTTCATTACCCAAGGCACTAATAGGTATAAGGTAAATACCGATAAAATTGGAAAAATAATGAAAACAAGAAACGCTTCGCCATAGCTGCCGTTAAAACCAAAACGTACATTTCGATAGCTTGTCATGCGGTGTTGAAATCGCATGCTGCGGTTAATAACCCAAGGCATTAAAAATAGTGCGATTAGCATAATAAATAAGCCAAGAATTGGAACAAATTGAACACTACCCACGTATATAGCAAATAATACGACGGCAATAATACGGCCAATTAAAATTTGGATTGGATTAGCAAGATAGGTAAATTGGTGTCCATCGATACTGGTGTTACTGTAAAAGTAGCGATGTGTTCTGACTTTAGCCCAAGCAGAATAAATGCCAAGGGTGAGTACAGTAAGCACTATATTGACTATCCAGATTGAAAAAAATTGGCCAGTTTGACCTGTGAATTGAACTTGCGAACGGCGAGTTTGCGGCGCTGTGTTTAGGTCCATTAAACGTTTCCTGATTGTATGTAATTGTTAAGCGAACGCATTATAAATCATTTAGTTACAAATTAGAACTTGATAATTATATGAAAAGCTATGCAGTTAGCTTGAATAAATCTTCAGGTGATTAGGGGTTGTTTCTGGTAGTTGATTTGACATTCAAAGGCAAAGCCTCTAAGAAAGGGGCATGTAGATTATTGTTGGGTTTATCGAATAAACCAATTTTTAACAAATACAACGAGTTAAAAATTAAAGACCATTAAATGATACGTCGCTTAGTTTTGTAACGAGCGGATTTTGTAATAAATGGTATTTCCAGCAATAAATTTTTAATCTATGCATAATTATATGACTGATTATGCTTTGTTCGGAGCTGAATATGAGCGACTCTAAAAACGCATTTATTAAAAAAGTAACAAATTGCTTATGCCCACCGGGTAACGGTGTTTTCACCGTTAACACTGCAAAAGAGCGAAAAGAAGCGCTGCACCAGTCAATCTATGGACAGACCGAAAACATCGATGCGCTGTGGCGTGATAGCCTGCAAAATATTGAACAAAGTGAATATAATGCAGTAACGTTAGGCATCAGCTCAGATTGCGGCGGCGGTATTTTACGCGGTGCAAACTGGGGACCACTATTTTTACGCAGCACCTTAATGGAACAACAGCCAAGTGCGAAAACATTCGATTTAGGTGACGTGCGTGTTATTCCACACCTGCTACATGATAAATACTTAAACGACGGTACGATTTCAAATTGCCAAAAAGCGCTTTATCAAGATGAAAGCAGCGATTATCACGTAAGCCCATTATCAATTACCGAAGATGTCTGTGATGACTTTTATGCCAATTTTCCAGATAAAGGGATTTTTGGTATTGGTGGCGACCACTCAATTAGTTACCCATTAACTAAGTCGTATTTAAAGGCAAAACGTGCGCAGGGTAAACGCACTGCAATTATTCACTTCGATGCACACACCGACCTACTTGTTGAGCGTTTAGGTATTGATTTATGTTTTGGCTCTTGGTGTACACATATTCTGGAGTTTTTACCGGCGCCACATCATTTAATTCAGTTTGGTATTCGCTCAAGTGGTAAAGATAAAACTCATTGGGAATCAACATTTGGTGTTAAACAGCATTGGGCACATGAGATTCGAGAAAAGGGCGCACAAGCGATTGTTGAGCAAGTAATTGCACAGTTAAAAGCAGACAATGTCGACGAGCTTTACGTTAGTTTTGATATTGATGCCCTTGATGCAACATTTGCAGCGGCAACGGGAACACCTGAATACGATGGTATGACGCCAGATGAAGCAATGCTAATTTTAAATGCGCTTGCCAAAGAGTTCCCAATTACGGGCGCGGATATGATGGAAATTGCGCCGTTTACCGATGCATCACACAGTGGTAAACAAGCCTCTGAAAGTACATTGCGAGAGGGAGCTAAAATTTCAGCCTTGTTAATTGATGCGATGAACAGTAAGTAAATAAAAAAGGTGCCAAATGGCACCTTTTTTGCTCTTATAGTTTCTAAAGTCAATAACAGGGTTTACACTTAACAGTATGAAACCCCGTGATTTATCAAAAAGGTAAAGATGGTAAACCGATTAGCCGCACTGTATGTCTTATTATGCTTAATGCCTATTAGTGCGTTCGGTAAACTGACGGTATTTACTGAAAATTTAAGTGGCTTTCAATATTACAATGAGCACGGGAAATTTGTCGGGCCCAACTTTGATAAAGTACATCGTGCGTTAAGTGCTGCAAATATTGATTATGAGCTAAATGTACTTGGCTGGTCACTTGCTTATAACGGGGTGCTACGCGACCCAAATGCGTGTATCTTTTCGCTTGCCCGTCTACCAATGCGTGAGCCCAATTTTAAGTGGGTTGCTAAATTAAGTCACTTTACAGCTTATTTCTATGCCTTACCTGAAAAACAAATTCAATTAGAGTCAATTCTCGCCGCAAAAGAATACAAAACCGCGGTAATAGAAAACAATTTTAGCCATCATTATTTAACACAACATGGGTTTAAATTAGGCACGCAATTGTTGGTGATTGAAAATGTAGATAGATTGTTTCATATTATGAAGCAGCGTAAACACGTACTTGATTTAATCGTATTGAACGAGACACAATATACAACGCAACGTGAAATTGACAAAACCACCCCTGAGTTAAGCAAGGTGTTCAAATTTAAACAGGAAGCAACGAGTCTATACTTTGCATGCAATACTAAAATTAGTGACGATATGATGGCTAAATTAAAAGCTGGATTTGAAACGATAAATTAGTTTTAAATGTCTTTATTTTTGGTTTGTTTATTGAGCAATGCAAATTAGGTTAATTGCGTTACATTAGGCGAGCATTGATGACATTTAAGCGCTCATTGAGTGAGCGCTTAAATAGTAGTTGTCAGCTTAATCGAACAGTGCAACGGTTTGACGACTCATTGCTAATAGTTCACCCGCCTGATTATAAATATTTGCTTCTTCACAGGCATATCCATCGCGACTATGATGGGTAAACGCATCAAAACCAAGCCAAGCGTCAGCTGCTAATGGCTGATGAGGTAAAAATTCAATATACCAAGACATTGAACTGGCAGGAGCAACGTTTGCATACATTTGCAATTGTGCAGGTGGCCAAGCATCTGTTAGCGCTAATATATGCGCTACAGTTAAGTCTCTGGGTGTTTCTTTTAAACGCATCCATCCTGCAAGTTCGCCATTCGATGCATTTGAAAACGGCATAGCACCTTTTTGAATATTAAAACTCATGTGTTGGAAAAATTGGGGGGTTACTCCTTCTATATAAGGAATAAGGTTTTCTTCATTAACTGGTGCCAACGGGCATGTCGCTTTATTTTCAACAATCACATTTGAATCACGTTTTATTGCAAAGCATGCAAGGGCAATCACCGCGACTTTTTGGTCTTGAATAATTCTTGCTTCAATCTGTGATGCACTTTTACCTTCACGCAAAAGTGAAAGCTCAATATTAAATGGCGTATCGGCGGTCAGCGGGCCAACAAAATTAGTACTGAGTGACAGTAACGTACGTTCGTTATTAATTACAGTGCGCATTGCGGTGTACAGCATAGCGGCAGAAATACCGCCGAAGGCTGTGCGTCCTTGGCACCAGTTTGCAGGAAAGGTTAGTTGGGTAAGACGTGAATTGACTTGGTCTAATAATTGATCAAAATGCATAAGAATTTCATTTGTTATCGTAACTAGCTTGTTTATAACAAAAATAAAGTGGTATGACCACTTTCAGTATCAAAATTCATCATTGCAAAAAAAATTTCAAAATTTTAAAAAAAATTTACGTTTTACAGTTGAATTGTCATTACCCCACCCCTATTAAGTAACCATCTAAACGAATTAATCATTTTTTGATACAGAATTAAAGAAGTAGGAGACGTTCCATGGGTAAGATTATTGGTATCGACTTAGGCACAACAAACTCATGTGTTGCAGTATTAGACGGCGATAAGCCACGCGTAATTGAAAATGCAGAGGGTGATCGTACAACCCCATCAATTATCGCATACACAGACGAAGGTGAAACGCTTGTAGGTCAACCTGCAAAGCGTCAAGCGGTAACAAACCCAACAAATACATTATTCGCAATCAAGCGTTTAATCGGTCGTCGTTTTGAAGACGAAGAAGTACAACGTGATATCGACATCATGCCATTCAAAATTGTTAAAGCAGACAATGGCGATGCATGGGTAGAAGCGAAAGGCGAAAAACGCGCTGCACCACAAATCTCAGCTGAAGTTCTTAAGAAAATGAAGAAAACAGCAGAAGATTTCTTAGGTGAAGCGGTAACTGGCGCAGTAATTACTGTACCGGCATACTTTAACGATGCTCAACGTCAAGCGACAAAAGACGCGGGTCGTATCGCGGGCCTTGATGTTAAACGTATTATCAACGAACCAACTGCTGCTGCACTTGCATACGGCATGGATAAGAAGCAAGGCGACAACGTAGTTGCTGTTTACGACTTGGGTGGTGGTACATTCGATATCTCTATCATCGAAATTGATGAAGTAGAAGGCGAGCACACGTTTGAAGTACTAGCAACAAATGGTGACACGCACTTAGGTGGTGAAGATTTTGATAACCGCGTTATCAACTATCTAGTTGAAGAATTTAAGAAAGATCAAGGCATCAACTTGAAGACTGATCCACTTGCGATGCAGCGTGTTAAAGAAGCTGCAGAAAAAGCGAAGATCGAACTTTCAAGCGCACAACAAACAGAAGTTAACCTTCCGTATGTAACTGCTGATGCGTCAGGTCCTAAGCACATGAACGTTAAACTAACGCGTGCTAAGTTAGAATCACTTGTTGAAGATCTCGTAACGCAATCACTAGAGCCACTTAAAAAGGCATTAGCTGACGCAGATCTTTCTGTTAGCGATGTTAACGATGTAATCCTAGTGGGTGGTCAAACACGTATGCCACTAGTACAAAAAGCAGTTACTGATTTCTTCGGTAAAGAGCCTCGTAAAGACGTAAACCCTGATGAAGCAGTAGCTATGGGTGCTGCGGTTCAAGGTGGTGTTTTAGCGGGTGACGTTAAAGATGTACTACTGCTAGATGTTATTCCTCTTTCGCTAGGTATCGAGACAATGGGTCAGGTTATGACTGCATTAATCGAGAAGAATACAACGATTCCAACGAAGAAGTCACAAGTATTCTCAACTGCGGAAGACAACCAAAGTGCGGTAACAATTCACGTACTGCAAGGTGAGCGTAAGCAATCAAGCGCGAACAAATCACTAGGTCAATTCAACCTAGAAGGTATTCGCCCTGCACAACGTGGCGCACCACAAATTGAAGTAACGTTTGACGTTGACGCTGATGGTATCTTACACGTATCTGCGAAAGATAAAGACACGGGTAAAGAGCAGAAGATCACAATCCAAGCATCTTCAGGTCTAAGCGATGATGAAATCGATGCAATGGTACGTGATGCGGAAGCAAACGCAGAAGAAGATAAGAAGTTTGAAGAACTAGTACAAGCGCGTAACCAAGGTGACGCAATGGTTCACGGTACACGCAAGCAAATCGAAGAAGCAGGTGACGCACTACCAGCTGACGATAAAGCAGCGATTGAAGCAGCACTTTCAGAGCTAGAAACAGCAGTGAAAGGCGATGACAAAGCTGAAATTGAAGCGAAAACGCAAGCGCTTATCGAAAAATCGCAAAAACTAATGGAAATTGCGCAAGCAAATGCACAAGCGCAACAAGCTGGCGGCGATGCAGGCCAACAGCAACAAGCACAGCAAGATGACGACGTTGTTGACGCTGAGTTTGAAGAAGTAAAAGACGATAAAAAGTAATTTACTTTGAAGAGGGCGCGCGGGTTTCGACTCAGACGCGCCCTTAGTGTATCTAAAGGTTTTATGAATTTTGAGGCTAAAGACCCCGCTGGGGCAATGCAAATGCAGTTAGCCAACTAACGGGGAAAGCAGTAATTATGTCAAAACGCGATTATTATGAAGTACTAGGCGTTGCAAAAGACGCTAGCGATCGTGATATTAAAAAGGCATACAAACGCCTTGCTATGAAGTATCACCCAGATCGTACCGCAGGCGACAAAGACTTAGAAGCTAAGTTTAAAGAAGTAAAAGAAGCATACGAAGTACTTGGCGACAGTCAAAAACGTCAAACATACGACCAATTTGGTCACGCAGCCTTTGAACAAGGCGGTGGCGGCGGTCACGGTGGTTTTGGCGGCGGTGCAGATTTTGGCGATATCTTTGGTGATGTATTCGGCGATATTTTTGGTGGCGGCGGCGGTGGCCGACGTCAATCTCGGCAACAACGTGGTGCTGATTTACGCTACAACCTAGATTTAAGCCTAGAAGAAGCAGTTCGCGGTAAAGACGTTGAAATTAAAGTGCCAACTTGGGTGTCATGTGAACCGTGTGATGGTTCTGGTGCGAAGAAAGGCTCTAAGCCACAAACATGTGGTACCTGTCATGGTCATGGCCAAGTACAAATGCGCCAAGGCTTCTTTGCTGTTCAGCAAACATGTCCTACGTGTAATGGTAGCGGTCAAATTATCTCAGATCCATGTAATAAGTGTCATGGTCAGGGCCGCGTAGAAAAAACCAAGACCTTGTCTGTGAAAATTCCGGCAGGTGTTGATACTGGCGACCGTATTCGTCTAGCTGGCGAAGGTGAAGCAGGGCAACACGGTGCACCAGCAGGTGATTTATACGTGCAGGTTTCTGTTCGTGAACACCCAATTTTTGTGCGTGACGGCAGCAATTTATATTGTGAAGTACCACTTAGCTTTACCACAGCAGCACTTGGTGGCGAAATTGAAGTACCAACGCTAGACGGTCGTGCAAAACTAAAAATTCCTTCAGAATGTCAGACGGATAAAATGTTCCGTATGCGCGGTAAAGGCGTTAAGTCTGTTCGCGGCGGTGCAGTGGGTGATTTAATCTGTAAAGTGATTATTGAAACACCGGTTAACTTAAACGAACGTCAAAAAGAATTATTACGTGAATTAGATGAGAGCATGGGCGGTGATAGCTCGCGCCATCGTCCAAAAGAGCAAGGATTCTTTGATGGTGTTAAGAAGTTTTTTGATGACTTAACTAAGTAATCTAGCTTAGTAACTTAGCCTATTAATTTAGCTAAGAAAAATAATAAAAAGGGCTCACAACTGTGGGCCCTTTTTATTGGCTTTATAATAAAAATATGGATTTATTTCTTAATTAAACCACCAACTTCAAAAGATGTTTGCCACGTTTTATTGTACTTGGCGTTAGTTTGTCCGCTTTGAATGCTAATTACGGCATCGTGCGCAGCGTTTTTAAATGTAGTTCGTTGGCTTTGATTTTGTGAAGTGTTATTTGCTTGCCATTGGCTGCCCAAACATTGTGCTACTTGATTTACGGCTAAGTCAAACGCGTCACGGCTTTGCGATTCATTATCGTATTGCTTTGCGCACTTGTAAGACACTCTTTCGTTATTCATACCGAGAATTTGACAACTATTGCCTAGCAAATGGTACTTTGGTGTCCATACATCGCCAAACTTAGTTTGAACGCGTGTCGCTTTTAGCGGCTCGAATTGATTTTCAAAACCATCAACTAAACCTTGAATTTTTTCACAAGGTGTTAAGTTATCAACGTAGGCTGTTTGTGTTGGAGTGAGTGTTGAGCCACAGCCAACTAGAAACAAAAACAGCGATGCAGCAGAAATTTTACGAAACATAATGCTATCCCTAATAATTTGTCATCAGCATAGCGAGACTTAAAAAGAAAATCTATGCTTAACGTATGCAATATTGTGATTTATCAAGTATCAACACGCGTATTGCGTAGCATTTAATCAAGCATCAAATTAATTAAATAAATAAAAGCTAATTTTTAACTTAGATTTAAAATTGTGGCATAGGAAATTGAGCCATTTGGCAGTAAAAACCGTACAACTTATGTTGTATTACCGTTTATTTATGAGCACTATTTGGAAGTTTAAATGAATTACCCTTGGATTGAAAAAGCAAACCGGATCTTCTCTGCGGTATTAATTGGCCAGTTTATTATTACGTTAATTATCGCATTCTTTACCGATACCTGGTTTGAAGGTATCGCAATTGGCCTGCTTATTGTCGCATTGCCGCTATTTTTAATTAACACTGCACCGTTTGCATCGGTTACTCGCCATGCTGTGGGTATCGCGGTTCAGTTATTTGCAGCACTCCATATTCAACAAGCCATGGGGTTAACCGAATTACACTTTGAAATATTTGTAATGCTGGCATTTTTGAGTTTCTACCGCGATTGGCAGGTGATTTTGTCCAGCGTATTATTTATAGCCGTTCATCATATTCTGTTTTTTATTGTGCAGTCGCAAGGCGCCTCGATTTACATATTTGAACAAGGGCATTTAGCGTTTTACATTTTGACTATTCATGCATTGTTTGCCATAACCGAAGGCGGCGTATTAATGTATGTCGCTAAATTAACGCATAGAGAGGCGGTAAGTGCTTATAAATTGTCAGAATCAATACACGACGTATTGAGTAAAGAGGGTAAGTTTGACTTAACCGCGTTTACAAACAAGCAATCAGATGGCTCTGATTATCAAAAGTTAATGACCTCATTAAGTGGATTTATAAAACAAACCAAAACCGTCAGTGAAGGTGTGTTACTACGCTCTGAAGCTGTGTTAGATTTAACTAACGATGTAGAGCGTGCGACCGACGAAAATGTCAGTCAAATAAACTTAATTGCGACTGCAACGGAAGAAATGACAGTAGCAAATGCGAACGTTGCGAGCCAAGCAAGTGAAGCAAACGAAAGTGCAAGCGATGCGTTTACCCGTACTGATAAAACAAAGCAAATAATTGATAGTTCAGCACAAAACATCGAAGGGCTTAAGGGAGACTTAGCGGCGACATCACAAACAATTGGTGAACTTGCGTTAAAGTGTAATCAGATTGAAGAAGTGATGAATGCAATTAAATCGATTTCAGACCAAACAAACTTATTAGCGTTAAATGCTGCAATTGAATCAGCTCGCGCCGGTGAGCACGGCCGTGGATTTGCAGTTGTTGCAGACGAAGTAAGGCAACTTGCTATGAAAACGCGTCAAAATGCAGAGCAGATCAGTGAAATTACTGCGGCGTTAATTAATGAGGCGTCGTCTTCGGTTGAGCAAATGGACAAGTGTTTAGTTCAAGCAGAAGACACGGTTGCACAAGCAAAAGACGCATCTAACATGATGATGGGCGTGGTTGATAATATTGAAAGCATGGTTAATAACATGGCTTCTGTTGCAAGTGCAGCAAATGAACAAGCAACGGTGTCGGCGAGTATTTCTGAGTCGACACAGCGCTTATCACATAATTCTGAGCAATTAAAACACAATACTAATGAGTCCGGGCAACGCTTTAAAGAGATGAAGAACGATATTGAAAACTTAAACCGCGAGTTATCACGCTTTGATCTCTAAATTACATTGGGTTGTGTTAGCTGTATGGTCAGTTATTTTAACCAGCAGTGTGTTGTACTTGTCTACATTAAAAGCAAAGCAATTTGATGTAAACGGCTTGCTTTTGAGTAACGCGATGGACACTCAATTTGATAATCGCTTTACATCGCTTATTGAAGAAACTATAGGTACTAGTAATGGGGCTGTAGTGCATTTTAAAATGGATAATTGCTTTTGTGAGTATGTTGCCCAAAGCCATGTTATGTCAGTGAAAAACCTTGCATCGGAACACGGCTTTAAAAATCATGTTATAACGCTTAAAAGTAATAATCGTTTTAATATACCTTCGGTACCTGCGGTCGCAGTTATCAACCAAAATGGTAAGTTAACCTATCTTGGTCCGTATGCAACAGGAATGTTTTGTAGCGAAGGCGAAGGTCTTGTCGAGCAGTACATAAACGACGATACCGGTCACAACGCACTAGGCGCGACTATTTTAACTGATGCCCAAGGTTGCTATTGCAACCTTGGTTAAAGAGTAGAGATTATTTATGTCTATTTTTTAGTACATTAATAACTTGGCTAATATTGAGGCTTTGTCGTTGTAACAGAACTAATAAGTGATACAGTAAATCAGCTGATTCATTGAGTAACTCTTCGTTGTCATTTTTCATTGCTGCTAAGGCAACTTCAACACCTTCTTCGCCAACCTTTTGGCAACTTCGACTCAACTCTTTGGCAAATAAACTTGCAGTATAACTTTCGGCTGGGTCGTCATTTTTTCGCTTTGCAATAACACTGTTAAGCGTACCTAAAAAGCTTAAATCGGTGCTCGCATCACCAAAACAACTCTGTGTGCCTAAGTGACAAGTTGGACCTTGCGGTTTTGCGAGTATTAATAACGAATCTTGGTCACAATCAGTATGCATTGATACTAATTCCAGATAGTTTTCAGAGCTTTCGCCTTTTGTCCATAAACGTTGTTTTGAACGGCTATAAAAGGTTACTTTACCAATTTCTAAAGTCGTTTGCACAGCAGCTAGATTACAAAAGCCCTGCATTAAAATTTGCCCCGATTGCACATCCTGTACAATCGCGGGAATAAGCTCACTTTTATCAAAATCAAGAGCAGAAATATTGCTTAAATCTAATTTCATAATCGCACCGGAATTGTCTGTTGATTCAGGGTTTGTTTTAGCTCGGTTATATCAATTAAGCCTTTGTGAAAAACCGATGCAGCAAGTGCGCCATCGACATTGCTTTGTAGAAACACGTCGGCAAAATCTTGAATTTTACCCGCGCCGCCAGAGGCAATTAAAGGGACATCACAAATCGCGCGTATTTCACTTAATTGTCGGTTGTCATAACCCTTTCTTACGCCGTCTTGGTTCATGCAGTTAAGTACAATTTCGCCGGCACCTAAGTCTTGAACTTGCTTAACCCATTCATGAGTTTTATAACGTGTTTGGCTTGATGAGTTAGGATCGCCCGTTAGTTGATATACGAGGTATTCACCTGTGGTTTTGTCGTAAAAACTGTCGATACCAACCACAACACACTGTTTTCCAAACTCATCATGTAACTCTTTAATAAGCTCAGGCCTTGCTATTGCAGGGCTATTAATGCTGATCTTATCCGCGCCCATTTCGAGTACTTTTGCAGCGTCGGCGACCGATTTAATGCCGCCTGCAACGCAAAAAGGGATATTGATATAACGGGCAATTTGCTCCACCCAAGTGACATCAAGTAAACGCTTTTCGACGCTCGCTGTAATTTCATAGAACACTAGCTCATCGGCACCTGCTTGCGAGTACGCTTCGGCAAGTTGCAAAATATCGCCCACGATTTCGTGCTCTTTGAACTTAACGCCTTTTACAACTTGATTATTTTTAACGTCTAAACAAGGAATTATGCGTTTTGATAACACGTTACAGCCTCCTTAGCGCTAAACGCATTATCAAGTAATGATTTACCTAAAATTACACCACCGACACCAAGCGCTTTTAACTGCTTAATATCCTCAAGGGAACTAACACCGCCTGATGCTTGTACGCGAATATCATCAAACTTTGAAAGAATGTCTTGGTATAGCTTAAATGAAGGGCCGGTCATTGTGCCATCTTTACTAATGTCAGTGCACAAAAAGTCTTTTACGCCCAATTCTTTATAGAATTCTATAAATTCAAACAGATCGTAAGGTGATTTTTCGAGCCAACCGTGGGTAGCTGGGCGCCAGGTCTCGCCGTCTTTGTTAACATCCAGTGCGATTACAAATTTAGCTGCGCCGAATGTGCTTATCCAATTCTTTACTTGGCTCTTGTCCGTCACTGCTTTCGAGCCAATCACCACTTGATGTACGCCTGCGTTCAGCCAAGTGGATATGTCTGACTCGCTTCGAATGCCGCCGCCGATTTGAAAGGGTAGTTTGAGCTCGTTTGATGCTTCTTGAATGAACTGCCATTGCTTTTTGTCCGGATCACGGGCGCCTTCAAGATCAACAATGTGAATTCGTTCAGCGCCTGAATTTGCGTACTCTGTTAACCGTTGTTTAAAGTCAAAATCATAAAATTGTGCCGTGTCGTACTTGCCTTGGTATAGTCTAACAATTCGATTTTGTAAAATATCTAATGCGGGAATAATCATTATTGTTCCTATAACGCTAAAAAGTTTTTCAGCAAACGTTCGCCAACGCGGGCTGATTTTTCAGGATGAAATTGCATGCCAATAAAATTATCTTTGGCAATAATAGCTGAAAATTCAGTACTATAATTGCTTGATGCCAATGTGTATTGATTCGGCACATGAGCAAAACTATGCACGTAATACACTTGGTCGTTGCCATTGATGCCCGCTAAAATAGGGTGGTCTGACTTTAAATCTAAATTATTCCAGCCCATATGCGGTAGTGTTAGGCACTCGCTTTTAAGCGCATTTAGTTTTCCAGGAATAAGTGCTAGGGTCTTCACTCCACCTTCTTCAGTTTCATCGCACATTAACTGCATACCCAAACAAATGCCTAGTAAAGGCTTTTTGTAATTGCGTATAGCATCTTGCCAGTTGTTATCAATTAAGCGTTTCATTGCAACCGAGGCATGACCTACACCGGGTAACACAGCACGAGGAAAATCGTTAAGTTTTTCTGGCTCTGTGATAATTTCAACCTGAGCGCCTAAACGCTCAAATGCAAATCGAACCGAATTAATGTTTGCACAACCGGTGTTAATTATGGCTATCATAAACATCCTTTAGAACTGGCAGTGGTTTGGGTAACATCTTTGGTAATTGCCATGCGCAGTGCACGTGAAAACGCTTTAAATAGCCCTTCAACTTGATGATGGCAATTACCGTCTGACACACTTAAAATTAGGCTAATTGCCGCATTATCAGTGAGGCTTTTGAAGAAGTGCTCAACCATTTGCACGTCCATGTCTCCCACTTTTTCGCGAGAGAAATTAGCATTTAGTACGAACGATGCACGACCCGATAAATCAATCTGTGCGTCTGCTTTACACTCATCCATTGGCAACGAAAAACCATAGCGGCCAATTTGTGTTTTGGTACTCAGCGCTTGTTTAAGTGCTTGACCAAGTGCAATACCAACGTCTTCAACAAGGTGATGTTCATCGATGTGTAAATCACCAGATGCCTTAATATTAAGGCCGATATTACTGTGCGTACGAATTTGGTCGAGCATGTGGTCAAAAAAGCCAAGTCCCGTTTGTACTTCCCCTTGTTTGCCCGAATCAAGGTTTACGCTAACTGAGATTTGGGTTTCGCTGGTATTGCGATTAACTTCGCCGGTACGATTACGCGTCGTGAGTTTAGTTACGATCTCAGGCCAGTTGCCTGTATACAAAATACCTTCACAGCACAGGTTTTCAGCAAGTTGAATATCGGTTTGGCGGTCGCCAATCACATAGGAATTGGATAAATCGACATTGCCTGATTGCATCAGCTTTTTTAGTAACCCTGTTTTTGGCTTTCTGCAGGCGCAATTTTCATCGTCAAAGTGTGGGCAAATTAATACCTCATCAAAAGTGATGTTCGATGCGCTAAAAACCTGCATCATTTTATTGTGCGGAGCGTCAAAGTCGGCCTTTGGGAAACTATCTGTGCCTAAGCCATCTTGGTTAGATACCATAACCAGTTTATAACCTGCAGCTTGCAGTTGTAACAGCGCAGGTATAACGCCTGGCTCAAAAACTAACTTTTCGAGTGTATCAAGTTGTTTATCGATAGCTGGCTCTTCTACTAAAGTACCGTCTCTATCTATAAATAAGTAAGGAACTGCCATAATTATTATCCGTTTATTTCTACTAGCCAGTTGAATACAACGTTAAGCTCTTGTTCTGATCCAATACTGATGCGTAGCCAGTTATCTTCGCCATAAAGTGTAAAAGGGCGCATAATTAAGCCACTTTGCATAGCTGCTGCGATGTGTGCTTTATCGCTAAGCTGGATAGTGACAAAGTTTGCAAAACTCGGTAGCACCTTACGCACGTGCTTGCACGCAGATAACTGATTAATTAGCGTTGCACGATTGTTGTTTATAATTGACACTTGGCGTTTAACGCTACTGATGTTGCAGCTTGTAAGCGCTTGTTCGGCTATTGCGGCAACCACACTCGATACAGGGTACGGCGCTAGCACCTTTCGCATGGTATTAATTAGCTCTGGATTGCTTAACACAAATCCCGTGCGTAAACCTGCTAATGCAAATGCCTTTGATAAGGTTCTTAAAACCACCAGGTTTTGATACTTTTCTATTAAACCTGCCGCTGTAAATTCTTCACAAAATTCAATATAAGCTTCGTCAACGACGACAATGGCTTTATCTTCAAACGCTTTTACAATCTCTTCGATTCGAGACAGTGGAAGCACGTTACCGGTTGGGTTATTTGGATTACAGACAAATACCAACTTGGCGTTACCAACACTATCTAAAAGCTCTGACTGTGGTGCATTAATTAAAAGCGCTTGGCTTAAATCTACTAACGCAACATTGGCACTTTCTGCGGTTACCTTATACATGCCGTAAGTCGGTAAAAATTGTGCGATGCTGTCTTTACCATTTTGACAAAAGGTGCGTACCAATAACTCAATACCTTCATCTGCGCCACGTGTCATCAAAATGTTTTCGTCTGCAAGATTGCTATATCGCGCGTAGGCGTTGATGACGTTTTCAGGTTGCGGATCTGGGTAACGGTTTAAGTTATCTAAATTTAATTCATACTCTTTTGCATAAGGGCTTTCATTGGCGTTTAACCATGTTGAACCAGTTAGTTTTTCGCTTTTTGCAGAGCTATACGCTTTCAGTGATTGAATATATTCTGGGGCAAATTCACGGCTCATAATTTGGCCTCCTGTAACCTGATTGACACCGCGTTTGCGTGTGCGTCTAACCCTTCAGCTTCTGCTAGCGGCAAGATACTGTTTGCAAGTTGTGCTAAGCCAGACTGTGAAATGGTTTGCACTGTATAGGTTCTAAAGAAGTCCATTAAGTTAAGCGCGGAATAAACTTGGCTATAGCCATACGTTGGTAACACGTGATTTGTACCAGAGGCATAGTCGCCAGCTGATTCAGGCGTATAATCGCCAACAAACATCGAACCAACGTTATAGAATTTATCTACAATATCTGCAGCATTACGTGTTTGTACAATTAAGTGCTCCGGCCCATATTGGTTTGACACCTTAATTGCACTCTCAATGCTATCAACTAATATATAAGGCGAGTTTAACAATGCTTTTTGAGCAATCGCCTTACGCGAAAGCGTACTTAGTTGCGCGTCAATCTCACGTTTGGTTTCGTTTATTAACGTTTCGCAGTTTGATACTAAAACTACTTGAGAATCTTCACCGTGTTCGGCCTGTGATAGTAAATCTGCGGCAACAAAAGTGGGGTTTGCGCCATCATCGGCAATTACAAGCACTTCAGAAGGACCCGCAGGCATATCAATTGCAACACCAGTAGCTTGCTGAGCAACTAGCTGTTTTGCCATCGTCACATAGCTGTTACCCGGGCCAAATATTTTATTTACTTTGGGTACGGAATCCGTACCGAAAGCCATTGCTGCAATAACACCTGCACCACCTGATTTAATAAGCGTGGTCACACCACACAATTTTGCGGCGTACAAAATGGCTGGATTAATCGCCATATCGCCTTTAACCGGTGTTGCTAACACAATGGTTTTAGCGCCACTTAGTTTTGCAAGGGCTCCTTGCATTAATACCGACGAAGGCAGGGGAGCAGTACCACCAGGTACATAAATTCCAACTGCTTGAATTGGTTGATAACGTAGCTCACAACACACACCAGGTTGTGTTTCAATAATTTTCGTAACGGGTAATTGTGCTTGGTGAAATTTAGTAATGTTATTAAACGCAATATCAATAGCAGTTTTTAATTCAGTACTTAATAGCGCTGGTGAATTATCAATTTCGCTTTGTGGCACAATAAGCTGTTCACTTTGGTTATTATCGAACTGCTGATTAAAATCCAGTAGCGCTTTATCGCCATTTTCTTTGACGGTATCGATAATAGTTTGAACACGCGCTTGCAGTGCGCTCTGATCTTGTTGAGCAGGGCGCGCCAATAAAGCCTTTTGTTGTGCAGCGGAAAGTTGCGACCAAACGTTCACGGTTTACTCCATCATCTTTTCGATTGGCATAACAAGAATCGAGCTTGCACCTTTTTCTTTTAATGCTTCCATGGTTTCCCAGAAAAGCGTTTCGCTAGATACCATATGCAATGCAACTAAATCGTCAGTGCCAGCAAGTGATAAAACTGTTGGCTTGCCCGTGCCAGGTAACAATTCGCAAATTTCGTCTAATCCGGCTTTAGGCGCGTGAAGCATAATATATTTACTTTCTTTAGCTTGGCGCACCGCTTTTAGACGAGGTAGCAAAGTATCAAGCAATGCTTGCTTTTGCTGGTTATCCATTGAAGGGTTTTGAATTAAACAGGCGTTAGACTCTAAGATGGTTTCGCCTTGCAAAAGACCATTTGCTTCGAGTGTTGCACCCGTTGAAACTAAATCACAAATTGCATCAGCAAGGCCTGCACGCGGCGCAACTTCAACTGACCCTGAAAGTAGCACAGTCGATGCGTTGATCCCTTGATTTTTAAGATATTGCTTTAAAATCTCAGGATAGGTAGTCGCAATCTTTTTGCCTTCAAACCAACTTAACGGCAACTGACCTAACTCTTGTGGCCAAGCAAGTGCTAGGCGGCAATAACCAAAATCGAGTTTTGCAAGTTTAGTCACCTCGGCATTTAGACTTTGTGCAGCGCGTTCTGCTTGGCTTTCAACAAGAACGTTTTCGCCGACGATACCTAAGTCACACACGCCGTCCATTACCAACCCAGGGATATCGTCATCACGTACTCGTAATACGTCAATTGGCATGTTTGTAGCGTGTGCAATTAGGCGTTGTTCACGTAAGTTTAGTTTTACACCCAGTTGTTTAAGTAGGTCTTGGCAGTCTTTTGATAAACGCCCAGATTTTTGAATCGCAATGCGTAGACGGTTGTTATCACTCATTTCCTCATTCCCAATATTTAATTCTAATAATGCGTTAAATTTAATTTGGGCTACAAAAAAGCCCGAGGTTGTCCTCGGGCTCATTCTTGTTGATTACCAGAGGACATATTTTCGGAATAGCCCTCCAGCGAAATACCTGAAAGCTACTCCGTTGTATGATGGTGATGAATAGTGTTCAGTGTATTTAGCATGATATAAACCTTTTAAATAATAAGCCTGTTTGGCTTTTGTATTTATAGAAAAACATGAATTTTAATGCTTTGCAATAAAAAATAGCATCTTAATTGTGAATACTATATTTCAAAAAATGACATGTCAATAAAAACAACATCTTAACCTTGTTGGTTGGCGCTTTAAAATTGGCTTGTATAGGCCTGTATATACAAGTTAAATTGTAATTTTTAGGGTGTTTTGGAGATTAAGTTGGTCAAGGGGGTATTTTGTCTTGTTTGATGGCTTGCGTTTAACCTGACGACAAAATTAGTCGAATAATTAGTATCAGATTTGATTAAGAAAGCAGCTTATCAAAGGGAAAATTATCAGCACTGCAACTTTAATGCACTCAATAGCTAATACATTAATGTTGAAAGATAATTAAAGTAATATGAACATTTTAAATGCAACAGAAACTCCCTAATTAAAAATAAAAGTGTTAGGTCAAATTACGCTTGTTTTATAAAATAGTGTTTAATTTATCACTAGGGCTTAGCGTAAAGCGCAATTTGGACTTAGTTTGTTTGATCTGGTAATAAAATAGCTGTTTCAACAATAGCGTTAGATTAGTTAATTGAGGTTAGATGTGAGTAAAACTTTGTGTGAATGGAAGCGCAAAGAAATTGAGCAAAAGCTAGAAAAGCTAGCGGCGTTAGTTAATAACCCTCGCTTTGTCTGTAAAAAGTGCGCGCGCTGTGCAAATGACAAAAAGAGTTTATGTAAACCCATGCCATTATAAATGGATTTTATTGGACTCGTTTGGCGCGTTTTTTAAGTTACTGTTAACACGTAATAATTGTGCAATAAAAAATACATAAACTAATCTATAAGTTAATTGCATAAATTAGTTTTACATGGAAATGGAATCTAATATCTCGGCGACGCCGTTATATTTTGAAAAAGAATTAAGTTGGTTGTCTTTCAACGAACGCGTGTTACAAGAAGCAAAAGATCAAACTAACCCGATTATTGAGCGCATTCGCTTTTTAGGCATATTCTCTAATAATCTTGATGAGTTTTTTAAAGTGCGAGTTGCCGATGTTAAACGCAGAATTTTACTCGATGAAGTTAAAAAGCTTCCTTCTACGCACATTCAGTTACTTGCCGAAATTCAAGAGAAAGTACTCAAGCTAAACGAGAAGTTTGACGATATTTACCAACAAATTTTAATCGATTTAGCGCGTTATAATATTTACATCTCAAAGCCAGAACAGCTAGATGAAGCAGCACGAGCATGGTTAAGCGAGTATTTTATAAATAATGTACTCGATCACATGACGCCAATTAAAGTCAGTGATGCCCCAGAGAAGAAAATTCACCTAAATGATTCGTGTGTTTATATATTGGTTTCGCTTAACGGTGAGCGAGAGCAATATGCAGCACTTGAAGTGCCACAAACCATTAATCGCTTTGTCATTTTACCTAGCAAACGTAACAAAAAAGATAAGCACATTGTCGTAATAGATGACTTAATAAAGTACTTTTTGCGCGATATTTTTA
Source organism: Pseudoalteromonas sp. XMcav1-K (assembly GCF_044005875.1). Classification (NCBI taxonomy): domain Bacteria; kingdom Pseudomonadati; phylum Pseudomonadota; class Gammaproteobacteria; order Alteromonadales; family Pseudoalteromonadaceae; genus Pseudoalteromonas; species Pseudoalteromonas sp. XMcav1-K. Next base: position 133,923 of record NZ_JBIPJE010000045.1, on the reverse strand, counting down.
CCGGGCTTTATAAGTTTGATGAAATCTCAGGTCACGCGTTCAAACTGACTCGCGATGCTGAGTACAACCTTGATGATGAAGTAGACGAAGGTTTACTTGATAAAATGTCTAAAGGGTTAAAACAACGCTTAAACTCTGAGCCTACACGCCTGGTATATGACGATGATATGCCTGAAGCAATGTTACGAATTTTGTGTAAAAAATTGGGTGTTAAACAATATGATTCGACTATTGGTTCGGCACGATATCGTAATTTTAAGGACTTTATCGGATTTCCTAATGTTGGGCGTAAATACCTTGAAAACCGTCCATTACCGGCCTTAAAAAATAAAGAATTTAGTCAGCAAGACAATGTTTTTAAAGCGATTAGTCTTGGTGATATTTTACTTTATTATCCCTATCATACCTTTAATCACCTCACTGAATTTTTAAGGCAAGCAAGTTACGACCCAAAAGTGACGCAAATTAAGATTAACATTTACCGAGTTGCAAAGCACTCACGTGTGATCAGTGCGCTACTCAACGCGGCGAGAAATGGTAAAAAAGTCACTGTGATGGTGGAGCTAAAAGCGCGCTTTGACGAAGAAAATAATATTGAATGGTCTAGGCTGTTAAAAGATGCGGGCGTAAAAGTAATATTTGGTATTCCAAGTTTAAAAGTACATTCAAAATTATGTTTGGTGTACCGTAAGGAAAAAGGTGTGATTGAAAAGTATGCACACATTGGTACTGGCAATTTTCATGAAAAAACCGCTAATATTTATACTGACTTTAGCTTGTTTACTAAACATCCTGAGCTAACTCGCGAAGCCACCGATGTATTCCGTTTTATTGAATACAGTTACAAGTCGTTTAACTTTGAACATTTAATGGTTTCGCCGGTAAATGCGCGTGAAAAAATCTATCAACTAATCGACAGCGAAATTAGCCAAGCAAAGTTAAAGCAACCAGCTGCAATTACGCTTAAGGTCAATAACTTAGTTGATACGGGCTTGGTTGATAAGCTTTATGAGGCGTCGACCTTTGGGGTGCAAGTTCGTATTATCGTTCGCGGTATGTGTAGTTTGATTCCCAATATTAAGGGAATTTCAGAAAATATTCGTATTATCAGTATCATCGACCGATTTTTAGAGCATCCTCGAGTTATGGTTTTTCATAATTCGGGTGACGAAAAAGTCTATATTTCGTCGGCAGATTGGATGACGCGAAACCTCGATCATCGAGTTGAAGTGGCGACACCAATTTACGATAATGCGTTAAAGCAAATAATAATTGATATTCTTGAATTGCAATTTAAAGACCGTGCTAAAGCGCGATTAATAGACTCAAGCCAACGCAACCATTACGTTCGTAGAGGCAATAAAATGAAGCTTCGCTCTCAAATTGCAATTTATGATTACCTGAAAAAGCGAGAAAACTCTTAATGAAAAGCACTGCAACAATTGCTGCGTTAGATATTGGTTCAAATAGTTTCCAGTTGATTGTTGCAAGGCAAATAAGCGGCCGTTTAGAAATCTTACACAAAGAAAAACTAAAAGTGCATTTAGCTGAAGGGTTAGACGCATCCGGCAATTTAAGCGATGACGCGATAGTCAGAGCTGAAACTGCATTAAAAGAGTTTGCGACAACGCTGCAAGGGTTTAACGCAAATCACGTAAAAATCGTAGCCACATACACGGTACGAAAAGCAAAAAATAAATATCACTTTATTCAACGTGCGAAAAAAATCATTCCATTTAATATTGATGTAATTTCTGGATTGGAAGAAGCACGGTTAATTTACCAAGGCGTTGCTAATTATCGTGTTGATAACGATACAAGACTGGTGATAGATATTGGCGGTGGCAGCACCGAGTTTATTGTTGGCAAAGGACCCAATACGCATCAGCTTGCTAGCCGAAGCATGGGATGTGTTACATTTCAGCAAATGTTTTTTGCTGATAATACTATTTCACATGATAGTTTTAACCGTGCCATTGTTGCTGCGAGCCAAGAAATAGAGCCTATTCTTAATGCCTATCAAAATACCAACTGGCAGTGCGCTATTGGTACATCGGGTAGCTTTAAAGCAATTTTGAGTATCGTACAGCACACTCTCATTAATGACTCAGAGTATGATCAAATGACTTTGTCAGACTTAAACGTAATCAAACATAAATTGATTTCGTTTGGCGATATTAAACATATTGAGTTGCCAGGACTGAGTGAAGAACGTAAGGGTATTATCTGCTCTGCTGTTGCGATTGCCATTGCGTGCTTCGAGTTACTCAATATAAAGTCGTTAACGTATTGTGATTTTTCGTTACGCGAGGGGGTATTACACGAGTTAATTGATTGCAGCGATAATCACAACCTAAAGCAGCAAAGCATTGATAACTTCGCCCAGCGTTTTGACTGTGATAAAAGTCAATCTAGTCGTGTAAAAGCGATGCTTACTTGGTTGTTTGAACATGCAAACAAAGATTGGAATGTAAACTTGCAATTGCAGAAAATCGTTTTTTTTGCTGCAGACGTATATGAAGTCGGTTTAAGCATAAGTTCGTCTAACATTCGTAAGCATTCAGCTTACATAATCGCGAATAGTTTACTTCCCGGTTTTAGCCAAGAAGAACAGCAGTTATTAACCTTATTAGTACGGAATCATCGAAAGAAATTAAAACTTGAATCTGAACAGCTTGAATCAAACACAGATTTTAAAGAATTTATGCAGGCGATTTCTATCTTTAGATTAGCACTGTTGTTTACACAAAAGCGTCAATGTGACTTTGTTAAAATTGACCAGATCAGGTTTTTGGAGCACTCAATTGATGTAACGTTTGAGCAAAATTGGTGGCAAGAACAACCTCTATTACAAGCAGACTTCGAAAAAGAAGCTATGTTACTGGAACCCCATGGCATCAACTTAAATTGCATAAACCGTTAATATTAAAGCAAACTATAACCTAGCCGATATATAGATAAGTTCTAGGAGTAATGTATGGATATTTTAATCCCATTTTTGCCGCGTATTAACACTGTGCACCCAGTGGATAAATCTACCTTATATGTTGTTGGCGTGAGCGATAATAAGACTACAAAAGTGCGCCTTAAAAAGAATGAGGCGACTCTGTCCGAACTTAAAAAACAAAAAGAAGATACGACAAAAGAAAGCCATACAAGTGAAGATGATGAGGAGCATATTGACACTTGGGCTTGATTCTCCCCTAAGAGCTCATGTTTTAACACTGCCTTTAGTCTTATTAATACGCGCAAAAATTGCTGAGAACCCATAAAGCTATCTGTAGGGTGCTGATTTATTGAAAGCGGATTTACCATAACACCCATGTACATCCTACTTAGCCAATCAACACCGAAATACACCCTTTAACACATAAACTAAGCGGATTTATTGTGCTTCTAATACGCTACTAAATCAAAAGAGTAGGAGTAAAAAATGCGTTGTGTGTGTAAAGAATGTGATTTTCAGGTGTGGAAAGGTTATGGGGAAATAGGTTTTGGTTGTAAATGCGGTTATTCATGGCTACCTGAAAAGTACTATGCAGCGCTTGATGGTAAGGGAAGATTTAACTTTAGCACTTTTTCAACGCATTTAAACACAACTAAAGGCACGGCAAGTAAATACGCATGCCCGCAATGTTCAAATACACTTTTTGATAAAAACTTGGCTGAAATAACACTTACACATTGTGAGAATTGCAAAGGCGTTTTGTTTAACCTTACCCAATCCCAAGCCTTTTTTGAATATTATAAGTTACCTAACTACGATAACCGTGCGTTACACATGCTAAGTGATTTGCCATTTATTTCGCTTTTGTTTAGTTGAGCTGTAAAGAACACATCACACTTATTAGTTGTTAAAGTTCAAAACGATGCTAATGCGTTAAACGCTTACATTTTTCACACCAAAGATATGCGAAGTACTGTTTCTTACAAGAGGAAAGTAACCTTACGAGGAACTCAAAAAAAGGCCCAATCTTTGAGTAATTCGGAATCTTTATAAGCTGGGCCTTTAGGGTTTAATTATTTACCTTTGGTCGGGGTGGTAAACAGTCGAGCGATAATATATCAGTAAGCTTGGGCCAAGGTTTGTCATAAGCTTGTCAATTTGTGAAAAAGTGTAGCATCTAACTTGCTTTCAATATTTGCGCTTTGTCGGCGCAATTAAGCCAAACTAGACCAAAACCGATTATATAATTCTCAAGCTTATATTGCCTTATTTGTGAAATTAGCGCCGCTTTGTCTTCATCATCAAGTCCAAGTAAATTTACGGTTGCTAATAACACGCTTTGACTAACTTCTGAATAATCATATTGGTACATAGGTTTAGAGCGCTTACCAAAATGCCCGTTTAAACCAAACCGGCTGAGTAAGCCTGGGTATTTTTGGCCAAATGTTAACCCGCGGTTTAAAGGTTTGTGCGTTTTGTCCCAAGGTAGTGCTGCAAGTTTCGGCGATAAATCAGATATTAGTTTGCGATGAAAAGCACTGTGTAATTTGTACTTTGCAGGTAGATTCAACATTGTACACACGACCTCATCATTTAAAAATGGGTGTGTGCGATTATAGTAACTGTCGAGTAATTGCTGTCCAGCGACAACCATTCGCTGGCAACGGGCTTTTAAGTAAAATTGATCAGCCTGCTTCGCTGCATCGACATATTTACAGATGTGCTCTTTGATAAAATCGTTAAGCGTTTTTTCCATACTAACACTGCCTTTTAAAAGCAGTTGAGCGATTGGCCACGTTTGTTTTGTTAATTCTTCACTGATATAACGTTCGATGCGAGGCACTGTATACTTGTTAAGTGAGCTCTGCCCGAAGAAACGAAAACCTGGCATGCCTCGGTCGTAGTAAAACGCACGATACGTTTCTGCGCCTGTACCGGTTATAATTGTTCGACCTTGGGTTTGGTTTAATAGTTGCTCGTCGATTAACGCATGCGCATGGTGAAACGGGACTTCGCCAATGCTCGCTTGCGTAATTCTTTTTATCGTTTGTGTATCAAAATGCGTGGTTGAACTTTTTGAATGGAACAGTTTCAAATTACATGCATTAGCAAGCTTAATCGCATACTGAACATCCGTACTATTAACTTCGCCATAACACAATCCTTCGGGCTTTAAGTTTAAAACGTCACATGCCGACAATATAGCGCGAGAATCAAGACCGCCCGACAAAGATACTAATGGGTTATTATCGTGTTTGAAGCACTTTCTTACTGCTTCAATAAACGCATCTTTTGCATGGCTATATTTGGTGGTTTTGTTTAAACATTTAACATATTGCGCCTGTAATTTTTGTTTCTCAAGCGTGTGGTTGTTAAGGTTAACCTTAATCAGAGATTCACCAGTTAAATGTTGGGTGTGCTTAATTATACAATCGCTGTTAAAAAGCTGCCCCAGTGCAAGCAGGTTACGTAAGGCTGTCTGATTAAATTCAACGTTATCTTCTAAGCAATTAATTAGGGCAGTTCGCGAGCTTGCAATAATGGTATGTTGTTGATGCTGATACACCAGTAGCGGAAACGTACCAAATTCATCACTCGCTGCGTAAACAATACGGGTTTCTTTGTTAACTAGTACCCAAGATCGACCGGTATAACACTTTTTTAGTCCATTCAGTAGATCAGCGGTTATTTGCCTATCTTGATTTCGATAGACAACATCGCCCCAAATATAAATGTCGAACAGATGTGTCGAATGACAGGTTGAGGCGAGGCTAGTGTTAAAGTCGGTGATATTTGCTTGGAACCATTCGCCAATTTCGTTTCCAATAGATTTTGCTACGTTAAGACTAAATTGCGCCATATCAGGTACTCAAATAATCGTTTTCTTTATCTGAGCAATGAACGTGCCTTAGTTAATTCATTGATTTTTATTGAATACTAAGGCTGAATCATGAAATTTTCGCATTTTGCGACGCAATTTAAGTTTAAATCTACTCAATTACCATTAGTTTTCGGTACGTATCATAGGCAAATTGATCAGTCATATTGCCGATAAAATCTTGTATTAAACGTGCACGATAATAAAACTCGTAGATTGGGTCGTTTTGTTTCAACGCATCTAATGTATCGACCGATTTTTTATATACGGACAGATATTTCGATGAAATTCGGTTTAGTAAGCGCGATTCAACCGAAAAATTAAATTCACCAGCGAGTAGTTTATTAAAGTCGTTACGGGAATAGTCGAGCAAACACGCATATTCGTTAAGCAACGTAGTAATAATCTTGTGTCCTTGTAATTCAAGCTGCTGTACTTCGTGATGACAAAATACATATTTAAACGCGACTGACTTAAGGGCATGCGTAATCGCATGTTGATAGCTATTATCTTCAATGAGAGAGGCATTAAAGCTACCATGGAAAATTTCTTCAATATTATCGCAAAATCGAATTGCACTGTGTTTTACTAACGGGTGGAGCAAGTTAACGCGCAGACGAATGAAGAAATTGTTTTCGATATTGTAATCGTGTTTTTGTGCGTAATCGTAGGCGTGTTCGCACTTACGCTGCATAAATGAGTTAAGTTCATCTTCATTAATATTAAACTGTGATAGTACATTGCGGTACTCTCGGTCTAATACGTCTATTAAGAAAGGGATCGAAATTAATCCTTTTTCTACTGCATCCTCTATGTCAGCTAAACAGTATGCAATATCGTCTGCGGCTTCCATAATGTAACTGGCAGGATGGCGATGACCTAACTCTATGCCAAGTTCGCCACAAAGCGTTTCAATAAATTCACTTTCACTAAAGTAATAGCCAACTTTTTTCATTAAATACTGCTTATTTGCTGGCACCTGCTGTTTAGGCAATGTGCCACAGCGTGTGTATTTTAAGATACTGGCTGTTTGACAATAGGTTAGGTTAAGCGCAAATAAGCTGTGAACATTTCTTATCGCCTGTGCGTTACCTTCGTAATGACAAAGTTCGTGTAGTATCGATTGCGTAGGTGAAAGAGGGGAATCTTCACCCATATTTTTAGAAAATGCGTGCTTTGAAAGCGGATGAGCCTTTAAGTATTTACTAAACCAAGCATTTATCGCGGCTTCACCAAAATGACCAAACGCAGGATTACCGATATCGTGCATCAAGCACGCCATTTCAACTAAACTTTCTAATTCACGCTCAAGAGGCTTCAACCCGTATTGGGTTAGTTGGACTTCGCTCAGTGTATTAAATATGGTGTGTACAATAAATCGGCCATTTTGTTGCACTTCGAGAGAGTGGGTGAGACGTGAACGAACGGCTGCATTGCGCTCAAGAGGAAACACTTGTGTTTTTTGCTGTAATCTTCGCAATCCTGCGCTATTTATAATACGTCCACGATCGCTCTCAAGTGCGGTTTTTGTATTGTTAGTTTGATTCAACGGACGTTTAGCATTTATTTTCTGTTTGAAATCCATAGCGATATCGTTTTTCTGTTTTTTACAATTTAACACTCAGGCAAAACGGATTCTAGCGTGTTTTACTTGGTTCACTTAATGTTCAGTTTAATTTTGGCATGATGATGCTAACTTAAAGCCTAAAAGATGATTTTAAGTTTATATCCCGAGTATTTATGAGTTTATGAAAAGCAAAAACCCGCTGGGCTAGCGGGTTTTTTATTATATAACGCGGCAAAAAGTGCTCAAATCTGTTCGAATAACTTGTAGGTATTAAAAAATATAATTATTTTTTCAACCTTTTTTGATCTCGCTGCGACTAAGTAATAAATACTCAATATCTGGGATGATAAAAATGGATTTAAGTTACTTTTTAGCAAACTATGCAGACCTTCTAAGCCTATTACTTTCGCCGGTTGTAAGCCTATGGCTTTGTTTTATTGCAACACAATTACTCGTAAAGTCTAAGCATCAGGCCGTTTAAGCAACAAGATCATTAAATTACTAACTTAAAATCAATTTTTTTGGTGATTTTGCTTAAAAAATGACAAATACGTATTGCCAAGCCAGAAAAAATGCATAACTATAGGGTCTGCAAAGGCAAAATAATAAAGATAGGAATCTATAATGAACAAAGCACAATTAGTTGAAAAAATCGCTGCGGACGCAGAAATTTCTAAAGCAGCAGCAGCTCGCGCATTAGACGCATTCACTGGTGCAGTGTCTACATCATTAAAAGACGGTAACTCTGTAGCGCTAGTTGGTTTCGGTACTTTCTCTGTTAAAGCACGTGCAGCGCGCACAGGCCGTAACCCACAAACTGGTGAAGAAATTCAAATCGCTGCAGCTAACATCCCTACTTTCAAAGCAGGTAAAGGTCTTAAAGACAGCGTTAACTAATTTGTAAAAGTTATCATCCCAATAACTTTAAAAAGGAGCGTTAAGCTCCTTTTTTATTGTTTGTTATTCAACTGTAGGTTAAACCCACTTGGTAATTATTCGATAAAATGGTACTGGGTAGAAACATGCTAACCAGGCTGAACCTGCAACGTAGTTATTTACATTGAATAATCCAACCTAGTTAGCAAAACAGCGTAATTATCTAACACGCTTTATAATTACTTTGGTCTTAACGCTTTGTCGCCACGACTTAAACCAACTGCGCCAGATCTCACAACCTCAATCACCTCAGTTTCATTTTTTAAGGTATCAATAAAAGATGCGAGCTTATCAACTGCGCCAACTAACTGCAGTGTGTAGGTTGTTTTACCCATATCTAAAATAGATGCGCCAAATATATCAACCACACGGGTTACGGCCGCACGTGTTTTCTCTTCATGAGCCATTACTTTAACTAACAATAACTCACGTTCAATATGACTTGCATCACTCAGGTCAATCACTTTATGTACATCTACTAACTTATTAACTTGCTTAGTGATTTGTTCAAGAATACGGTCATTACCTGTGGTCGTTATTGTAATACGCGATAATGAGTCATCATCAGTTGGACCCACAGTTAAGCTGTCAATGTTGTAGGCGCGCTGCGAAAACAAACCAACAATACGTGATAGGGCGCCTGGTTCATTTTCTAAAAGAATGCTTAAAATATGACGCATTATGCTTTTACTCCTTTTTTCAGCCACATCTCATCAACTGAGCCATGACGAATTTGCATTGGATACACGTGTTCATTTTCATCTACATTGATGTCGATAAATACCAGTTTGTCTTTATGGGAAAATGCTTCTTTTAACTTTTCATTAAGCTCGCTTGGGTGGTCAATGCGAATACCAATATGACCATAGCTCTCTGCAAGTTTTACAAAATCAGGCAGGGATTCCATATAAGAACATGAGTGGCGACCCGAATAAATCATGTCTTGCCATTGGCGTACCATGCCAAGCGAACGGTTATTTAAAGACACTATTTTTACTGGCAAGCCATATTGCATACAGGTTGATAATTCTTGAATATTCATTTGAATAGACCCATCACCGGTAACACATACTGATTCTTTATCAGGAAAAGCGAGTTTTACACCCATCGCTGCAGGAAAACCAAAACCCATAGTGCCAAGGCCACCAGAGTTAATCCACTGACGTGGTTTTGCAAAAGGATAGTGCTGTGCGGCGAACATTTGGTGCTGACCTACGTCTGAACTAATATAGGCATCGCCCTTAGTTACTTCGTAGAGCGCTTTAATTGCGGCTTGTGGTTTAATTTTCTTTGAGCCAGTTTCAAAACTTAAACAACGCTGTTCGCGCCAATTATTAATTTGTCGCCACCAATCTTCTTGCGCAGCGCGGTCAATTTGAATGTCGCTTTTACTAATCGCACTTTGCAATTGTGCAAATACAGTAGCAAGATCGCCAACGACCGGTATATGACAGTGAATGGTTTTAGAGATAGACGTCGGGTCAACATCAACCTGAACAATCGTCGCGTTGGGACAAAACTTCTTAACATTATTGGTTACGCGGTCGTCAAAGCGTGCACCTAATGCAAGAATAACATCGGCGTTTGCCATTGCTTTGTTTGCTTCCAAATTACCGTGCATGCCAAGCATACCAATAAAGTTGGGATGCGTGCCTGAAATACCGCCTAATCCCATAAGGGTGTTGGTACAAGGTGCATTCAAGCTTTCAACTAGCTCTGTTAATTGCTCTGATGTATCAGATAATACAACGCCGCCGCCTGAGTAAATAACAAGTCGTTTAGCATTTAAAATAGCCGATGCTGCTTTTTTGATTTGCTTTGGATGACCTTTGGTATTCGGGCTGTACGAACGCATCGATATGTCATCTGGCATAAAGTAATCAAACGCAAGTGCCGGATTTAATATATCTTTTGGTAATTCCACGACAACGGGACCAGGTCGACCAGACGCAGCAAGGTAAAATGCTTTTGCTAGGGTTTCTGGGATCTTTTCTGCATCACGACAGTTAAAGCTGTGTTTTACGATTGGACGTGAGCAACCAACAATATCGGTTTCTTGAAAGGCGTCATCGCCAATTAAATTGGTAGGTACTTGGCCAGATAAAACTACCATTGGGATTGAATCCATATAAGCAGTTGCAATACCAGTAACACAGTTAGTTGCACCAGGTCCTGATGTGGCAAGTACAACGCCCACTTCACCTGTTGCTCGCGCAAAACCATCGGCCATATGCGTCGCAGCTTGCTCATGACGCACTAAAATATGATCAAGCTCGTTCTCAGCAAATAGGGCATCATAAATATCTAATACGCTACCACCGGGATAACCAAAAATATATTTAACCTTAAGTGCTTTTAACGCTTTAACAACAAGCTCAGCACCCGACATTTTATTACTGTCCATCCTCATTCCTCTGTGCAGTAGATAAAAAAAACCCCCGCTAGTTGCGGGGGCTTATTAAATTCAGTATGACAAAATTAACTAATAGCTCCCCGCTGGCGACTTAATTAAGACCAGGACGAAGACTGTTAGTAGAAGAAATAATGTCATTTAAATTTGCTCTAAAAATTGATTAACGTATTTGTATTATTTTTGTTAACTGTTGTCAACGGTGAATTCTTCAATTGACATAAATAATTCATTATTATCAGTATTAAAATTAAAAATGTGGTTTTTTTGGTTATCTTTGATTGCTGGCGAATTGAAAATGCAATCTTTTGAAAGTGTATACAATAATTTATTATTACTGAATTAGTACTTTAATTTATTTCGGAATTTTGTACATAAAAAAAGGCCCAAATAGGGCCTTTATTTAAATAAGAAGCTAATTATTTATTTTCTTCTTTTTTCGCTTTTAAATTTGCTGCGTGGTCAATCTTGTACTCTGGCATTTCAGTTTTACCATTTAACAAGTAGTTATCCATCCAACGCATTAAACGTAGGCTGTAATCATATTTAGCAGCCATACGCTTGTTACCGTGACCTTCGCCTGGGTAGTAAATTAAGCGTACGTCTTTACCTTGTACTTTCATATAACGGTAAAGTTCCATTGATTGTGCAGGGTGAACACGAGGATCGTCTTTACCGTGCATGATCAATAATGGTGTTTTAGATTGACCAGCCCAATAAATAGGTGAACGCTCTAAATACCATTGCCATTTGTCCCAAGGGTAAGAACGCGCGTGTACTAGATGCATTTCGTTTGAAATGTCAGTAGTACCAAATTTTGATAATTGGTTAGTTACACCAACAAACATTACCGATGTTGCAAAATGTTCAGTGAGTTTTGTAGCAGCCCATGCTGACGCATAACCACCGTATGAACCACCTGTAATACCAACGCGTTTAGTATCAACTAAGCCTTTATCAACAAGGTGTTGCTTAAAACGAACAAGATCGTTGAACTCTTCTCCTGCATAGTCATTTTGACCAAGTTTAGAGTAGTCAACGCCTTTACCTGTTGAACCACGGTAGTTAGGGTACAGAACTGCGTAACCACGTGCAGCCGCTACTTGACCAGGACGAGAGTAGTTAGTTACCCATCCATCTTTGTCGTGACTTTCAGGGCCACCGTGAACCGACATAATTAGCGGATAACGAGTACCTTCTTGATAGTCTAATGGATAAACAAGTACGCCATCTAAACGTGTTCCATCTTCGGCTTTGAACGAGATAGTTTCTTGTTTAGCTAGACGCTTATCGTTTAACCACGCGTTTGAATCTGATACTCGAATATCTTTTTTACCACGTAGCATAAACGCTTCAGTCGGGTGTTTACGTGAGTGACCCGCAAACGCAACTGTCTTATCTGAATCTGAAATAGATAAACGGCCAGCAATTAATTTACCGCGTTTAAGCTTGGTTTTGTATTTACTTGAGCCTGGCTTAATTGTTGCGATAAAGCTTTCTGTATCAATTTGCGCTACGAAATGCAGGGTATTTGACTTATTTGCCCATTCGAAATCGCTGATGTGGCCTTCAAAATTAGGTAACCAGTTTTCAATTTTACCTGATTCTGCATCTGCCAAATATAAGCGGCCTGTTGCTGGGTCGTGCTTGTCTTGTGCACCAAGGATTGCGACATATTTACCATTTGGTGAAAATTCAGCTGCGCCTAATTTGCCTTCAGTTGCAAATGAAGTAACTACTTTTTTGCTCGAAAGATCAAAGATATGCCATGTTGATTTCATGTACTTATCGTCGATAAGTGCTGAAGGCTGTGTTTTAACTAGTAGTTTTTTAGCATCACTTGACCAGTTAACATCGCTTACGTATTGATCAATTCCTAGCCCTTCAAGTGCGATTGGCTTTTCGTTTACAGTTAAATCAACAACCATTAACTCTGCAGTTGTTAATCCAAGTTCATAAGTTTCTGCCTTAAAGCCTAATTTTGCTAATTCTTTGTCTGTTTTCGGTTTAGCAGGCTTTGCTATAATCGCAACGTGTTGGTTGTCTGGGCTTAGATCATAAGACGAAATAGACGTGCCTTTTAAGGCAATTACTTTTTGCCATTGACCACCATTTACCGGAATGCGATAAAGGGTTTTAAATTTGTCTTCTTTAAACTTAGCTAAGAAGTAAACAAACTTGCCGTCAGCAGAATACTCAAGACTTGAGATATTTACTTTACCAGTAATGAAAGGGCGCTCATTACCTTTAGCATCAGTAAGATAAAGTTCGCTGTAGTTAAAACCATCTTTTTCTACATAAATTTCACGTGGCACAGAGCGGGTAAATGCAACTGCATCGCCATCTGGGCTAATTGCAGTTTGACCAACTGATTGGATTTTTGTTAAATCTTCTAGTGTAAGTGTGTCATTAGCAAAGGCAGCGCTTGTAGATAAACCTAGCGCGACAGCTAATGCTGATTTGATTAGTTTCATTGTGTCCTCGTTTACTGATTGTCAGCGGGTAGTAGTCTAAAATGACGAAAGTAAAAGGCAAGAAAATGCGATAAAAAAAGGTGACTTACGTCACCTTTTTAAAAATTATAATGCTTCGATAACTGCTTGGGTAAAGTCAGTCGTTCCGTGGCTACCACCTAAGTCGCGTGTAGTACGGTCGCCTGTTTTAATTACGTGAGCAATGGCTTTACGAATACGCTCAGCTTTTTCTGCTTCACCTAAATACTCTAACATTTGAATAGACGCAAGAATCACAGATGTTGGGTTTGCAAGGTTTTTACCAGCGATATCTGGTGCACTACCGTGTACCGCTTCAAAAATAGCAGCATCTTTACCAATATTTGCACCTGGTGCCATACCTAAACCACCAACGAGGCCAGCACATAGATCCGAAAGAATGTCACCGAATAGGTTAGTTGTAACCATTACGTCGAATTCTTCTGGGTTCATTACTAACTTCATACATGTCGCATCTACAATCATTTCAGCAGATTCAATTTCAGGATAACGCTCAGCAACCTCACGCGCTACTTTCAAGAAAAGGCCCGATGTCGATTTCAGAATGTTTGCTTTGTGTACAGCAGTTACTTTTTTACGACCTTCACGCTTTGCAAGTTCGTAAGCAAAAGTAACAATTTTCTCAGCGCCTTCACGTGTGATCTTTGACATTGCCTCTGCTTCAGTACCATCTTCTGATACAACTTGGCCAAGACCAGAGTACATGCCCTGAGTATTTTCACGGATTGTGATGATATCAATATCGTCGTAACGCGCTTTAGTACCTTCAAATGACTTAACTGGGCGAACGTTAGCGTACAAGTTAAACTTTTTACGTAATGTAACGTTAATTGATGTAAAGCCTTCACCTACTGGTGTCGTTAGCGGGCCTTTTAAAGTGATTTTGTTGCGTTCGATTGCATCAAGGGTTGCTTGTGGTAAAAGCTCACCTGTTTTTTCAAGTGCAGCAAGACCCGCATCAACAAATTCATACTCATAATCGCAACCAACTGCATTTAGGATCTCAAGCGCTGAATCAATGATGCTTGGACCAATACCATCGCCTTTAATAACCGTAATGGTTTGCTTAGACATTAAATTTTCCTTTAACTGAATCGAGCTACCCGGTTGGGTAACTGTATACGTGAGATTGTCACGAACAAGCATAGCATCGTGATGCCAACTGGTTAGTTATTAATGCTTGCTCATATTATTATTCAACGGCTATTTATAGCAATTTTTAGCAGATTAATCCACAAAAGGCTTAAAAATGACGGTATTTGTAATTATAAAACCCTGTTAACAGGACTAAAGTCTAATAACTTGGTTAAATAATTATCTAAATTTTCTATTTGAAGTTGTTGTTGAGCATAAATCATCTGCTGCTTTATGTACGCCGGCTGTTGTTCTAACGTTTGACCTAAGTAAACTAAATTACAAAGTACTAAGTGAACAAAACATGCACTGTGTACCTGTGTACCCTCTGTTAATTGATACCCGCTTTGGCTAATTTCAAAAAACGGATTTGCTTTTACCTGATCAGGTAATTCTTGGTTATGTAACGCATAAAAATTAACTAACGAATTGATATCTGTAATGCTGTGTTTAGGCGTAGTGGTGTTTATCGGCAAAACTATGCCGTGCGGAAACAGTTTAAACGTAAATGCGATGTACTTTAATGCGTAATTGATGACTTTTTGACATGGAAAATGCGGGTCGATTATTTTGTAGCTTTCAATAAACGAAATCAACAACGAAACACGATTTTCAACGTAATGCCAATTGAGCTTTCCTAAACTACGTAAACGTTGCAATAACTGCTGATTTTCTAATAAGTCAGGTAGTTGTTCAATGCCTACCAGTGCAATGGCGTGCCTAATATCTGATATGGGATTGTGTGAAAATCGCTGTGCTAAATTAAGTACTAACGTGTTGGCATTTGGATTTTTTTCAAGCTCGCCAAGTAATTTTCCAATACTAAAATGTGCCGCTTTTCGAATTACGTGTAAATCATGAGTAGTAAAGTATTCATTAATATGGGGTGCGTTGACGAACTTCACTAGCTCCGGCAATTTATGCCACAAACCAATAAGCGGCTCAATTTGATTCGTCGCGGCAACGCGATGCTTAACTACGCGTGCACTGGTTTTTACTTCTTTAAATGACTTACTATCGGTGTGGTAACACAGTAATTTATTGTTTGATACTTGTCCCAATACACGTAATTCGAGTCCTTCGTTTCGAACCGTCTCTCCGGGTAATGGAGCATTAAATAGTTGACCAAGTTCAGTTAAAAGTGACTTATCTTCAGTACGTGTTGTCTTTAAATAAACAGTGTGTATCACGTCACGTAAGGTGCGCGCTGGCATATCATCAACACAGGTAATCGCTTTAGCCAGTACGTAACTTAAACGCACAATTCGGTTGTCGATAGAATAGTGTGGTTGCTGTTTTATTTTAGCGACAAGATCCGTTTGCAATAACGGCAATTTGCTTAAATGTGGTTTAACAAACTGATAGGTGTAGCGATAACGGTTTTTGTAGCGCTCATGTTGTTTTGCATTTAACAATGTTTTTGCAGCAACACAATTAAGCTCGTTAGATATGGATACACAATGTGATATCGCACTTTGCAGTAGTTTTACGCACGCGATTCGATTTAAACCGCTTATCTTTGCAAAAATACAAATTAAAATACATTGGCGACTAATCAAATTAGTTGCGTAACTGTACTTTGCGTTATAAACAGAAAGGGTTGCTATCGAGACGTGTTGATTAGCGTGAAATGTTTCTTCAATGCGTGTCGCGGCATCAACAAGTAATGGGTAGGCTGAACGCCATTGGGTTTTGTCATTATAAACGTTAAATAGTTTGTCTAAACTATCCACGCTCTCCATTAATTGCTGGGCTAAATCCACTCAAATGTTCACTTATTCTTCGTTAATTAACTCTATCATACGCAATTTCTGCGCCAGGACCCCACGCAACGAGTTGTTCATTTTTGAAAAACATCCCCGTGCATTCATCTTTGGTAGTAATACCATCAGAATGTTCATGCTGCGTGCGGTAGTAGATAATTTGAAATACGTCGTCACCTTTGCGCTTTGCAAACGTTAAGTCAGGCGAACCTAAATTGTTGAATACTTGGTCTAAAAATACAGGAGAGTCGGCCTTTAATTTACTAAGATACCGTTTATTGAAAGATTCTCTGTCTTGCCAATACATGCCTTGTGGGTCGTCTTTGTAAAAGTTAATAATAAGGCCCGCGGCAATCGCATAAATCCCTAACCCTAAGACAATGTATTTCAGAATTTTATTATTCATACTAAGAACTCGGTAAACGTAGTGCCTTCAAACTGAAACCAAGATGAATATCTTGGCGTAAACTTACCAATAGCTTAGCACGAATATAGGCATCATGATTGTCGTTTAACTTGTTGAAAACACGTTTTAACTCATCTGGATAGTCAGTCGCTAAAAGGGCGTCTTCAACTGACGGGAATTGCGTTAATAAATTGACTGCGCCTTGCTTGCCAATTCCACTTACCCCCGGAATATCATTCGTTTTATCGCCGTTGAGCGCCCAAAAATCTGTGAGTTGTGAGGGGGCTAACGAAAATTTTTCAATTACAGACTGAATCGAAATATATTCGCTTTTAAAGTAGTCATACACATGAATGTAGTCGCCAAGTAAAGGTAAAAAACCTTTGTCGGTAGAGACTATTGTTGACGTTACTTTATTGGTAGACGCTTTACTTGCCAGTGTTGCGATTACGTCATCTGCTTCATCGTGCTCAGGAACATAAACCGTTATGCCAAGTTCTGAAAATGCTTGGTAAAGTTTAGGCAGTGCGTCAGCCAACTCATTAGGCATTGGTTTTCGTGATTGTTTGTAATCTGAATAATAGTGATAGCGCCAGCTCGTATCACCATCAAAAACGGCAATAGCATGTGTAGCGTTCGTATTTTTTAACAGTTTTCGCGCCGCATTAACGACCCTAAAATAGGTGTTTTTGGTAGCCAAATTTGCATCATTTCCTGCTTGTTGACTATCAACAGCATAAATTCGCCTTATTAAATTAAGCGCATCAATGAGTAGTAAATGAGTTGCCATGAATACCTTAACGTTAAGAAAAACTAATACGCATTGTAAATGAACTAAATTATGAACATAAAAAAGGCGCTAATGAAGCGCCATTTTACCTGTTTTTGTCCAGAATATTAAGTTTCTATACGATAGCAGGGGGTATAAACCGCACCAGGTAGTTTCATTCTTCCTTGAGCTACAAATGCAGCGAGCAGCTTATCCATTTTAGTCATTAATTCTTTGTCGCCCGAAAGTGCAAACACACCATGGCGCTTAATTGCTTTAATGCCTTCATCTTTTACGTTACCGGCAACAATGCCAGAAAACGCACGCCTTAAATTAGCGGCGAGTTGCTCTTTGGGTTGGTTTAAACCTAAGTTGAGGTTCGCCATATTTGTGTGAGTCGGCTCGAACGGTAATTGAAATTCAGGTTCAATTTTCAAAGACCAATTATAGTGGTAGGCATCGCCTCGTTCTTTACGGTACTCTCTAACGTTTGCCATATTTTGACTAAAATACTTACCAACCGCTTCAGGGTCATCAATGATCACTTTAAATTTAGAAAGCGCTTCGTCGCCAAGGGTCTCTTTTACAAAGTTAACTAACTCATCAAAATAAGCACGCGACGATTCAGGACCTGTTAACACCACCGGCAGTGCTTGTTTTGCATTATCTGGGTGAAGCAAAATACCCAATAAATAAAGTAATTCTTCGGCTGTACCTGCACCGCCCGGAAAAATAATTATACCGTGCGCAGTTCGAATAAATGCCTCTAAGCGCTTTTCGATATCAGGTAAAATTACCAGCTGATTAACAATTGGATTAGGGGGTTCGGCCGCAATAATACTTGGCTCAGTTAACCCTAAGTAACGGTTTTGCGTAAAACGTTGTTTAGCATGTCCAATTGTGGCGCCTTTCATTGGGCCTTTCATTGCACCTGGTCCACAACCAGTGCATATATTTAAATTACGTAAGCCTAGTTGATAACCCACTTCTTTGGTGTACTTGTATTCAACTTCTTTAATAGAATGACCGCCCCAACACACGATCATGTTGGGATCTTCGCTTGGCTTTAATACCCGAGCATTACGCAACATATCGAATACAACATGGGTAATGTGTGATGAACTCGTAAGGTTTATTTTACCATCTTGATATTTGTCTTTAATAAACACGATGTCGCGAATAACTGCGAGTAAATGTTCGTTAATACCGGTAATAATTTTACCGTCGACAAATGCATGCTGAGGAGGATTAATAAGTTCTACTTTGATGCCGCGCTCACGACACAGTAAGTTAATATCAAAATTTTGGTATTTATCGTAAATTTCAACACTAGAATCGGTATGACTACCGACATTAAGAACTGCGAGCGAACAATTACGGAATAAGCGATAAAGCTCGCTGGTTGATGAGCGTTTAAGCGCTTCAACTTCTAATTGTGAAAGTAAATCTAACGCGCCTGTTGGATTGATCTGTACTTGCATAGGCGACTCCTTGTACGTCTAAACTATATTTAAATTATGCAAATTATAATAAGCACTTAATTTAAATATAGTTTTTTATCATCACTAAGCAAGCTAATTTTTTAGAACAATACGATCGCGTCCTGAGTTCTTCGCTTGGTATAAGGCTTCGTCTGCACGGTCGAAGGCTTCTTGCATTGAATCGCCTTCCTTTAACTGTGTTGCACCAAACGAGATAGTAATGGTTACTGCTTTTTGTTTAAATTTAAATGGAATTGCCTTAACGGAACGCCTTAGTTTTTCGAGTGGTACCGAAATTTGCTCTAACTTGCTATGGGGCATAATAAGTACAAATTCTTCACCACCAAAGCGAGCGATAAAGTCGGTAACACGAATGGCTTTTTTGAGCGCTTTAGCCACTACTTGCAGGGTTTTATCGCCAGCACTATGACCGTAATTATCATTAATTGATTTGAAGTGGTCGATGTCTGCAACAACAATACAGAGATCGTGGTGGTCACGTTTAAAGGTGTTGTATTCAAGGGCAAAGCGCTCATCAAATGCGGCGCGATTTGGCAGTTGAGTTAGGCTATCTTGTAAACTCTTGAAACGTTGCTCGGCTAGACGCTCTTGATATTGCTCTGTTTCTTTCTCGAGTTTGTTAACACGCTCCCCCATTTCTTTTAACGTAGTGACCAGCTCTTCGCGTTCTTGTTGTTCTAGCTTTTCTTTATTAGCGAGATCAACCGTTAACGATTCCATTTTCTCAGAAATAAGCTGCTTTAGCGTTGTAATATTTTGCGCTTCATCTACGTCTTGGCTAATAGTGCGCATTTTGTGCTGAATTTGCGCGTTTAGATCTTCCATTTGCGAGTTTATTTGGCTAGAGCGTTTTACTGACTCCATTAAACTCGCTTGCAATAAACTTAGGGTTTCATTGATTGCAAATAAGAACTTTTGTGCAGACGCACGTTCTTGTGAAATTGTTTCAACAATAATTCGAATAATTTCAACGCAACAGTCGAGTAGTACAGGTAAGCTGAATTCCTGTGACACTTTTTGTTTTATTGAATCAATGCGTTTACCACTTTCGCCTTCAAAAGCTAATTCACTGAGTAAATTTTGTAACTCTTGCGCAAGCTCTGCTGATTCAGCAATGGCGTCACTGCTGTCTGCCTTGTGCTTTTTCTCTAATACCGCATGGTAAATTTCTACAAGACGCGTTAAAACGGGAATAAACTCGGTAGTTGCTTTTACATTTTCTAAATCACTTGTCAGTAAAATGCGAAGATTGCGACG
The DNA here is from genome assembly GCF_044005875.1 of Pseudoalteromonas sp. XMcav1-K. Taxonomy (NCBI): domain Bacteria; kingdom Pseudomonadati; phylum Pseudomonadota; class Gammaproteobacteria; order Alteromonadales; family Pseudoalteromonadaceae; genus Pseudoalteromonas; species Pseudoalteromonas sp. XMcav1-K. Next base: position 113,841 of record NZ_JBIPJE010000045.1, on the reverse strand, counting down.
CAAATCATCAGGCAATCCTTTTTGGCGCTGAAGCTTTCTGCCAGCGGAGTCGACGCTTTGGTGTAACGCCTTTAGATTGGTTTCTGCGCGAGTGGCTTGCTCTTTAAATAGTTTCGAGATCTCTTCAAGCAACGGTACTAACTGTTCGTAATCAACACCTTTTTGAATCGTACTGCGATACTTTGCTAAGCGATTATCTAATTCAAGGTCTAAACCTTTGCAAACTAACGATAGTTTGGCGATGAATTGAGTTAAATAGTCAACTTGTACTTTATAAGCATGTTCGAGTTGTTTACGCCCTTTGATTGCTGAGTCTAACTTTGTGCGTAGAATACTAACTTGCTGAGACACCGTAATTTTTACCTATTTCTTTTGAGCAGTTGAAGTTTATCTCAATGCGCTGTCAATTTCGAGTCAAAATATGCTTATACTAAAGCATAGTTGCTTTTTAAGAATTTGTTCTTATTCGATTAAATACATAAAATTTAAATAGTTAGCTTAGCTATTGTTGTGATGATTTGGATTAAGGTTTTGAATCTTCTAAGGTATAGCGATTTTGTTGCAAGTTGATTGTTGTTAATTTAATGATAATCACACTAAACGGCTATAATCATTTTGTTACATCATGGTTACTCAATTATTCATAACGTTACATATAGAATATAAACAGTAGGCGACTACCTCAGATGCTGGTATTAAAAAGTTAAAATTGCTAGGGTTACGTAATTTTCTACTTTGCTTAATGGTATTATGAAACGTTTTATTCCTGCTTTTCTTCCGTTTGTTACGGCGTCATTATTTTATACAAGTCCGGTATTTGCCAAGGTTGATTATCAACTAACGATTGCACAAGGTGAACATCATTTAGGTAATGTCAGCGCCGAGTTTCCGAGTGGTTCAGAACAATTAATCGTAAAATTACCTTCGTGGCGTACTGGCCGTTATGAATTACTGGATATGGCGAACGGCATTCGTTTATTCAGCGCACAAGACGAAAGCGGGAAAGCGTTAAATTGGCAAAAAATTGATTCTAACTCTTGGCAGATTAGCACCACACCTAATCAAAAAGTAAAAATCAGCTATCAAGTTTACGCAAACGAGTTAGGCATGCGTTCACGCCATATCGATGATAGCCATGCATTTATCGATGCATCAGGCTTTTTTATGTTTTCAGAAGCCTATCGTGACCAAAAGGTGACTGTGGACTTAAACGTACCATCTGATTGGCGCAGTGTATCTGGTATGGAAAATGGTGAGCACGCACATCAATTCGTCGCCGATAATTACGATATTCTTGTTGATTCACCCATTGAAACCGGTATTAACAAGCTATTCAAATGGCAAGTAGATGGTCGCGACTATGAGCTTGTTGTATGGGGTGAAGGTAACTACGACACTGATAAAATGATTACTGACCTTAAAAAGTTAGTTAAAACAGGTTCAGATATTTGGCACGCCTACCCATATAAACGTTACGTTTTTATGGTACATGCGACCAGTGGTGCAAGAGGTGCGACAGAACATCTTAACTCAACGATTATCCAACGTCAGCGTGATTCTTTTCGTGAAAGAGATGATTACATAGGATTTATTACCACCGCTTCTCACGAATTTGTTCACACTTGGAATGTAAAAGGGTATCGCCCACAAGGCTTAACGCCTTACAACTATACAGACCATAATTACACAGATTTACTCTGGGTAGCGGAAGGCTCAACCAGCTATTTTGATGACTTATTGCTAATTCGCGGCGATATTATTACGTTGAAAGAATACTTTAAGGGGTTGTCTAAAAACATTAATAAACATCTTGCACGCCCTGGTCGTGAAATCCAATCGGCATCTGAAACCAGCTTTGATAAATGGATAAATCAAGGTGGCGACCATGATACTAACTTTTCGACCAATATTTACAGTGAAGGTGCGTTGTTATCGTGGGCGCTAGATGTAAAACTTATTTCAGATAGTAATGGTAAAGTCAGTTATCGCGATGTACATCGCACGCTTTACAAAGATTTTGCCTTGCCAAAAGGATTCACTAGCGGCGATGTTAAAGCGATTTTAAAAGCGGTATCGGGCAACGATTACACTGCGTGGTGGCAACAAAATATTGATAGTCCCGCAATGCTTAATTTTGATGACATGCTAAACACAGTTGGCCTTAAGTTTGATTATCCAAAAAGCGTAAGCTTTGCTGCAAGTGCTGATTTAAATGGTGATTATAAAGATGGCCAAGTATTTATAAATAAAGTTAAACGTGAAGGAAGCGCATGGAAAGCTGGATTAACTACTAGCGATATTATTGTTGCGATTAACGGTCAGCGAATTAGCGAACCATTTGATAAATATCTAAAACGCTTTAAGCCAGGTCAATCAATTGATATCAGTTATTTTAGACGTGACACCTTACATTCAACTAAATTATTACTGAGTGAAAAAGCGAGTAGCCCTAAGGTTATTAGTTTAGTTAAAAAACCGTCTCGCAAACAAAAAGCATTGTTTAAAGCGTGGTTAGGGGTCGATTACCCTAAGAGCTTATAAGTTACGATAAAATGGCGCGCTCAACCAGCGTTGAGCGCGCCACATTAATCTTTAATAAACCATTCCTGTTATTATTCATTTCCACTAAACGAGCTTAGTCAATAACGCATTGAAAAATTGTTGTTTACTTTGACAACATTACACTCAAAAATAATACGTCTCAACTACACCCTAAGGAATAGTCGTGTTTAAAAATATACTTAAGCCAGCGCTTTTATTGATGGTACTTGTTAGTGTTTCTGCTTTTTCAAAGGATTATAGTAGCCTTTATAAAAAGCTCGATAAATCTGTCGTTATTATTTATTCAGACAGCCAAGAAGTAAGAGCTGAAGACGACAAGTTAGTGACCAAAACAGCGAGCAGCTTGGGCTCAGGCACGCTGATAAATCAACAAGGTTTAATATTAACCGCGGCGCACGTAGTAAATAGTGCAGATGAACTTACGGTTACGGTAAAAGAACGCGGTACTTACAAAGCAAAAGTATTGGCTAGTTTTGAAGCTGCGGATATTGCATTAATTAAATTGATCAGCAACGAAACTGATTTTCCGTTTGTAGAACTGGGTGATTCAAATAAAGCTGAAATTGGTAATGAGGTGTTTGTTATTGGCACGCCTTATGGGTTAGAACACACATTAACAGTAGGGCACTTCAGTGGTAAACGCATTTATCAGCGCCCTGGATTTAATAAAATTGAGTTTATTCAAACAGACGCTGCAATAAACCAAGGTAATTCCGGTGGCCCGTTATTTATAGAAAATGGTGAATTAATTGGTGTTGTCAGCTATATCCAATCTCGTTCTGGCGGTAACGAAGGTCTTGGTTTTGCTGCAAGCACTGCAATGGTTAAAGATATTTTAATCGCGCAACCTATGGTGTGGTTTGGTTTTGAATACACATTTTTAACACCGGTAATGGCCGCAGCGTTAAACATTCCGCAACGAGCAGGGTTATTAGTTGAAAAAGTAACAACGCAAAGTTTTGCGGAAAAACTCGGGCTTAAAGGCGGAATAGTACCAGCAATTGTTGATAACAACCCGATTATCTTAGGCGGTGATGTTGTTCTATCGATTGGTCCGCATATATTAACGGGTGAAGAGCAAAATTATCTTAATATTCTAAATTACATGCGTTCACTCAAAGGTGGCGATAAAGTAACGTTTAAAGTGTTGCGCTTAGGTCAAGAAATAGAACTTGAAGCAGCGTTACCAAATTTGAAAATTAAACTTAAGTAAAACATTAAGCTCAAAGTAAAAAATAAAATTAGCACCTTCGTTTATGTAAAGGTGCTAATTATTACTTTAATTAACAAGCTGATATCTAATGCGCTACAAATAAAAAAGAATATTTAACCCTTTCTTTTCAGGTAGTTTATAATTATGATAACGTCACATTAAAAGGAGTTTAATAATGGCAAAATCACAAGGCAAAGGATCTGTTCATAAAGACATCATATTGTACTTTATTCTTGTACTAGCGATCGCCGCAATTCCAATCTTATATTTTCAATTTATTCAGTAAGCGATATCAACACGCACAGTATTTGACTGTAGATAAACGATTCTCACCGTTGACCCTTTGCTAAATTGCATGTGGCTGTCGTAATCTTGTATTACCATAACGCGTTGTTTATCTTCAGTTAAAATCATCATTTCAATCAACTTTACAGTGCGCTGTCGGTAATCCGGAACATTTTTTTTAGCAATCGACGCGCCAATGAGTGAGCCAAGTATGGTTGCAGCAACTTGACCACTGCCATCACCAAATTGGTTACCAATAACGCCGCCGATAAGTGCTCCACCAAAATGTTTCCAACCCGCTGATTTATCGCGCATCAATTCAGTATCAGTAATATGGCGAACAGTCTCTACTTTGCCATAAACCACTTTTTCTACGGGAACCGCTTTATTACGCTCATAACCAAAGGTTTGAAAACTCACTATAGCTAAAACGAGTGCCGAAATTATGACAAAAATGCGCATATTCATAGCATTACCAACCTACACGTTTTTTCTCACGATTTTTACGGATCTCTGTTTCATCCGCCCATTCAACTAAGCCAGTTTTAAGGTCCATTAAACGCATGGTGAATTTGTAATAAACATCTTGCTTGTCTTTGTTAAACTTTACAATGCTTGAAAGGTTGCCATATAACATATATTCAGCGCCAACATGCTGTCCAAAAGCAATCGCCTTACTTTGATCTACCATGCCACCATCTTGCTGAAACGTTAATTGTTCACGGGCTGCTTCAACACGTGCCATATCAACAAAGCGCACGCTCCCTGAGCGTAATAGTTTAGTCGAGATAGAGTCTGTAATTGATTCTGTATCTATGTGTTCGCTGGTTTTGTTCTTGATACGTTCAACGAAAAAGATAGGCCTGCCATTTTGACTAAACTCTTTCATCGCAGCAGAAACTAATAGCGAATCCGTCATTTCTGCGGCGACTTTTTGCAAGTCCGTTGAACCAAAACCAATGTCGACGGTTTCAACTTCTGTTGAATCGCCGTATGTCACCACTTCTCGGTTTGCACACCCACTAATCGCTAACGTTGTTAATAGGCTTAATGTAAGTAAACTGTTTTTCATAGTAATTCCTTAATATTTTTCGCACAGAGGTTATGTACTAAAAACGATAAATTGTTTCGTTAATTTCGCGTACATACAAACGAAATTTCACAACGTCTTTTGTTGGTGCAATTGCACCTAAATTTACAACTTGATGACCGTGAAGTGGCAATGACTTCCACGGCTCTTTACCTTGCTCAATTACAAAGCCGTCTTTATCAAACCAATTAAAATGGTATTGCAGGTTTTGCGTTTTTTTATAGCTGCTGGTTAATTCTAAATTTACGTCAAGCAAGCCATTGGTTGTACGCGTGAGTACATTTGAAATGACTAATCGTTTTGCAAGTGTCGGATTATCAACTTTTAAATGCGCCTGCCAATTATCGTTTGCTGTAATCTGTTCGGTTCCTGTTCCTGATGTGACGGGCTTGCCGGCACAACCTTGTAACAACGCAAAGAAAATTAAAATGCCAATTATGTTTTTCATATTCATCACCTATATCGTATAAACCGTTGTATTTAGTGTCGAACCTAGATTAACGACCTTAATCAAAACGGATTTGTTACCATCTGTTGAAAACGAAACGGGATGTGTTATCCCATTTAAATTTATCGAAAGCGTATGCTCACCGCTTGTAAGATACGTTTTTGCAATTTGATAATTATTCGCAAGCGTTAACCACGAGCGAGTATCTGCACGCTCGCTCGCAAGGTTGTAAAGTGTTGCGATTATATTACCAACATCACCGCCATTGCGCGCGGCGCTTTTTCTAAATTGCTCTTTTGCGATTAGCCGTGTTATTTGCCTTGCAACGATTCCGGGCATACGCTCTTTTAAATCTTTTGCCGCAAGGGCAGACAATTTAACGATTGTTTCGCTTTGTAATGTTTGTTCGCCAATATTAATAGATAGAGGTGCTGCGTATTCATGGTTATTTGCATAACTTGGTAATGCAACACTATAAAAACGAATATCATCGCGGGATGTAAATATTGGTAAATCGATACGAGCTTCTGTTTTTTCAGGAATTAAGCCTTGCTCTATTAACACAAGCACTCGCACTTGGTTATTCTTTGTTAGCGGCAAATCAGCATTAAATCGCGCTTTGAAATAGTTATATTCGTCATCAAAGCCAAGGTACTTAGCTAAACGCAAAATATCTTGCTGTAAATAGGTGTTTTCAGAATATATATCGATTGCACGTTTGTAATCGATATAAGCGGCATTGTATTCACCCGTAGCTTCGTATAAAAATCCTGACAAATAAAACGTAAACGCATTTTGAAAGCCATTTTTAACCGAGCCAATCATATCGTCCATAGTTGGATAGCGGCTGTATAGGTCGTTTAAATCTAACGATGTTTTTGCTACTGCTTTTTCTAATTCGTTTTGATTTTTTTTAAGTGCTTGTTGCTGTACTAAATTAGCGCGTCGAACTTCTACTAATGCACCTTCTACATTATTTAAAGCGACATAGTTGAGCGATTGCAGTGTGTGCACCATAGTCTGTTCAAAATAGGGGACGCGGTAGTCTCTTACATTGTCATTAGTTAAAAACGACGCCGTTGTTTGCAGTCCTTCACTGATTTCAATATTTGCTGCAAAATTTTGTTTATCAATCTGATACAGGGCATTTTCGAATGCAACTTTGCTGTCAGTGTAATTTTCAGAGAGTTGTGACACCCTTGCATTTTCAAGCTGACCTAGCGTATTAGATACGTTGTTTGCTGAATGTGTTGGTAGCAAACTCGCGGCTTGTTGCATATTTGCGCTCTGTAATGCGTTGCGAGCAGGGGTGAGTTGTTCAGTGTAGTTGGAAAATAGCTGTCCGCTGGTTATGCTGCTGCAAGCAGACAAAAACACCAGTGTACATGTAATAATTAAAGCTTGAAATACTAAACGCAAATTTCACCTAACAGCCATAGTCATTAAATTTAATTCATATACAGTATGAGCGTCTAAATAGTTTATTTCACGTTTTATGTTGTTGAAATTTGTAAGTGATTAATAACAAAAAAGCCATGCAATGCATGGCTTTTTGTGGAGCTAACCTTAATTAGTTAAACGTTGGCATCGAACGCTCATCTCTTCTTGGTCTGCTTTTCTTTTTAAATGTTTTAATAGAACGATCGTCGTTGCTACGCTCACGTTTACGAGGTGGACGCTTACCACGATTTTCAGAATCATATTGACCCGTTGCACCTTCAACAATGCTTGGGTTAATTTTATGACGACGAATTGTCACGTTCTTTAGTTTTTCAAAACCTTGGCTAGGCAATGTTTTTGGTAATTCAACGTGACAATGGTTATCAAACAGTTTGATATTACCGATTTCACGAGAATTAATACGTACTTCATTAGCAATTGCGCCAACGATGTCACTCGGTTTAACACCTTGTGCACGACCAACTGCAAATTTATAGGTAGCGAAATCACCTGGATTACGACGTTCACGACCGCCTTCACGACGACCATCTCTGCCACCGCGCTCACGGCCACCTTCACGACGACCATCACGTGCGCCACGCTTATCTACCGGATCCGCATGTGGGAATAGTGGTAGTTTTTGCTGTAGTTGATACAACATGGCGGCTGCTAATTGTTCCGTTGTAATTTCACTTTCTTCAGTGAACTTAGCAAGTACCTCAGTGTATTTCTCAAGGTTCGGGCTTGCTGCAACGCTTAGTAGCTTTTCTTTTGTTTTTTCAATGCGGTGCTTGCTTAATTGGCTTGCATCAGGCATTTCGAATGGCGTGATTTGACCTTCAGTTGCACGCTCTAGACGGTTAAGAAGACGCATTTCACGGTGTGATGCAAATAAAATCGCTTCACCTTCACGACCAGCACGACCAGTACGACCGATACGGTGAACATATGATTCACTATCAAATGGTAAGTCGTAGTTAATTACGTGGCTGATACGTGGTACGTCAAGACCACGCGCTACAACATCGGTTGCAATAAGAATGTGAATACGACCATTCTTAAGTTGGTCAACGATGCGTTCACGGTCTTGCTGCTGCATATCACCATTTAGTGCTGCTGCTTTAAAGCCTTTATTAACAAGGTGCTCAGCTAGCGTCAGGGTGTCGTTACGAGTACGTACGAATACGATCATTGCATCGTAATCAACAACTTCTGCAATACGTTCAAGACCCGCTGTTTTACCAATAGCACCAACACGCCATGCACGTTGTGTGATGTTAGCTTTTGCTTGTTTTTCAACAGCAATTTTAACGTGAACAGGATCAGTTAAGAACTGAGACGTAATTTTCTTGATAGGTGCTGGCATAGTTGCAGAGAAGAACGCCATCTGCGTATCTTCTGGTACATGGTCTAAGATCCATTCAATATCGTCTAAGAAACCCATGTTAAGCATTTCGTCTGCTTCATCTAATACACATGCTTTTAGGTTGTCTAGGTTTAAACGACCTTTTTCAATGTGGTCCATCATACGACCTGGTGTACCTACAACTATTTGTGGGCCACGTTTTAGGTCGCGGTTTTGGATAGTATAAGATTGGCCACCGTAAACAGTCGCAATATTTAAGCCGCGAATGTTTTTAGCGAAATCTGTAATTGCTTCTGCTACCTGAATAGCAAGCTCACGTGTAGGACATACCACTAACATTTGTGGTGCGTTTAGGTTTGCATCTAGGCGTGCTAGTAGTGGTAAACCAAATGCTGCAGTTTTACCTGTACCTGTTTGCGCTTCACCTAGTACATCTTTACCTGCTAATAATGCTGGAATTGACTGTTGTTGGATTGGAGTTGGCTCTACAAAACCAAGTTCTGTAATTGCACTTAGAATAGGGGTAGGAAGGTTTAGTTCTTCGAATAAAATTTTGTCGTTTGACATCTACTACTCAACTTTTTTGCGGCTTTCGCCTAAATAAGATACACGGAGGTAGAGGCCAAAATGTAGAAATATACATGGCAGCATATAGCACCCAAATAGCGTTAGCTATTTTAGTTATGTTTGGTCTTTACCTCGTCACACAGTTAACGCGTAATTTAGCGTTCATTCCGACGATTGGCTGATAAAGTCCCAAAACACAGCGCTTGCCGGAGTTGGGGCACTATACAGCAATATACTGCCAATGCAAGTAATTTAGCGGTTTCGCGTTGATTTTTTAAAATTGATCAGTTTGTTATTTAACCACCCATTACTGTTAACAGCTTCTTTATTAGGACATTTTATCTTATAGACTATACCCGTCCACGAGCTTTTAGTTGCGAGATTTTTAATAAAGGATTTACCGTTTTGTGCGTATGATTTTCCATTGTTATATTTTAATGTTAGGTGCTCAGCGGCACGTTTCGCTGAATGGGAAACGCCATTACGTATAAACGAACAATCGCTTTGTTTTATCTCGTTTATTAAAAATTTTACCTCAAGCAGCATTGCTCCGTGCGCAAACGTAGACAAACATAATAGTAATGTACTTAGTTTAATGCTTATTTTAGAGCTCACTGAATTCTAGCTCCGCAACAACAAAGGCATGATCCGATAAAGCGCCTTCAACATTGTAATATGACTTAAAAGTAAAGTGTTGCGAGACCATTATCCAATCGAGTCTTTTTGCGCCAAAGGTGTTGAGTTCATTAGACTGTGCGTTATAAATACGTAAGCCATAGCTATCTGATAAGGTTTTAACGATTGAATTTTGCCACCGCCAATCGGTATTAAAGTCGCCCATAATTATAATAGGGGCGTTCAAATCTTTGAGTTTGGTAAGAAGTTCCTTTATTTGCTTATTACGTACTGATGCTCTTGAGAAATCTAAATGCAAAGAAACCACAATGATATCTTGAGTTTGCTTATTTAAATTAACCTTAGCGTAACTAAAGCCCTTATTAGTTGTAGGCCAACTTGGGGCAAACGTAAATCCATCACAATTTATAAGTGGAAGTTTAGAAAAAAGCGCGGTTCCATAATTTCCCCACCAAGCATTTACATGACTCGTGGCGACGTAATTTTGAAAATTTGTTCGTTTTAATAAGTAATCCACATGACTAAACTGACCACTCCACCAAGAGGCTTTGTCTATTTCTTGAAACGCAACAATATCGGGATTGATTTGATTCACCTTTGTCGCAATCGCGTTTAAATTTGTTTTAATCTGCTCAATTGAGCTGGTTATCTGAGAGAAATTGGTACCGCGCCCGTGGGCGATGTTGGCACTCATTACCGTAACTGTATTTTTCTGAGTATCTGAGGCAGAGCGAGTGTTATCACAATAACTACTGGCTGCAACATTTAAACACCAGACGCTTATCATCAAAATGGTTAACTTAAATAATTTTTCCAAATTGGTCACCTTTAGCTTGCCATTTTCATCGTTAATATGAAAACAGCTTGTTAATGATGTGAGCTTAATGATCACTGAGTTAGTTTAATTTGTAGACAGTTTGGTTTTAGCTATATTTTCCATTGTTAAACTAAATTTAGTGTATATAATTCGCTCAAAATTCATTTAGGAGCTATATTATGCTTAAGTTAATTTCAGTACTTACTCTCACTATGTCGTCATTTGCCTTTGCAAGCAACGATGTGTCTAAAGATACATTCTATACTTCTGTATGTAATGTAGCCAAAACGAATGGATTTCAAGCTGCTAAAGCATTTGCAAAAGAGCAGGGCGTATTTATCAGTGAACATTATTCAGATATCGCGTGTAATGGCGTTTCACTTAAAACCTTTGCGAAAACGCAAAAAGAAAATCAAAACTCATCGCAAGAGTTTAATTTAGTAGATGATAGTGACGCGACGCAATTATGTGCAAAAGCGGCAAAGCTTGGTGTTAAAGCGGTTGAGAAGCGAAGCAAGAATGTTAAAGCACTTACGTGTAATGGCATGCCAGTCACTGAGTTTGTGAAAAGCATTAATACTGCAAGCTAAAGTAAAATTGTATTTAATTAAAAAAGGTGTGATTTTTAATCACACCTTTTTTTGTATTAATTCGCTAAGAACTCAGCGCGAGTATTGCTATTGGTTTTGAAATCGCCACCTAATGCAGTGGTTGATGTTTCAGACGTGGCATCCATTACACCACGGCTTTTAACACAATAATGAGTTGCGTTAATTGATACTGCGACATTGTCAGTTTCAAGCAGAGCTTGTAAAGCAATGAGTATTTGCTGTGTTAGTCGCTCTTGTACTTGAGGGCGCTTTGCAAAAAAGCGCACAATACGATTGATTTTAGACAGACCGATGATCTTTTCATTTGGAATATAAGCGACCTTGGCGTAACCATCGATGGTAACAAAATGATGCTCACAGGTACTCGTTAGTGAAATGCTATTCACTTTAACCATTTCATCTACTTGCATTTTATTTTCAATTAACGCAATTTTTGGAAAGGTTTCGTAATCAAGCCCCGAAAAAATCTCATGCACATACATTTTTGCAATGCGATGTGGCGTTTCGGCTAGGCTATCATCATTAAGATCAAGCCCAAGTGTATCAACAACTTCTGTAAATAAGCCTTTTAGTTTGTCATATTTTTGTTCTGAACTAAGGCCTACGTCTTTGAGAGGTGTTTCTAACCCCTTAGCAATAAGCGCTTCTTTTACAAGAGTGGCTTCTTTGGAAATCATGTTACTTCCTAAATATGGCTGAACGATAGCCAGTGACCTCAATCAATAGTAATTGAGATGATTAACGACGCATTTAAAGGAGTATATTGTAGAGATTTTGCCGAAATTCACAATCATAAAAACGAATTCTATATTTCAAAACAACTACTTTGCGCAATTTATGCACTGGTAGTTATTTGGCAATACGCTATTAACACTTCATAAATAGTTTATTTTCTAATACCTATATCTAATTTACACACGCAAATGTATTTAACGCTAAAACTAGTAAAGTGAAAATAAGTAGGGTAGTTTTGTAGAATCTATGAATAAATAGTCAGTGCTTATTATGAAATTACTTGCGTTACTCTCTGTAGTAATTCTGTTTGTTTTGTTACTCAATCTCTTTGGAAAATTCTTAGCTAAGAAAGCGGGTAAAAATAAATAGGAATTTAAATTCGCTTCTTGGTAGAATAACTTCACGATTAGTAAAGAAGTACATACTATGGATTTAGTTCAGTCCCTTTTTAATTATGCTTGGCAGATTGTTGTTTACTTATTTTTGCTTTGGCTCGTTTATTATTTCTTTACTAATACCTCACGTACCACCAAAGTGTCTGTCACAATCGCATCAGCAATTATCATTACAGTAGGCGTAAGCACCGGCATGTTAGAAAGCCAATTCAACAATATTGATGCTGCGTCTGAGCAACACATTAAGCATATCAAAGCGATCCAAGAAACTTACGACTCTTAGCTATCACTTCCGTTTGAGTTATCAGCAAAGCTTTTTAAAGTTTTATACAACACATTTGCCGTTATAGCAATTATTGGAATGTCACCATTTTCGCCTCTAATACGACGACAAGCTTCCATGCCATCCATTTTGGGCATTTGAATATCCATTAAAATTAAATCGGGTGAGAATTCAGTGAATTGTTCAACCGCCTCAGCACCATCAGTGACAAAGTGAAGAGAAGCATTAGTTGCCTCTATCATAGCTTTGATAATACCGCTACTAAAATTGATAGATGCTTTAAATCGGGTGGGGTAATTGTTTGTTCTTCGCTCACCAGCGTGTTTTTATCGCTTTGCGGTAATGGTAAAAACACAGATACCTGCGTACCTTGGTTAATACCACTGGTTGCAGTAATTTTTCCACCCATTAAGGTAACAAGGTTTTTTGTGATTGCCATTCCTAAACCAGTGCCACCAAACTTGCGGGTGATACTTGAATCGGCTTGGGTAAATCGTTCAAAAAGTTGAAATAATGCCTCTTCACTCATACCGATGCCTGTATCGGTTACCACAAAATTTATTCCATCAATATCATTTAATTGTTTGCGGCAAACAGACACAGTTACACCACCAGTTTCAGTAAATTTGACTGCATTTGACGTTAAATTAAGTAAAATTTGCCCGACACGAACCGGATCACCAACCCACAAATCACTCATGTTGTTGTCTTTTTCTATGGCAAATGAAATGCGTTTATCACTAGCTAGCGGCAAAACATTAGATGATAAACCTTCTAAAACTTCACCTAATGAAAAATCAACCTGTTCTATATCAATTCGATTTGCTTCAATTTTGGAGAAATCCAAAATATCGTTAATGATTGTCAATAAAGCTCTACACGAAAATAATGCCTTTGAGGCTAAGTCGATATTTTTAACTTGTTTTAAATTACCTTGAAGTAATTGCAACGCTCCCATAATGCCGTTTAACGGTGTTCTAATTTCATGACTCATATTTGCAAGAAAATCAGATTTTACGCGCGCGCCTTCCAAAGCTTTGTTTGTTAACTCGTGTTCTTTTTTGTTTGCTGATATTAACTTAATAAAATAAATTGCGAATAAACAAAGAAAAATAACAATACTGGCAATATGAACGCTATACGCAACAGAAAAGTGGTTGTTAATTAATTTTCCTTCTTTTGTTAAACGAGAATTTAGTTGACTATCAAATTGTGCAAGCGCTTTAAGCGCGGGTAAATCATCCACTTTAACAACAGCATCAATTTGTTCACTGCTTTTACCTTGGCCAATCATGACTAAAACAACATTTAACTTTTGTTCGTAGGCGGTAACCGTTTTGCTTATAACCTTAATTGACTCAGGTGTATATTGATTAAACTCCTTAAGCTTCTCCAAGGTCAATTTTATGTCTTGTAGATTTTGATTAAGTAATGGCTCATATCGTTCAATGTCTTTACGTAACACCAAGTTCTTAAAATCATGTATGAACCCGCCATATCCCATTTTTTGTATAAGCGTGTCATGTAATGAGTATACTTGCTGTGCATCAGTTGAATACAAGCGCCATTGTTTATCAACCTGGCTATAAAAGTACAGTGAGACGAATGTAAGCGCGATACCAGTTACAATAACCGCGATTGTGTATACGCTAAGTAGATGACGTTGTTTTTTAAAGTCACTCATGTAAAACGTAATTTATAAAATAATTTGTTCTTTATATAGTTAAGAACTTAATTCGAAAATTGCACTAAAGAATTGATATAGCGAAACACATTAAAGCTTATAATGTACGTTATGTTAAATTACGTGTTTTGCGTCATAAATGTGTCTAACTTCTTCCTGTCGTCGTTGTAACTCAAATCGAGAATCTCACGCAACCCCGTGAGATTTGTAATACCTCAGTAATTCTGTGAGTAGAGAAACTTAACGCAACTTAAATATTTTTAATTAAAGTCAGAGCGTTTCTAATACTAGAAAATTAAAAAGTTATTTAAATTTTGTTTTCAATATCAAAGAGCCATATTGAGTCGTCTAGCTACTGCTAATGGTTAAAATAAATAACAAACGCTAACCACAATTCATTTTTGGACAGAAACGAGCTAGACTCTCTGTGTTTTATTCGTACACTTTTATTTTAAGCTTTCCTGTAAAAGAGCATTAAATTTAGACAGGTTGTCTACTGATAATGTCTCGGACCCAATTATGAAGAGGATCTGCTGTCATCCTTTTGTGCCACGCAACTATGATTTCAAACGAAGGAAGTTCACGATCTTTATCAAAATAAAAACATAAACTTTAAGTTATTTAATGACATTGACTTGGCCAAATCTTGGTTAAAAACATATGACATTGTATTAAATGATGAGCTAATTAATAAGCTACTTTGAATTTAGCTGTACATCATTCGATTCTGACCAGGTTCTTAACTCTTCCAAGATATGTAAAGCTGACTTCCCAAAATCAGTAAGTTCATAAGTAACTGCGATTGGTCTATCGCTTATAACTTTTCTAATTACCATACCTTCGTCTTCAAGTTCCTTGAGACGCTGATCAACCATTTTCTTTGTTGCGCCGCCTAACATTCTAGTTAAATCATTAAACCGGACGGGCTCATCTTTTAAATGATATATGATTGATCCTTTCCATTTTCCGCCGATTAAACGCATGCCTTTTTCAATTGCACAAGGCTCTGTACATGCGTTATAAACTTTTTTTCTTCCCTTACTATCTGTTTCTATTGAACTTTCCACAATTACCCACTTATTTATTCTAGGTTACTAAAAGTATACTAATTGATTGTTGTTAAAAGGTAACTAAAATATACCACAAATAACCGTTCAAAATAAATTTTAATTTTGGAGTAAACACAAATGAGCAATATTTTAATCATCAATGGTCATCAGTATTACCCTTTTTCTGAAGGCAAGCTTAACAGTACCTTAGTAGATAAAGCAGCTAGCTTATTAGAAGGAAAAGGTCATAAAACACGTGTAGTAACAATGTCTGAAACGATAGATGTTGAAAAAGAACTAGAGAACCATCAGTGGGCGGATTTCGTTATTTTCCAATCACCAATTAATTGGATGGGGGTTACTTGGTCTTTTAAAAAGTATATGGATGAAGTGTATACAGCAGGTATGGGCGGTGCTTTGTGTAATGGTGACGGTCGCCACCATGACTCACCTAAAGAAAACTATGGTATGGGTGGCACACTAACTAATACGAAATACATGATGTCATTGACTTTCAATGCGCCAGAAGAGTCATTTAATGACGAAACTGAGTTCTTTGATGGCAAATCTGTTGATGATCTTCTGTTCCCTATGCATATGAACTTCAAGTTCTTTGGTATGAAACCAATGGAAACATTTGCGTGTTTTGATGTGATGAAAAATGCCGATGTGGAAAATGACTTAAAACGTTTTGAAGCGCACATTAACAAACATTTTTAAGGAGCAGTCATGAGCGTTGAATATACCAGTAAGTTACATGCAGGTGCTAATTTTCCAATTATCGAAGCCAAACTTTTGAATGGCGATATTAAAAAGTTGTCGACTCCTGAAAATGGTTTGGATTGGAAGATGGTCGTTGTATACAGAGGTCAGCACTGCCCGCTCTGTACCCGCTACTTAAACCAGTTAGAAAATGCAAAAGGCTTACTTGCTCAAACAGGCGTAGATTTGATCGCCGTTTCTGGTGACAGTAAAGCGCAACTAGAAAGTCATATGGAAAGACTTAATGTGACCTTCCCTATCGCATACGGCCTTACTGTTGAACAGATGGAAGAGCTTGGACTGTATATATCAGATCCTAGATCGCCTGAAGAAACGGATCACCCTTTTGCTGAGCCGGGTCTATTTGTTGTGAATAGCGAAGGAAAGCTCCACGTAGTGGACATTTCAAACAATCCATTTGTTAGGCCAGAACTTCAGTCATTGATAAGCGGCTTAGATTGGATAAGAAATCCCGCTAACAACTACCCTATTCGTGGTATGCGTAAATAGGAGCGCCTATGAAAAAGGTTGTATTGTCAGCTGTTATTTCAACGCTATTGTTTGGCAGTGCGCTTGCAGAGGACACGAAAGTCGAATCTGCGCACATTGCGTCTCCAAATCACTATGAGCTGCTGCGTGAGAACGCGGAAGTTATGGTGCTCAAGATGACACTAAAACCAGGTGAACAGGATAATTGGCATAAACACAATGCTGAGACTGTTTACTTCGAAAAAGGTGGCAAGGCGACGATAACAACGAATGAAAAAGACATGACTTTGGAGATCCCAGACGGCTATGTTATGTGGCATGACCAATGGGAACACCAAGTTAAAAATGTTGGTGACACAACAATCACTGCAATTATCGTTGAAAAGAGAAAATGATGTCAAAGATACAAATTAACATTGATATCGTTTCTGATGTGGTTTGCCCTTGGTGTGTCATTGGCTATGGGCGCTTAAAAACGGCATTAGCCAATTTTGACACTAAATTTGACGTTAATATTGTCTGGCACCCCTTTGAGCTTAACCCCAGTATGCCAAAAGAAGGTGAAAACCTAAGACAGCATTTGTCGAAAAAGTACGGCACTACATTAAAAGGCAGCATTCGAGCCAGAGCCATGTTGACTGAAGAAGGCAAGAAAGTCGGCTTCACGTTTAACTACTTTGATGAAATGAAAATGCTTAACACCCATCAATGCCATCAACTGCTTCACTGGGCGAAAGAAAGTAATTTGCAAAACCAATTAGCAGAAGCACTTTTTGAGCATTTTTTCAGTAATAGAGGCACATTTACAGCATCTGAACTTATCCATATTGTTGACAAGGTTGGCTTGAATTCTCACCAAGCTCAGTCTGTATTAGCTAACAACTCATATAGTGAGGAAGTGAAGTTAAGCGAAGCGCATTGGCATCGAAATGGAATACATGGCGTGCCATTATTTATTTTTAATGGCAAGCAGGCCCTATCAGGTGCAAAAGAAGTAACAACTTTCGAACGTGTACTCAATCAATATTTAAAATAGAGACAACTTATTATGTTTACATATTATGAACCGGATACGGCTCCAGAAGAATCGAAACCACTGATGGAGCAATCTTTAGCAGGTTTTGGCATGATCCCAAACCTCCACAAAATTTTAGCTGAAGCGCCAGCAACGTATAAAGCGTACAACCAAACCTTTACAAGCTTCATGAAAGAAACAACATTTAGCCCAGTTGAGCAACAAGTTGTTTTTATGACGTCAAACTTTGAGAATAATTGCCACTATTGTGTTCCGGGCCATACATGGATGATGAAGTCATCAAAAATGCCAGATGATGTTATTGAAGCGTTGAGAAATGGCACTAAACTGCCAGACGCAAAACTTCAAGCGCTCCATGATTTCACAAAAGCCTTATTAGACAACCGAGGTCATATTGGTGACGATAAGTTAAATGAGTTTTTGAATGCGGGATATACTAAGCGCCAAGCTTTGGAAGTACTCACCGGACTAGCATCAAAACTAATCTCAAACTTCACAAATGCATTAACGCATACAAAAGTAGATGATGCTATGAAGCCTTATGCTTGGGAAAAGCCGGAGAAATAGTATGTCACTAGAAAATCATCCAATGTGGCGATTGCCAAAGCACCACTTAGATCATGAAGGTGCGCATGACCATGTGCATTGGGTTGAGTTATTTTATGATCTTATCCATGTGGTCATTATTTTCTTACTTGGAAATTTTTTAAGTGACCACTTAAGTGTGGATGGTTTTCTAGCATTTGCGGGACTATTTATCGCTGTGTGGTTTGCATGGGCGGACTCTAGCGTATTTAACTCGCTTTATGTCAGCACTGATGTAAAACATCGACTCATCATGTCTTGCCAAATTGTAAGCGCCATGGTGATGGCTGCGTCGATTCCTCATGTTTTAGATAAAGGCTGGATGTATTTTGCCCTTGCTTATGCAGCGAATAGAATGATCACCGCATACTTGTATCACAGAACAAATAGGTTAGGTGTTGAAGCAACTGTGCTTTCCCGTAGAGTAAGCCGCAACTTCTTTGTTCTTGCTATCGTATTCGCAATAAGTGCTTTTCTTCCTGAACCGTATAATTTTGCGGTATTTGCACTTGCCATTGTTTCGATCCAACTACTGTATATGCTTCCCAAAATTGGCGTTTTAGAGTGTAAGCGATTTTTGCCTCGATTAGGGCATATGTCTGAACGGTTTGCTTTATTGCTCCTCATAGTTGTTGGTGAAGGATTCTTTAAGCTAGTTATTACTCTTTCCGAAAAGGGCGTCTATAAAGTTACTCCAGAAGTCCTATTTAACTTTATGTTTGGGGGTATCGCGGTATTTGTTCAATGCTGGATTTATTTCGACTTTGTCGGCAATGGCAAACCGAAAAATCAAGAAAAATGGACACTTGTTAACTGGTGGTTAGCCCATTTGTTTCTGATGCTTTCTGCTGTGATAGTGGGTGTTGCGCTTGCTGGTGAAGTAAAAGTAGGATTTTGGGACCCATACCCGCTTAAATATGGTGCAATTGGTTGTATCGGGCTTGCCTCATATTTACTGTGTCTACTTTGGATTCAATTCAATATCGAAGAACGCATAGCGCATCGATTTGCTACCGCAAATGTGCGTATGTTTGGTGTTGCTTTGGCTTTAGCAACATTAATGGTCTTACCCTATGTGCCAGCTTTAGTAGGTAATCTTTTATGGGGAACGGCATTAATCTCTCAAATAGCCATTCCAGTGACAAGAGCCTACCTTACCTTTTCCAAAGAAGAACAGATTAAAGCTTAACGATTACGCATTAACAGTTAACTCAAAAATTAGCGGAAAAATTGATGAGCAAGGCACTAACAACTAGAAAAAAAGTATACGACATTCTCGAGCATGGGTTCGATGGCTCGAGGACTAGTCGATTATTTAGCGGCTTTATCGTAGTACTTATCATTTTAAATGTGAGTGCCATTATTCTTGAGTCTTATAAACCCATAGGCGAAATGTACCATCAAGAGTTTGTCTTGTTTAACATGTTTTCTGTTGTTGTGTTTACGCTAGAATATTTCGCGAGGATCTGGGTTTCAGTTGAATCACCGCACAGTGACCGTTCTGAACCTATAAAATCAAGAATTAAGTATTCATTAAGTCCAGTGTCACTTATCGATTTGTTGGCAATAGCCCCTTTTTACTTATCGTTCATATTTGCAATAGATTTAAGATATCTGCGTATGCTTAGAATGCTTAGGTTATTGAAACTAACTCACTATTTCAAAGGACTTCGACTATTCATGGACGTCTTGAGAAAAGAATTACCCAGCATAGGCGCTGCAATTATAATCATGAGTGTTTTAGTAATAATGTCAGCCAGTGTTATGTATAGCGTTGAGCACGAGGCTCAACCAGATGTGTTTGATAGTATCCCTAGCGCCATTTGGTGGTCCGTAGTGACTATGACGACTGTTGGCTATGGTGATGTAACACCAATCACTTTCTTAGGGAAATTTATATCCATTTTTATCATGTTGTTAGGTGTTGGTATAGTCGCGTTACCTGCTGCTATGCTTGCAGCTAAGTTCGGAGATGAGCTGAGAACGCGGAAACAACTACTAGAACATGAGATAGCTACTGCTCTTCAGGACGGTATCATTACGTCAGAAGAACAAGTCGCTATTGAAAAGTTGTCTGAATCAATGGGGATCTCTTCACAAGAACTTGAGCAGGTAATATTAAACTATAACAGACACAATTCTAAACCTGTGACATGCGCACATTGTGGTAAAACCTAGCTTTTTAGCGATTCAGCCTAAAAGATATAATAAACCAAGATCTCTAAATAATTTGGTTCACAAACGAGTTGGTTTAAGTCCACTCTGTAGAAGTCAGCCTATGACAGCAAATAACTGCGACTGCCCGCCAGATAAATTAATAATCATGTTTATACGATAAGCTAATAGGAGCTTCACCAGAAGATTGTACATAAGGTTTAAATTGAGGAAATAAATGGTTCATCTCACAGTAAAGGAATAAAGCGCTTCAATTTTTTCTAAATTTACACGATAAAAACAAGTCAAAAACTAAACTATTAATTGTTAGTTATTTATAAGTATGATTAGTCTGAGATTAAAATAACGAAAACTTCTAATTATGAGTTCTTTGATAACTTGCTGATTTATCGTCTATCTAATTCTTAATTCTTTCTGGAATCACCATTCACCTCTACTTAACGTTACGCTAATACGTGTGCAAACAAGTTTATATATTTCACTTTACATAAGCCTGCTTTAAATTGGACGTTTACGTTTGATACGTTGAATTCCGCTAACGAGCTTAGTTTGCAACGTACTTATTATTTATATTTATAGCGAGCGATGAATTTAACGCTGAAATTTACCAAATGAACTTTTAAAAGGCACACTCGCATTATAAGGTATTTGTGTTAAGTGATTTTTCCATTACATCTTTAGTGATGTTGTTGTTTCTGTGATAACCAACGATACGTTTAACGTTTAGTTTTTCTTGTAAAACGAATTGAATAAATTGATGACTATAGCTTGGTAGCAATTTTGCTATGGTGTTGTCGTTAGCGATTTCTAAAAAATCAGTTTGGAAAATAATACCTGCATTTTTAAAGTACGCAAAGCTTTGCTTTTTTGCCCGTGCGTTTTCTAACACAAAAAACTGGATGTCATACATTTTATGGCCATGTGTAATTGGCGAAAACTTAAAACGTGAAATATCATTTTTAAATTTTGCATACTGCTTAATGGCACTTATGGTGTAGCTATCAGCATAAACTGTTGTGCCATTGTCTACAAATGGCACTAACCCCGCAATATGATCGCTATATGGGTGTGTTACGTAAACGCCGGTAATAGATTTATCTGGCTGAACTTGTTTTATTTTTTCAATGATATCAACCGCCATATTGGCATTTCTAGGTACGCCTAAAACAGTAATATCATTATCATTCACATAAAATAATGTATTGTAATGATTGCTTTCATCAGTAATTAAATAAAGCTTGTTAGCAATAGAAGTTACTTTAAGCGCCCTATTGTTTGGGCTTTGTTTAAGGTAAAACCCTTGTGGTAAAACGAGTTTTTCAGGCTCTATTCTATCTATCGTATTAAACGCTTCAATTCGTGTAATAAAGCTCGGTAACGTGTCCCCGTTATAATGCTTAATTAGTGAATGCGCTAAGTAAAAACCATTATTGTATTTGTAGTCATCGTAAATAAAAATACGATTGCGCGTTTTATTATTAATTGAGTTTAAGCGTATCGGATTTGTGCTAAACGTATATTCTATTTCACTTTTTTGTGATGCGTGGTGAGTTAGAGTCACTCTATTATTTGCTTTCGTATACACGACATTTTGTGCAACGTTTTGTTCTTCTAGCAATGGATTGACTGCAAAAAAGTCAATATTCATCAAAGTTAGGTTTTTATAGCGCTCATAACTTTTCATATTCTGCGGCGCTGCACGTTTACCTAATGAAATACCATTTCTTTCGTAGCGTAGACTATGTCTACCATTTTGAAAATGCACCTCATCAAAATACAAACCTCCAGTGTAATGATGCACAACATTTTGATAATAATGCTCGTTTGTCATATCAATGTCGGTTACTTTAAACGCCTTATAGCGAGTCGGAACCTTAAAGTCCCATGACTGATACGGGTTACTTTGCCCTAAATAACTGTGTGTTAAAGAAAATGCTTTAATTGAACGGGTACTTTGGTAATGCTCTTTTAGTTCCTTTACAAACTCAGTAGCATTATTTGCATATGCTACCTGTGTAAAATTAAATATTAGTAACGCTGGGGCAAAAATAGTTAGGTAGGATTTCAAAATAAATTCCGTTTTTTGTTTACACGCATCGTTGCGAGCACATTGTTATTATTGATTAACTATTGCACAACTGTGAAAATATTGAAATCTTTAATTCGTAATTAACTCTTATTGTATTAAAGATTAAAGGGTAAGGGTCATGGATATATCTACCATACCGTCTCTATTGCGTATGCCTGATAGTCGTTTAAAACCAAACGATAAATAAACACTTTCAGCTGTTATTGCCGAATTAACCGTGAACTGCTTGGTATTATTGATACGTTCTGCATCACGCTTAATGGTTTGCCACAAGGTTTTGGCAATGCCCCGCCCTTGGTGATTATCACAGACAAATAAATGATAGAGATGACTATAATCTTTTAACCCCGCAACACCGATAAGTTGTTTGTTGGCGTTTTCTGCAAGTAAGTAATAGTAGCCATTTTGTAGGTTGTTGCGTAACTGCTTAGAACTCATTGAGTTCAGTAGTATGTGGTGAACCTTACTTTCACATGATGGTAATACGTACTTTACCGTTAATCTACTTATCAGTTTACTTATCGCCACTGAATCTTCAAGTATTGCCTGTCTTACCAACATACGAGTCTTTAATTTAGAATAGCTAAAGATTTATTTTACATATAGACAAGTGCTTAGATAGTAATTTATACGTTTAGATATATACTTTTTAAATTTAAAATACAAAAAAGCCACCCGCAGGTGGCTTTAAACAATAGCTGAATAATATTAATCAGTAATGATACGTAACATTCTACGCAGTGGCTCCGCAGCGCCCCAAAGTAGCTGATCACCAACCGTGAACGCACTTATATATTCTGGGCCCATCGATAATTTACGAATACGACCAACAGGAATAGATAGGGTTCCGGTTACATTAACTGGCGTAAGTTCTTTACTTGTTACTTCACGCTCATTAGGTACAACTTTTACCCATTGATTATGTGACGCTAAAATTGATTCAACTTCTTCCACCGAAATGTCTTTTTTCAATTTGATTGTCATTGCCTGTGAATGACAGCGCATAGCGCCAATTCTTACACATAATCCATCAACTGGAATAGGCTGCTTATTGCTACCTAAAATCTTGTTTGCTTCAACTTCCGCTTTCCATTCTTCTTTACTTTGACCTGAAGGCATTGGCACATCAATCCATGGGATTAAGCTACCTGCTAACGGCACACCAAATTGGTCGGTTGGCAAAGTGTCTGATTTAATTTTTTCAGAAACGAGTTTATCCACTTCTAAAATAGCCGATGCAGGATCAAGTTTGTCAGCCACTTCGTGATGAATTTCACCCATTTGCGCAATGAGTTCTTTCATATTACGTGCGCCTGCGCCTGATGCCGCTTGGTAAGTCATTGGGCTTACCCACTCAATAAGGTCTTGCTCAAACAAGCCACCTAAAGCAAGAAGCATAAGTGAAACAGTGCAGTTACCGCCAACAAAGGTTTTAACCCCCTGCTCTAACCCTTGTTTAATTACATCAAGGTTTACAGGATCTAATACAATAATACTGTCATCAGCCATACGTAGTGCAGATGCAGCATCAATCCAGTAACCATTCCAACCGGTTTCACGTAATGCTGGGTACACAGCTTTGGTATAATCGCCGCCCTGACACGTGAGTACCACGTCCATTTTGGCCAGCTCATTGATATCATTTGCGTCTAATAATGGTTTTGCGTCACCTGCGATATCAGGTCCAAGTTGGCCGGTTTGTGAGGTGGTGAAAAAGGTCGCATCAATTTTCGTAAAATCACCTTCCTGTTGCATACGCTCCATTAATACGGAGCCAACCATACCACGCCAACCGACTAAACCAACTTTTAACATAATTCTAATTCCTAAATAAAATGTAATAACTTTGATGCGTGAGAGTTATTAATGTTCTACAAAGTGCAGAAATTTGAATCTATCATTTAGACTTCTAGAAATCTACCGTATAAAAGGCTTTGTTGAATAAAAATCATAAAAAAAAGCCCAACCGAAGTTGAGCTTTTTGGCTAGGTAAATTAATACGCTAGGTTTAGTTGAAAGTCTATGTTGTTAGAACTCGTATGAGAAGTCTAAGCTGATTTCCGTTGGCATTTCTTTTTGACGAATTAATACGTCATTTTGCTCAACTTCAAAGTCTTGACCTAGTAGGTTTTTAACTTTGAACGTAATCGTTGAGTTAAAGTTTGGATAATAACTATATACAAGGTCTAACGAGTTAATTGGTTGCTCGTATGCATCGTCAAAGTTATTAACACCAGCCGCAAGAATACGGTCGCCAAATACATTGTAGATAACGGACGCTTGATGATTACCATTGTGAGAATCATAGTTAAGCTGAACGTTTGCAACGTACTTAGAGTGACCTGTCATTCGACGTTTAAGATTTGTTAAATCGCCGCGCTGACTCTCTAAAATTGTAACTTCTGAATCACTTACCGTTAAGTTACCTGATGTAAAGAACGCACCGCCTAACATATCGGCACTTAGTTCTGTCATCCACTCCGCTTCAATACCGTAAACAACTGCGTTGTCTGCGTTATCAAATTGCAGTGTAAAACGACCATCACTTTCAGTAAGTAACGCTTCAATTGGGCTATCAATATCTTTATAGAATGCACCAATTGAGTAGTTATCACCGTTGTCTAGGTAAAACTCCACACGTGTGTCAAAGTTATCAAGGTAACTTGACTCTAGGTACGGATTACCAAGGGTACGATAATCAGTGAGTGGGTCTTGATATTGAACAGGCGTAAGTTCACGTAGATCTGGGCGAACAACCGTGTTGCCGTAACCAAAACGTACTTGGTAGCTATCTTGACTGTACGTCATAGAAAGTGAGCCAAAGTAGTCGTCTTCCATTACGGTCGCTTGCTCTATGGCTTCGCTGCTTAGCTTATCTTCAAGTAATGCAGGGTCAAATGCACTTCGTGAAAACGCTAACGCAACTTGACGGAAATCTTCATAACGCACACCACCGCTTAAACGCCAGTTGTTATTAATGGTGTAATCGAATGCACCAAAATATGCGTCAATCATTTGCGCTGCTAAGTAGTCATCTGCTGTTGGCTCTTGGAATAATAGCTCAACATCTGTGTTATCTACTGTGCTGTCGTTACTGAAGAAACTGCCAATGTTTAATGCATCATTTTCACTTTGAGCCAGTTCTACTTGCTGAGTTTGTGCAAAGCGGTAGTTAAAGAAGTCAGTGCGATAATCACGCGCTTTTTCTATAAAGTAACCACCACCTGAAAGCTCAATGTCAGAACCATCAAAGTAAAATACCTTGTTTACATTTACGCCCCAGTTTTCAACCTGATCTTCCATATCAACAAAGCGATATAAATACGGGTTGCCACCGAGTGAGCCATTATAGAAGGTACGTTGGTATTGACCGTCTTGATACTCATCGCGCACTGTGATTTCAAGTTCACCTGGAATTTCTGTCGTCGCCGTTGAATCGGTATAATGCCAATCTATACCAACGCCGTCTAATACACTCCACGTTAAATTATGCTGACCGCGAACTTGAAGAATATCTAATTCACGCTCTTCAAATGACGTTGTATGACTGCGCTGAACTTGACCATCATCAATACTTAATGATTTTGATGGCTCTTGATAAATAGCAACTGACGCTTCGTCTTCGGTATCACGAAGTTTCATGTATGTTGCCGTTAATTCATGGCCATCAAGTTTATAACCTAAATTTAAAGAGGTATTTAGCTTGATATTATTTTTGGTAGTTTGCTTTTCATTTTTAGCCGAATAACAGGCAAAAGTTTTTGTTGAACACTGCGCTGCCTTGGCTGCATCGGCTGACGATAATACGGCACCAAACTCATTTGCATTAGACCACTCATTGTCATATGCAACGCTTGCCAAAAAGCCAAGCGACCCGCCAAAACCCAATACATCGTCAAAACGGTCACCATAAACTGCTTTAATGCCAAAATCTGGATTTAAGCTTTCTTCTTGTAATCCATAATCACGTGGCAGTGCTTTAATCAGATCTTTGTTTAACGCAATCGCAGCGTCTTGACCGATATCTTCACCAAGCGCTTTTGACTCAATATCACGAATGTTTCGAATAGAAATATCCGATAAACCGTTAACATAACGATTAAGTGCAGCACGCACCGTGCCAGGCATAGCACGTGTGCCGTCGTCGGTACCTAACCAATCATCGCTGCCACCTTCGTAGGTGTAACCTTCATCATTGGTGTCTTTATAGCTTGCACCGATATCCACTTTAAACACGCGATCATCAGGAATGCTTTTAGTACGAATATTTACGTCACCACCACCGAACGCCGCTGGCATATTTGGTGAATAGGCTTTTTGTACTGAAAGTGACTCGATAATGCTTGATGGGAAGATATCAAGTGGAATAACGCTACGCGTTAAATCTGGGCTCGGTACAGATGCGCCATTTAATCGAACGCTTGAGTAACGCTCACCTAAACCACGTACATAAATAAATTTATCGTTTACTAAGCTTAAACCTGTTACACGACGAAGCGCAGATGCAGCATCTGAATCACCGGTACGTGAAATTTGCTCAGCACCCATAATGTCGGCAACGAAAGCTTGGTTTTTACGCTCTTCAATTACTGCACTTGCACTGCCTTTTAAACGGCTTGCGGTTGCAACAACTTCTTCAATTTCCTTTTGTACTTGTGCCTGTTCATTCTCATCTGCAACAGAGGAAAATGACGAAAACGCACAAAGCACCGAAAGCGTAACTAAATTAGCTTTAAACTGCTTTTTTGGTTTCATTATATAATCCTCTAAACCTATAGTTTTTATAAAGAGGTGTGGCTAACGCCACACCTAAACTCACTACTTGGCTTAGATTAGTGACCAGCGCGCTCTAGCGACGCTTTAACAAATTCTGCCCAATCGCCTGTTGCACCTTCTTGAATTGCGCCAACAAAACCGGCGTTATCAAAGAACGGATTGACTTCGCTCATGTCTTTTGCAACAACTGTCACAGCGTTACCGTCTTTATCCATCATTGCCGATTTAGTAGATACGCCATCTGCTGCAAAAATGTTTTCAAAGTTAGCAAAGCCAATCGTTTGGTTGTTGTTACCTGCCGCAAACCACGCTGCGATATCGAAATCAGCTAATTCACCAGTTAACGGAGTGTCAATTTCTTCAAAGTTAAGACCACATGCAAAAATCGCGCTTTCAAATGAAATATCGCCATTTTTCGCGTTTGCATGAACACCCGCTGCACCTGATAAATCTTTATCGTTAAATAAATCTAAACAGCCTGCTCCAGCTTCTGTAGACGAGTTGGCAAACAGGATATTTGCCATTTGCACTTTACCCCATTCTTTCATTTCCATGCCAGCTCCGTCACGGCGGCCTTCTGCACCTGCAGATCCAGTTGCAACAACCGTTGCGTTAGCAATAATTGGGTTTGATACTGTTGTTACTAAGCCTTGGCCATCACCTGAAAGCGGATCTTTTTTCGCACCGTCAGTTTCAAAGCCGTGGTTACCGTATTCTTTTGAGTGAACAAGGATGTATTGGCCCATGCCTTTCCAACCCTCATCCCAGTCAATACCGTCATCGCCAGTTTCTGTTACAACAATGTGCTTAAGGTTCACTGAACCACCGAATAGCTCGATACCGTCATCGAAGCCGTTGTGAACGTGAACGTAATCGATTGTAGTGCCTGAACCTACCGCGTTAAGCGTTAAACCGTTAAGTTCATCACCTTCAACACCAAAACCTGCGTATTTGATAACAATATGCTTTAAAATACCGCTGTTATCTTGTGGATCGTTACCACCGTAGTATGAAACGATACCTTCTGCTGGGTGGTTACATAGGTCTTGGCTTGCAGCGTCTGCAGTACAACGAATTGAATGACCGCGACCATTTACTTGAATACCACCCCAGTCACCAATTTGTGCTGTTGTTGAATCATCGCCATCAATCTCTGAAATAGAGGTAAATACGATTGGCTTGTCTACTTCACCAATTGCTTCGATATTTGCACCACGTGCAATACGAATAAAGCTTTCTGGTTTAGTGAACGCAATAGTTGCGCCCGCTTCAATTGACAGTGTTGGACCATTATCGTCAATGGTTGCGCCCGTTGACGTATCAATGTCTTTACCAATAAATAAAGCACCTTCGAAGATATGTGCGCCGTTATCTTCAAGCGCTGGGATTACGAAAGAGCTTGTTATGTCTTTTGCGTTACTTGCAAATGCTTGGCTGTAAACACAGTTTACGCCGTCTGCTTCACCAGTGAACGATGCACCGTCAAGCGTATACGTTGCACATGAAATTGGGTCTGGATTTGAACCACCTGGGTTTGTTACAGAGTTGTCTACGCTGTTATCGACTGTAGTTGGTGTAATATTGATATCGCCGCCACAACCTGCAAGAGTAAGTGCTGATGCAACCATGCTCACTTTAAATAAACCAGAAAGTTTCATTGTTTTCTCCGTTGATAGTTTTTAAGCTTTTTCGCTTTTTATGTGCGTGTGCACTAATTTAGAACTGGCTCTAAGTTAGAGGGTTTATGTGTCAAATGGGTTACACTTACTTAACATGTGCGTGACAGTTTCTTGTCAGATTTTTTAAACACTACGAACTTACACGTATACATGAGTTGCTTTAAAAGTGTTTGAAATACAAAGAAATAAGGGACCATGAAGGTCCCTTAGGGTTGATTACAAATTTATTTTGATAGGTATGTTACAAATAAGCCTTGGTTAACGTGTCTTTATCAAGTTTTTCACGTTTCACATATTGCAGCCACTGGGCCGCTAAGCGTTCTGACTTTTTGTATTTTTTAGCTTGCTCAAATGCAAGGATAGCTGCATCGAAGTTTTCGAGATTGTATTGCGCCATTCCAAGCGCAATATAGGCGTTTGATTCTTGCTTTAAACTGCCTTTATTTAACGCAGCACGTGCAGAATCAGCCGCTTCATCAAATAATTCTAAGTTTAAGTACACTTCTGCTAAACGGCGATCATATTCACCAGTATCAGTTTGTTTTGCAGCCGCAATAAAATACGGCACTGCTTTTTTATCTTCTCGCGCTTGCATATAGGCTTCTGCTACAAAGATAAGGTTCTTTGCTGATTTTTCGATATTGCCTTTTTCAAACCCAATCTCCATCGCGTTTGCTGCTTTGTAAGCAAGACCTGAATACATGTATATTTGTGCCAGATTTTTAAGCTTAGTTGCATCATCCAAGAAACCACGTTGTTTTGCTGTTTCAATCAGTGCTAGTTGCTTATCGTCCTGGCCTACTTCACCGTACATGCCAGCCAGCTGTACCCAGTATTCAGGTTTGTCAAAACGTAGCACCATTTCTTCTAGTACACGTACCACCTCTTTTGGTTGGTTTAGCGAATAGTGAGACGCACGCAGTAAGATAAACCAGTTTTCTTTTACGTCTTTATTATCAACTTTGTTAAGGTTAATCGCGGTATTAATGTATTTAATTGCGCTTTGGTAATCCTTCGCTTGATAACTAGCGTTGGCTTTAAGCTCATAATAGTTTGCCTGTGGCGGTTTGGTATTAAGCGACTCCCAACTATCAAGATAACTCAGCACTTTATCGAATTGGCCTTCAGCCATTGCTAATTGCGCTAGCGAGAAAATGGTATTGAGCTTTAAACTTTCTGGGATCGGGTCTTGCTTTACTACATTTTCAAATGCAGCCATAGCCTCACTAACACGGTTTTCGTTGTAATAAATAAAACCGTAAAAGTTGTACATCATGGCTACTTCATAACTGTTCATGCTTGAAGATTTCTTTTGGACAATATCCAGTGCTTCAAGGCCTGCTGCTACATCGCCGTCGTCAGCCAGTTTTTGTGCACGCGCTAGTTGCGTATACACTTTATTGCGAAGAGCTGGAACACGTTTGGTTTTAACTTCTTCAGCAGATACTGATGCAAACTGTGTCTGGAACATCGCGTCGCTCATTGGCGCGCCAAATACACAACCAACTAATGCAATACTAATTAAATTTCTTTTCAACATTGTAATTCAACCTAACTATTTAAAGTGTTAGCGGGACGTTCCCGCTAACAAACTACCCATTAATTTGGAATGTAATTTTGTTTTGTACACCCGCTACTTCAACGGCTTCACCGTTAACAACGCGCGGTTTGTATTTAAACTTAAGCGCGGCGTCCATTGCGGCACGGTTAAAGATTTCTTCTGGCTCAGCTTGTATTACACGTGGTTCACTTACTGTGCCTGATTTAGTTACGGTAAATTCAACAATAACGTAACCCTCAATACCGCGACTTAACGCTCGACGAGGATAAACAGGCGATACCTTAACAATCGGTAGGTATTCACCATCACCCGAATCAAGCGCAAGCCCTGCAGCTAAATCAACATTGGTGTCAACATTGGCAGAAAAATCAAAATTACTCGCTGTATCAGTGCTTTCGCTGCTACTCGTTTGTGGCGCCATTGGCGGTGGTGGCTCTTTTGGCTTTGGCGGCTTTTGCGGCTTTCGTTCTTTCTTTTGCACAGTCTCTTCTTGTTTAAGACGCACAAAATCAAGAACGTTCCCTTTTACCGGTTCACTTGCCACGCCATCACCACTTTGAATTAGCGCCTGCATGCCGAAAAACAACAACGCAGTTACAACAATCGCGATTAAAGTGGAAATTAAATAACGCATTGTTACGCTTCCTGCGCCGCGATTGATACGTCAAATACACCTGCCGAACGCGCCGCATCCATTACCTTAATTAAGGTATCAGTAGTGGCTTTTTTATCAGCTTGAATTACAACGCTGCCCTGGGGGTTTTCTGCGTGTAAACGTTCGATATTAGCTTGAACCGCACGCACATCTACCTGGCGTTTGTTAATCCAAATTTCGCCTTTATCTGATATAGCGACAAGAATATTGGCTCGTTCTTTTTGTACTGCTGTCGCCGCTTCAGGTCGGTTTACATCGATACCCGCTTCTTTTACAAAAGTGGCCGTTACAATGAAGAAAATCAGCATGATAAATACAACGTCAAGCATTGGCGTCATATTGATTTCTTCGTTTTCTTCTTCTTGAAATACATTTGCTAATGGTGCTCTCATTACTAGCTCCTAAAATTCGTTTAAAATTGGTGTTAGTGGTCTAAGACCAATTTATCGTCAAGTAGCGCTACTTCGCGCTTTGCTTTACGCTGTAAATACGTTGAGGCAAATACCCCTGATAACGCACCTACCATCCCTGCCATTGTTGGTATAGTGGCTTTTGATACGCCCGATGCCATTGAGCGTGCGCTACCCGTACCGGTAATTGCCATCACATTAAACACCTCAATCATGCCGGTAACCGTGCCAAGTAAACCAAGTAATGGACACAGTGCTACTAACATATTGATCATGGGTAGATTGTGATTTAGCTTTAAGCTAATACGCGAAATATTTGCTTGTTTGATTTGCTCCGCTTCCCAGCTATTGCGCTCCTCGCGTGCGAACCAGTTGGTGATCACTGATTTTTTACTTGAACGGTATGTTGTAAACAAAAACATAAAACGCTCAATAACCAATAACCACATTGCGCAAATCAGGACTCCGATCACCAGCAGCACAGAGCCGCCGGTGTCTAGAAAATCGCGTATCGCGTTGATGAAGTCCGCAAAGATAACCATCTTACTGCGCACCTTTCTCACTGCGCTCAGCAATGATGCCTGCGCTTTGCTCTTGTAAAATTACCAATAGGTTTTTAGAGCGAGTATTTAGTAGCGTGTAAATAAATACCGTAGGAATTGCCACAACAAGGCCTAACACAGTGGTTACAAGCGCTGTTGAAATACCGCCTGCCATTAGTTTCGGGTCACCAGTACCGAATAACGTAATGGCTTGGAAGGTATTAATCATACCGGTTACAGTACCTAGTAGACCCAGTAACGGCGCAACGACAGAAATGATTTTAATCAGCGTTAAGTTACGTGTAATACGTGGCATTTCTCGTAAAATTGCTTCTGATAATTTGAGTTCTAGGGTGTCGTAGGTTACATCTGGGTATTGATCTTTCACCTTCATTACACGGCCAAGTGGATTGTCTTCTGATGCAACATCCGTTTTAAGCTGACGTTTGATTTTGCCACCCATAATCATTAGCGAAACAAAGCGTTCTAAGGCAATTAATAAACCGATTAAACCTACCGCTAAAATAACGTAACCTACCGCTCCACCTTGGTGAACTTGCTCTTCAGTACTTGGTGCTTGAACTAATAAACCAAGAATTGAGCCACCTGTTGGGTCTAGGGCAAAATCAACAAAACCTGAGTTTGCTGCTTGTAAATCTGCCGCACTTGACTGAAAACGTGAAGCGGGTTGACGCGTCAATTCAGATAATGTGTTAGTGGTTTCGTTGTAAGTAAGGTATTTGCCATCCGCGATTAGGTTGAATGAACCAACACGTACCACTTCTTTATTTACTTTTTCGCCGCCAGCAACAATCACATCGCGGTTAAAGCGCGATACTTTACCTTGCTCAGTCATTTCGCGCTGTAATTCGAACCATACTTTTTCAATATCTTCGATTGACGCAAGCTTTGAACTCGAACCCATTTTTTGCGCAAGTTCGCTTAAGAAAGCACCACGACCTGGCAATTCAGCAGATACGTTTGACGTAATAAATTTACTTTGTGTATCGCCCGCTACTTGCTGTAACACACCAAATAGTTCTTTTAATGAACCCATGCGCTTGTTTAGCGTTTCGCTCATATTCGCTAGTTTGATTTCATTTTCTTCAAACTGAGTTTCAAGACGCGTCGACGCAGAAATTAATCCATCACGTTCATTAATACGCGAACGTAACATCGCAGCTTGTTGAGTATTTGCTTTAGCAAACTCAGCTTCGCGGCGTTGGTTATCTTGTGATTGTTGATAGTTACCCTGCTCAAGTGTTTTTAACAGTGAATCAAGATCTACTGGCTGTGCTACAACTGCACTTGCTGTGAATAGCGTGCTTGCAGCAATAACAGATTTTACGAATTTCTTAACTAACATAATGGCCTCTAATTAAACTGCTTTAACAGGTAGCGTTAACATGTCTGGTGCAAGTTGCTTTTTAGCAATGCGAATTGCTTTATTGATTTGTGAAATATTGCTATCTGGTAAGCGTTCAAACGCCTTAGCGTCGGTATTCCATACACCCGCTTTTTTGCCATCTTTCGTTAGGTAAATAAGGTCAAGGCGACCAATACGTAAAAAGTCCACTTCACGCTCTTGGCCTTCAACATCGATAAGACCGGTGTACGCTTCAATGGTACGGCCATAGTCAACTTCGATTTGATAAGCTTCTAATACGCGGCGGAATTTTTCACTTGATGCTACATCTGCGCGGTCCATTAACTGCTTTAATGTGGCTAAGCGTTCTGCGCGCTCGTTTGGTAAGAAAGGAACATCTAATGCTACAAACTGCTCAAGTGAGGTGATCATCTTAAGCATTAATGGCGTAATTTGACGTTCAATAACCGATACTTGGTCAATTGATACGTTAATGTTGTCCATTTCTGTTAATTGATTTGCGATTTGTTTTTCTAGTTGCTTGTTATAAATCGTTAAACCATCAATCTCTTTATTAACAG
Source organism: Pseudoalteromonas sp. XMcav1-K (assembly GCF_044005875.1). Taxonomy (NCBI): domain Bacteria; kingdom Pseudomonadati; phylum Pseudomonadota; class Gammaproteobacteria; order Alteromonadales; family Pseudoalteromonadaceae; genus Pseudoalteromonas; species Pseudoalteromonas sp. XMcav1-K. Next base: position 79,954 of record NZ_JBIPJE010000045.1, on the reverse strand, counting down.
TTTTAAATTGCTGTAGGCGACCTTGCATTGTGTCAGCAATTTTATCTATTTTTGCTTGCGACTTTTGTGCTGATTTATTAATTTTATCTGCGCTGTCGATCACAGGCTTAAGTTGATCATTAGCAACGGCCGTTAGCGAACATCCAACTAGCGCTGTTACCAATATCTTTCTACTAAACTTAGTTGTAAACATTTTATGTAACCCTATTAAATGATTGCGCATAGTCTAGAGGCACAAAATGACACAAGGGTTTCATAAACATGTCATTTACATTACATGGCAGTAAATTTGAAATCTTTAGATATTTTTACGTTATAAATCAATTGTTAATGATTTGCATTTTATCTCGCACAGGGATTCTGTTAACGAATATGTAACCGTGATTTTTCATTGACATGACAAAAAATCGTGCGCGTTGTCATATTTCTTAGATGACTTTGAGCAAAACAGATACGGCAAAGTTGGCATGAAGTTGATTGGTAAGAATTGGCTATGCGGCAAAAATACGAATTAATGCCGCATGTGAAAATGAGATTGCTAGTTTTTCTTTTTAAACGTAACGCGATTATTGTTATCGCGATTTTGCAACAAAAACTCTCTTGAGTAGTCAGTGTTAGTAGCCTTTGCTAACCTGTCGTATAAAACAACATTAACCGTTGCTGCAAGATTCATACAGCCAACTGTCGGTACATAAACAACATCATCGCAGTGCTTTAGTACGTCTTTACGAATTGACCCATCTTCGGGTCCTAATACATAAATGGCGTTTTCGGGGTGCTCGAAATGCGGTAACGGTGTTGCCCCATCAATTAATTCAACAGCGATTATTTTAGTATCGGACTTAACAAGTGTTTCAATATTTTCAAGTGCACACAGTGGTATTTCATCGATACGCTGTTTTGTGTCGGTTGCAAATTTTTGCGCAAAACCATAACGATTACCTGTGTGATGAACCTTTTCAACGCCATAGCACCCTGCGGCACGCATTACGCCACCCACATTTGTTGCGCTTTTAGGGTTAATCAGTACCACTTGTACCTTGCTCATTAGTCGTGGTCCTCTTTAGGCCAATCGGCTATGTAATCTTCAAACAAATCCATATCGATTTGGTTATCTTTCATTACACGGCCTTTAACGCTAATCCCCATACGATGCATTACCGCTTTACTGCCGTTATTTAAAAGTGGATGCCAAGACGCAAGGCCACGCCCTTCATGTAGACGACGGTAGCTACAACTTGGTGGCATAAAAAAGATATTATCGATGTTATCTTTGGTCAGTTTTACACAGCTAGGCACTAAAGATGTGCGGTTTTCATATTCTGTACAAAAACACTTTTTAGTATCGAGATAGCGACACACAATCGCAGTATAGATAATCTCTTCGCCTTCACGCAGTACATCGGTACTTTCAAAACTTTCTTCTTGTTCATCGCTATCAATAAATGTGTGTAAACAACATTTACCGCAGCCATCACAAATGGCTTCCCATTCATCGTTGTTCATCTCTGCCAACGACTTTTTAAGCCAAAATTTATCTTCTAACATATGTGCCCCTAAATTTCAGGGCGACATTTTAAGCTAGTTGTGTGAGAAAAGCGAAAAGAAAAAGGTGCCAGATACAACGACTGGCACCGATAAATAGGTGATTAGATTTTAGGGTAACCGATACGGTCTGATAAATAGCCAACTGAAGTCGCAAAATAATAAGAACGATTCCAGTGCATTAGCGCCTTGTAATTGTCATATGCCAAATACATACGGCCATTTTCATCGTCTGGCATAACGAGCGCTGCGGTAATTCCAACATTTGGCAAATCAGTGCCATCAGTACGGCGAAGACCAAGTGCCTGCCAATCGGCTAGACCACGTTCTGATTTATTCCAATTCTCGAGCCATTGTTTGCGAGTACGCGTGCCACGCTGCAAAATATGTTCACTATTGAACCCCTCAGGCAACACCACCTGACGGCCCCATGTTAGTGAGTCATTCCAGCCCGCTTTTTTCAAATAGTTTGCAATAGATGCGAAGGCATCGAGCTTGTTTTGCCAAATGTCTTTTTTACCATCACCGTCGTAATCAACCGCGTAAGCATTAAACGACGTTGGCATAAATTGTGTTTGACCCATTGCGCCTGCCCACGAACCTTTAAAGTGGTCAAGATCAATATGGCCTTCTTCTAAAATCGTTAACGCAGCCCAAAGTTGGCGTTTATACAGCGCCTCGCGACGTCCGTCGTATGCTAACGTTACCACTGAAGAAATAACCGGATGTGAGCCTTGGATTTTACCAAAGTTACTTTCAAGGCCCCAAAGCGCAACGATAAAACGCGCTTGTACGCCATACTTAGCGGCAATTTTTTCAAGCTCTGTTTGATTTTCTTTGTACAGTTTACGTGCTCTATCTATCTTCCACTTAGGTACACGCTTTGGCAGATAAGTTTCTAACGTTTCTTTTACTTCAGGCTGATTTTTATCCGCTTTAATAACTTTTTTCTTAAACTTAACGGTTGCAAAGGCGTTATCAACAATTTTTTGTGAAAACCCTTTTTCAATTGCTTCTATTTTTAAATCTGCAACGTACTGGTTAAATTTTGCTTGCTCTTCATCTGCAAAGGTAGAGACCGAAATAAGGCTTGCTGTGATTAGGGCGAGTTTTTTAAACACTAGTCAGTGACTCCATTTTGTTTTCTAAATTCATCTAATAAACTTTCTTGTTTTGGCGGTAGCTGTAAATAAAATCCTTTTTCAGCTAATTCTTGCTTCACTTTTTCAAGGTCAGCCGTACCAAGTTGTTCACGTTTTGCTAAATTAATTAGCATTACAAAACTTGGTTGACCAAAAGTTGCCATTAAAGGTTCCGGAACTTTTGAAAAATCATCTCTTTTTTCAACGTACAGATAGGTATCTGCCTTTTTTTTACTTTTATACACTGCACTGAGCATTCAAACACCTTTTACTTCTTGCGTAACACTGCGTCACACTATACCATGGCATACACTAAAAGTGAGATAAATTGCGCTTAATGGCTGGATTCTTCTAAAAAATCAGCCTGTGATTTTTATAATAATAATTGAGATTATGTCGGAACAAATTTTTGAACTAAAAGGGAACCTTTTTACACTATCTGTATTGCATCTATTTAAAAACGATCTAGATAGTTTGATTAGTCAACTTGACGAAAAAATTGCTCAAGTACCCAAGTTTTTCTTCGGTGCGCCAATTGTCATAAACCTTCAGTCTGTACCAAACGAACACATTGACTTTGCAAAGTTAAAGCAAGCTTTAATTGACCTACAGCTTAACCCTGTAGGTGTGTGTAACGGTACGGACGAGCAAAACACTGCCGCTAAACTGCACAAACTATCAATACTAAATTACAGTAAAGACCAAGCACCTAAAGCAAAACCACAATCAGCTGCAAATACATCAATTGTTGAAAAAGAAGTATTTGTTCCAGCACAAATTATTAGTGGTAATGTGCGTGGTGGTCAGCAAGTGTATGCGAAGAACCGCGATCTCATTATTACAGGCTCAGTAAGTCCAGGCGCTGAAGTGATTGCCGATGGCAATATTCATGTTTATGGCACATTACGTGGCCGCGCTATCGCTGGCGCAAAAGGGCAAGAATCCGTTATATTCTGCCAAAAGCTTAATGCTGAGTTAGTTTCAATTAACGGAAACTACTGGCTGAGCGACTCACTGCAAGGTGAATCATGGGGCAATGCTGCATGTATTTCACTTGAAAACGAATCATTAAAAATTTCAGCTTTGGTTTAAAGGATAGATTTCATGGCAAAAGTTATTGTTGTCACATCAGGTAAAGGCGGTGTTGGTAAAACAACATCAAGTGCAGCGATTGGCACTGGGCTTGCGTTAAAAGGATACAAAACCGTTATTATCGACTTTGATATTGGTTTACGTAACCTTGATTTGATTATGGGTTGTGAGCGCCGTGTTGTTTATGATTTCGTTAATGTAATCAACAATGAAGCAAACTTAAACCAAGCATTGATCAAAGATAAACGTGTAGAAAAATTGTTTATTTTACCTGCTTCACAAACGCGCGATAAAGACGCGTTGACCAAAGAAGGCGTTGAGCTGGTATTAAACGAGCTTAAGAAAGATTTCGACTTTATCATTTGTGACTCACCAGCGGGTATTGAAGCCGGTGCAATGATGGCACTGTACTTCGCAGACGAAGCAATTGTTACGACCAACCCTGAAGTTTCATCGGTGCGCGACTCAGATCGTATTTTGGGTATTTTACAAAGTAAGTCAAAACGCGCTGAAGAAGGGCTTGAAAACGTAAAAGAACACCTGCTATTAACACGTTATAACGCAGAGCGTGTTGCAACGGGTGAAATGCTGTCGGTAGAAGATGTTCAAGATATTCTAGCAATCGATTTATTGGGCGTTATTCCTGAATCAAAAGCAGTGCTTAATGCGTCTAACTCGGGTCAGCCTGTAATTCTTGATTCAGACTCTGATGCGGGTAAAGCGTATTCTGATGCAATTGACCGTTTATTAGGTGAAAAAGTTGATTTTCGCTTTTTAGAAGCTGAGAAGAAAGGCCTACTTAAGCGGATATTTGGAGGTTAATGTGTCATTACTTGATTACTTTCGCTCACAAAAGAAAACAACAGCAAGTTTAGCTAAAGAACGATTACAGATCATCGTAGCGCATGAGCGCTCAAGTCGTGGTACGCCTGATTATTTACCACAGCTTAAACAAGATATTCTTGAAGTGATCCGTAAATACGTAAATATCGAGCAAGATCAGGTTCAAGTTCAGCTTGAGCAAAACGAAGATGACTTGGCTGTACTCGAACTCAATGTCACTTTGCCTGACGATAAGTAAACATAAAAAAGCCTGCGTGAAGCAGGCTTTTTTAATGTTAGTTTAAAACCAGTCTTTTAGTGAATGCTTAACCATTTCACCGCGCCAACTCGTCATTAAATCGGGTTTTAAGAGCGCACCTTCGTCAAACTTAGACTTGCCTTTCCACTTCCAGCTGATCAATTGATTCATCTGCTTTTTACTTGCTAGCACATCAAGTGGAATATCATTGTCTTTGGCGATTTTTTCAAGCTTAGCACGTAGCTCTTTTAACGTTTTTTTATAGCCATGAAAGTCTATTAAGCGTTGGATTTTTTCTGGATGCTCGGCTTCGTCTTTATCTAAACCGATTTTCACAAGATTTAACAAGGTTTTACCATAACGATTAAGTAAGCCTTGGTCGCCTTCACATAAACGTTTTAGTGCACCAAAATGAGTAGGCTGCGTTTTAGCTATCTCGAATAAAATGTGCTCTTTAACGATAAAGTTAAGTGCTAAGTTTTTCTCACGGGCGCGATTTAAGCGCCAAGCTGCTAACTGCTGCAGCACAGCTAATTGTTTCGGGTTAAGTTGCCACGCGTTTTTAATATCTAGATAGGCAAGTTCTAACGGCGTTTCATATTTGCGTTTATTAGCAATAACCGCACTTTCACCAAACACAATCCCTTGCTTATCGTCATTTAGTTTTTCTTTAATAATGTTAAAACAAGGCATTAAATAAAATACATCGGCAGCTGCATAATCTAACTGGGCTTTCGTTAAGGGGCGTTGCAACCAATTAGTGCGCGATTCACTTTTGTCGATTTGCTCTTCAAGTAACATTTCAACCATATTGGCAAAACCAACACAATTGCGTTCGCCTAATAAACTTAATGCAAACTGAGTATCAAACAAGGGCGCTGGAGTACAATTACCGTGGCGTGCAAATACTTCAAGATCCTCAGATGGCGAATGCAACACTTTTATAATATTCGGATTTTCCATTAGCTGCCAAAACGATGACAAATCAAGATCTAACGTTGGATCAATAAGGCAAATACGATCACCGTCGTAAATTTGCAATAATGCAAGCTCTGGGTAAAGGGTGCGACGTCGCATAAACTCGGTATCTACCGCGAGTACCGATTTGTTGTTATAGCTAGCGACCGCTGAGTCTAATTCTTGTTGTTCTGTAATATATGAGTATTGCACTACTTTTCCTCATAAAAAAACCGGCAAATTGCCGGTTTTTCTTTTTAGGGTATTCCCTATTTAACTTGCTTCTTTAAGTGCACGTCTTAAAATTTTACCAACATTTGTTTTTGGTAAATCTTCGCGGAATTCCACAAACTTTGGCACTTTATAATTGGTCAAGTTTTCACGACAGTGCTTGATTATATCTTTTTCTGTCAGACTTTGGTCTTTTTTCACGACAAAAATCTTAACTTGTTCACCACTTACTTCATGTGGTACACCGACAGCCGCAACTTCAAGCACACCATCATGCATTGCTACCACTTCTTCCACTTCATTTGGGAATACGTTAAAGCCAGATACAATAATCATGTCTTTTTTACGGTCAACAATATAGAAGAAGCCTTCTTCATCGTATTTAGCAACGTCACCCGTTGCAAACCAACCGTCTTTTAAACATTCTGCGCTTGCTTCTGGACGATTGTAATAACCTTTCATTACCTGAGGACCTTTAACCCAAAGCTCCCCTGCTTCACCGAGTTCTGCTTCAGTGCCGTCTTCTTTTACGATTTTAAGTTCTGTGCTTGGTGCTGGTAAACCAATTGAGCCATTAAATGCTGCAAGGTCATACGGGCTAACAGTAACAAGTGGCGCACATTCAGTTAATCCATAACCTTCAACTAAGCGAGAATCAGTAACCGTTTGCCATTTTTCAGCAACTGGGCGTTGTACTGCCATACCGCCACCAAGCGATATTTTTAGCGATGAAAAATCAATTTCTGAGAATCCAGGCGTATTTAACAGGCCGTTAAACAAGGTATTTACACCTGTCATTACGGTAAACTTTTTGCCCTGAAGTTCTTTAATAAACCCTTTCATATCACGCGGATTAGTGATTAAAAGGTTATGACCACCGTACTTCATAAAGGTTAGGCAGTTGGCGGTTAAGGCAAAAATATGATAAAGCGGTAGCGCTGTTACTACCATTTCTTTACCTTTCTTAAGTAGTGGGTCTAAACAACCCGTTACTTGCTCAAGGTTTGCTACCATATTGCCGTGTGTAAGCATGGCACCTTTAGATACACCGGTAGTACCACCGGTATACTGTAAGAATGCTAAACAATCTTGCGTTAAATGTGGGCGCGTATATTTAGATACATCACCAGATTTCATCACATCTGTGAAATCGATAATGTTTGGTAGGCTATAGCTTGGCACCATTTTCTTAAGGTGTTTTACAACAAAGTTAACTAAGTGCTTTTTAACACCACCTAACATATCGCCGATTTCAGTAACTACGATGTTTTTAACATTCGTCTTTGGTAATGCTTCTTCAAGTGTACGAGCAAAGTTAGCAAGAATAATAATAGTGCTTGTTTCTGAATCGTTTAATTGATGCTCAAGCTCACGCGTAGTGTAAAGCGGGTTTACATTTACAACAGTCGCGCCCGCACGCAGTGTACCAAGAATTGCTATTGGCGTTTGCAATAAGTTCGGCATCATCACCGCAACTTTATCACCTTTTTTAACGCCCAGTTGATTTTGAAGATATGAAGCAAATCGTTTAGTTGCGTCATCCATCTGTTGGTATGTATATACCTTACCCATATTTTCAAAGGCAGGAAGATCTGCATAGTCTTGAAAGCTTTTTTCAAATAGTTCAAGCAGGGAGTCATAGTGCTGTGGATCTATCTCAGCAGGAACACCTGCTGGGTAACGCTTCAACCAAATCTTTTCCACGATAGGCTCCTATAAATTATATTTATTGTTTGTGTTTTTGTGTTCAACTTAAACCTTAATTCATGTAAGGCAATTTAACAATTGAGTAATTACTCTAAAGGGCTAATATTCACATATTTAAGCACGTTATACAAACTTTAGTTTACACCGTTTACGTAAACGTCAACCTCTTTCGCAATCACGTGCGCATATTCCATATGACAATGATGCCCACCAGGGATCTCTATTACACCTAAATTTGTATAGAGTTGTCCATAATTTTCAATCGCTTGCGATATTATTTTAAATCCATTTAGCGCTTTTATTAGGAGCATTGGTACAGTTGTATCTGTACAAATTGCTTGGCATTGGCTTGGACTAAAGCGAAAGCCAGAGTGATGTTTGAGTTTTGGGTCAGTCAAAAGTTTAATGCCATCTTCTACTTGCTGTGTGTTTCTTTTCATAATGAGTGCAGCATTGTCGTAATCTAAATCACTTACTGCAAGTCGCGCATTAACAACTTGGTCAAAGCGTTTAAACACGCGCTTACTACTTGGTTTAGCACGGCTTTCAATGGCATTTCTTAATTGCGCTGTTACTTCACTTTCTGGTGTTGTAACACACGCTAGTCCCTCAATTGCAATAACGCATTTAACTTTATCAGGAAAACAGGCTGCAAATAGATTAGCAACCATAGCGCCCATTGAATGACCAACAATAATCACCTTTTCATTTGGAGCAATTTGCTGCAACACGCGATAAACATCATCTACATAATCAATAAAATAATAATGCGCTTGTTTATTGCGCCAGCTTGAACGTCCGTGTCCTGGGAAATCAATCGCATACCAATCATATTGAGGCATTTGATTAATAAGTGGTAAAAATGAATTACTATTATCTTGCCAACCATGCAGTGCGATAATTTTTGTATTGCTATTGTCTAATCGCTGACATGCGATTTTTAATTCATCAATTTCGTACGATGTTTCTGTTATTGTAACTTGCAATGTAATTTCACCGATAAAAATGTAATTTAGTGCATAAATACGTTATGTTTAGCGCAAAATAACACAGAAAAACAATACACATGAAAAAATCGTTAATTGCCTCAACAGTATTATTGGCAAGCAGCAGTTTAGCGTATGCAGAAGCACCGAAGAATATTATTTATATGATTGGTGATGGCATGGGACCCGCCTACACTACTGGTTATCGCTACTTTAAAGATGACAAAAGTACTAAATACGTAGAGCGTACTATCTTTGATGAGCTATTTGTCGGCCTTGCTAGCACAAGCCCTGATGACGATACAGTAGTTACTGACAGTGCTGCGGGTGCAACAGCGCTTTCAACGGCAACTAAAAGCTACAATGGCGCAATTGCAGTTGATACCGCAAAAAAACCATTAACTACGATGCTGCAAATCGCTAAATCTAAAGGCCTTACTACCGCGTTAGTTGCCACATCACAAATTAACCATGCTACGCCTGCAAGTTTCGCCGCACATAACGAAAGCCGTCGTAACTATGACGAAATCGCAAACGACTACGTTGATGTTAAAGTAGATGGAAAGCTAGCGGTAGATTTAATGCTTGGTGGTGGTACTAAATATTTTATTCGTGATGACCGAAATCTTGTTTCTGAATTCAAACAAGCGGGTTATCAATATGTCGATGATTTTGACAAACTAGAATCGATTAAGTCGCTACCAGCGCTTGGCTTGTTTTCTGATGTGGCATTTGCGTATGCAATTGACCAAAACCCTACACGACTTGCTGATATGGCAAAGAAAACCCTGTCGTTACTTGATAACAATAAGCGTGATGGTTTCTTTGTAATGCTTGAAGGCTCGCAAATTGATTGGTGTGGTCACGCTAACGATATTGCCTGCGCGATGGCTGAAATGGATGATTTTGCCAATGCAATTAAGCATGCAAAACAATACGTAGACCAAAATCCAGATACCTTACTTGTGGTTACCGCAGATCACAGTACCGGTGGGTTAACTCTTGGTGCCAACGGCCACTATTCTTGGCATACCGATGTAATAAAAGGCGTTAACGCGAGTATTACTAAAATTGCCAAAGCGCTGATGAAAAGTGATCACCTTTTAACTACTTGGTCAGACAAAACTGGCATTAAGTTAGATAAATCGCAATCAGAGCAGCTGGCTATGCTTACCGCCAGTGCTAAGAGCGAAAAAGATGATGAGCACAAAGAAAAAGAAGCATTGGTAAAACATGTACGACAACTAATTAGTGATGCGTCAAATACAGGTTGGACTACAGGCGGTCACACCGCGATTGATGTGCCAATTTTAGCGTATGGTAAAGGTGCCGACGCCTTTAAAGGCCACTTAGACAATACCGAAATCGCAAATCAGTTAATTAACTACATTAAGCAAAGATAAACCCAAACAAAGACTGTGCCGATAGTTATCGACACAGTCTTTATACTTAACCTATTCTCGGCCCGGTAATTTTTTCCACGTTACCGTGTCTCGCACATAAACAGGCTGCGCATCTGCGGCAACCACCGTATTGCCAGCGACCAGTTCACGCTCTGCTAATTTCGTCATAAAACGTGCGTTTGGTAGCGTTATCTCATCTAAAATCGTTAAATTTGTTGCTTCAAAGTGCACTTTATACGTTTGACAACCGGTACCCACAACTACGGCATCGTATTCTGGTAGGGTTAATTCTTCTGGTTTTATGACCATTTCGTGTGACATAAACGCTGCGAGATTATTTTCATCACGCTTAAATTCTGCGTAATAAATTTCGCCCATACGCGCGTCTATCGTTGCGATTGCATAATCCGCCTCTGTCGTGTCAAATGCCTGTTGTGCCATCATTTGTAAGTTCGATATACCGATCACAGGTAAATTTGCGGCATATGCCAGCCCTTGCGTAACCGAAACACCAACGCGCACACCAGTAAAGCTGCCAGGACCGCGGCCAAACGCGATAGCATCCAGTGCTTTTAGATTCGTGTTTGCGCTATTTAAAATATTATCGACCAACGGCAACATTTTTTGGCTATGTTGTTGAGGGCACACCTCAAAGTGAGCGTTTTCTAAATCACAGCTAACGGCTACAGACAACGCTTCTGTAGCAGCATCTATAAGAAGTATATTTGACATAATCTATTTAATTTTTTCTAAAAATGCAGACGCTTTTGCGAGATCGCGAGTGCGCGCCATATTGGGTAAACTTGCTAAAAAGATTCTACCATATTCCCTAGTCACTAAGCGATTATCACAGATCACCAGCACGCCTTTATCTTTTCGGTCACGAATTAAGCGGCCAACGCCTTGTTTTAACGCAATGACAGCCCCAGGTAATTGCAGCGAATAGAACGGGTCGTTGCCCTGCCCGCTATGGGATTTCATCTTTGCCTGTAATAAGGGGTCATCGGGCGCTGCAAACGGCAATTTATCAATGATCACGCACGACAGTGCATCACCTCGTACATCAACCCCTTCCCAAAATGATGCTGTACCAAGCAACACAGAGTTACCATGCATCACAAATTTCTCTAACAAAATACGTTTTGACGCTTGCCCTTGAACTAAAAGCGGATATTCAACGCTGTGCGATAAGCCATCTGCCACTAAGTTAAGCATACGATAACTGGTAAACAAGATAAAACAACGCCCTTTTGCTGCTTTAATCATTTGTTTTGCAATGCTAACGATGGAAAAACCCATTTCCGATTTACTCGGCTCAGGTAGGTAACGCGGTATACACAATAACGCTTGGTTTTCGTAGTCAAACGGGCTGTCGTACACTTCCATAATCTTGGTGTTTAAGCCTAAATCTTTTGCGAAGTGGGTTAAATCACCATTTACCGCAAGGGTTGCCGAAGTAAAAACCCAGCTCGACGTTGCATTATCAACAAGTGCCCGAAATCGTTCTGATACATTGAGAGGCGTAATACTGAACGTTAAATGACGCTTAGTTGTTTCAAACCAAAAACTAAATCCCGGTTTTTGTGCGTCATACATGGTTTCTAACTGGCCTTTTAGGCTGGCTGTACGTTCAAACAATTTTTCAATTTTGTCACTGCGTTCAAGACATAATTTAAGCACTTGATATAAAAAGCTAATATCGTTTATTACCCGTTCAATGGCTCGATACACATTGGCTTGTTTGATCATTTGTTGCCAGTCACCACGTTGGCTTTCACTTGGAAATTGCAAGCGTAAATCAAATACCGCAGTTTCAAGTTTATCTAATGTTTTGCCCAGCTGGATCATGTCGAAGAGCTCAGCGCGATACACTAAGCGAATATCGCGAACAAGCTCGATTACCATACGTGTGCTTACGCGCGAGGCAAAATAATCTGATGCAATGTTTGGTAACTGATGTGCTTCATCGAATATATAACAATTAACATTTGGAATAAGTTCGCCGAAGCCCGATTCTTTAACAACTGCATCTGCCAAAAATAGATGGTGATTAACCACCACTAAGTCTGATTCAATGGCTTTAACACGGGCTTTTCTGACAAAACAATCTTGAAATGATGGACATTCTTTACCAAGACAATTATCAGTTGTAGATGTGACATAAGGTAAAACTTTGGCATCTTCTTCTATCCCGCTGCAATCGGCCATATCTCCCGAACGCGTTTCGCCCGAAAATTTTGCCACCATGGCAAGTTGATGCATTACGTCGGGGTCGTCTACTGGTACATGGGCAACGTGCTGATTTAAACGTTCAGTACATAAATAGTTGGAACGCCCTTTTAACAGCGCAATTTTTTTGCCTTTTCCGAGAATCTTTTTCAACGCAGGTAAATCACGATGGAATAATTGCTCTTGCAGTGCTTTGGAGCCAGTCGACACCATCACTTTTTTATCTGATAGTAACGCAGGGACCAAATAAGCAAATGTTTTACCGGTCCCTGTTCCTGCTTCAACAATTGCCTGCTCATCTTTTGCAATCGCTAAAGCGACCGATTTGGCCATATCAATTTGTGGTTGCCTGGGTGCATACCCTTTTATCGCAAGGGCGAACGGGCCTGATTTACCAAACAAATCGTCGATACTAGTCATTTAAAGCACGTGTTTTAAAAATGGAGTGCAAGTGTAACGATTAAGCATACTGACAACAAGAAAAAGGCCGTTTTAAATAAGCAAGCTAACAAGCATTAATGACTTAAATCACAGCATTAGCGCTATGATTTATCAGTAAACTCGCTTCTTCATTTGTTAGTAACATTATCGTTGCATTGTTGAAATCGAAATCTTCTAATTCGATTTTATTGTGTTGTACCAATAACGATAGCATTGCAAGTTGGTTAGCTTGATAAACACAGGCACCAATAGGATATCGCTCGGAATATTTTAGCAACTCATGCTCTGTGCTGATCTTATTTTGTACCGCTAAGCTTTCTAAAATTTCGCGCGGAAAGTTCCAAAGTTTTGCGATATCAAGGGTCAAACGCTGACCATAATCCGTTACTAAACGTTTAATATTTTGGGCGTTTGGCTGAGTATCAGGGCAGACGCTTGAAAACGCATCAATCATCAATTGAAAAATAACCATACTGCCTAGATTCACGAGCAAACCGACTAAATAAGCTTGCTCTGCGTTAATTTTATATTTAGCGGCTAACTGTTGGCTTAAACGTCCTGTAGTCTGGCTATGCGACCATAGGTGCTTACCATAGTTTTTAAAATAGATTTGTGCTTTTGGTACCATTTGAGCCACGAAGCCGTTAATCACTCCTTCAGACAACCCTTTTTGCCCGAGTAACATAAATGCTGCTTTTATATCTGAGATCGGCTTATTCGCGCGGTTGTAAAATGCAGAATTCGCCAGTTCAATGACTTTGGCCGCAATAACAGGGTCATCGCTAATCAGATTGACAAGTATTTCAACATCAAATTCCGCCTGATTGAGCGTATTCATCACTTGGGTTAACGAACTCGGTACAAGTGGCAACGCTTTCAAGATATATTGCGGTTGGCGTAATAACTGTAGGATTTTACTTTCAATAAATTCATTTATCGGGTCGCACTGAGATGTGGTAATTGCGCTATTAAATAACAGTTCAAAAAAGCGGTCCTGATAATGAACTGAATTGTTTAATTCAAAGGTAAGATCAGGCACGTCAGCAGTATTTTGATTATATTGAATATCTTGGTTTTCAGGCACATCTTTTGTGTCTTCAAAGAAGTAATGATTCGCTTCAACTTCTTGCTTTAAAGTTGGAAAAACCTTTGATATTAATCGTCTAAACATACTACTGCGATTCACGTTAAATAATGCTTAATTGTAAACCGTAACGTCTCAAATACGAAACGACAAATGCATTTAAATTTGCTATCGCTTTATACCTACCACATACAGACTTTTAAGTTTACTTTTGTTCCTTTAAACACAATTCCCTCTTGTTCCAGCAGCGATTTTTGCTGATGAAATTTTTCGCTGTTTTCGGGGAAACTAATTTTACCTTGTGAATTAATCACTCTAAACCAAGGAATACGGCTGCCAGTTGGCAGTTTTTTCATCACGGTTCCCACTAAACGGGCATGCCCTTTTAGTGAAGCCATTTCTGCTACTTTGCCATAGGTACAGACCTTTCCGCTTGGAATGGACCCGACCACCAGTAAAATTGCTTGTACTTTTTCTTCTTGCGTCATGTTAAAATCTAAAAATTAGTAAAGTTCTTGTAGCCCTTGCCAAATTGCACTGGCAACCGGTCCGTAAAAATTACGATTACTTCGAAAAGCACGTAATTCAGATTGAAATTGGTCTTCGTCGTCACGTAATCTTATTTGCACTAGATCGCCATTTTCCAGTTCAGTTTTACACACGTGTTTTGCAGCTAACCCCCAACCCACGCCCTGTAATAATAAAGAGCGCAATGTTGCCAACTCTTCCACCATCACCACTTGCGAGCCTTTTGCAAACGACAATTTTTCATCGTCAAAAGGCAATTCAGTGGGTTTTAAAGTTAAACATGGAATAGCATCAAGTTCATCACTTGCTAAAGTTGTTCGGCCTTCAGGTAAGATTTTGGGTGACGCCACTAAAATAACGTCGATCGGTTTTAGCAAAACGCTTTGGAAATCCCCTGACGCGTGAAAAATATCAAACCAAGGACCAATGCCAATATCAACCTCTCCTTTGGCGAGTTTTTCAACTGCTTGAAACCGCGAACCACCGACTATTTTGAACTGCGTACGCGGAAATTGTTTAATAATTTTACCAAAGAGTTGGCTTATACGCTGGTCTCCCGCCAATTGCTCATACGCAATACAGATACTCGGTTCATAACCAAGTGCTAATGTTGAACTAATTTTATCAAGCTCATCGCAGCCAGATAACACCCGCTTAGCTTGCTTATAAAAGCGCTCACCAGCTGGCGTTAATTTTAAACGATAACCACTGCGGTCAATTAAGGTAAAACCGATGTCCTGTTCTAACTTTTGCATCGCCATGGTCAGTGCAGGCTGGGTTTTATGACACTTTTCAGCTGCCTGTTTTAAACTTTGAGAACTAACAATAGCGTCTAAAATCTTCAATTGACTCAACTTCATTATTAAAACTTATATAGTTAGTAATTTTTTATAAATATTATTTTATATTGTGTTTCGTTATTCTGGCTATAGTTAATTAACTTTTTCTTTTTAGGATAATAAGATGCGCGCTTTTTTACTGTGTTTACCAGTAATGCTATTAACTGCCTGCAAAGATGCAGCGCCAGAAAAAACTGAATCTGTCACTTCTCGTCCTGTTAAACTTTTTACCGTACCTGATTCAGGAAGTCCGAACATCAGGCGTTTCCCTGCTAAAGTAGAGGCAAATCAAGGATCTTATTTATCGTTTAGAGTGAATGGCGAGCTAATAGAATTTCCTACACTCGCAGGCCAAGCAGTTAAAAAAGGCGATGTGCTTGCCAAGCTAGACCCAGAAGATTTTAAACTGCAGCTCGCTGACAGAGAAGCGCGTTACAAACTCGCGAAAAATCAACTCGAACGTACCGAAACCCTAAAACAAAAAGGCATCGCATCACAAGCGGAATTAGATCAAGCAAAGGCCAATATGCAAGTTGCGCTCTCTGCATTAGAAAAAGCGCAAACTGATTTAGAATACACGGTTTTACGAGCACCGTTTTCCGGCACCATTAGTAAAGTCTTTATTAAGAACTTTGAGAGTGTTGTCGCAAAGCAAAATATTATGCGTATCGAAACCCGTGATTTGATGGACGTAACCATTCAAATTCCGGAAAAATTGGTAGCGCGTGTCGATAAACAAACGAATTATAAGCCACAAGTGGTATTCGATAGCTTTCCAAATAAGGCGTATTCACTGTCACTTAAAGAATGGGATACCCAAGCGGATCCGTTAACGTTAAGTTATCGTGTGGTATTTACCTTGCCGCTACCGAGCGATTTTAATCTGCTCGCAGGCATGACGGGCAATGTACTAATTGATTTAAATAAAGTGTTCCGTTCAGATCAACAAAAATTCACTATTCCAACGACCGCAGTATTTAGTGATGCAAGTGAAGATTCGTTTGTTTGGCGTTTTAAAGACGGTGCAATTGAAAAAGTTAAAATCACCTTAGGTGAAATTCACAAAAGTGGTATTGAAGTCGAAAGCGGCCTACAACCGGGCGACAAAATCGTGAGTGCAGGCGTACATCAATTATCTGAACAAAGCTTAGTGCGTCCATGGACTAAAGAGCGAGGCTTATAATATGAGCATTGCTGAAACGTCAATTGAAAAACGCACCATAAGCTGGCTTTTTACACTAATTTTATTACTCGGCGGTGTGTTTTCTTATCAGCAACTTGGTCGTTTAGAAGACCCTGAATTCACCCTAAAGAAAGCCATGGTGATAACACGCTACCCAGGTGCATCGCCAGAGCAAGTTGAACAGGAAGTTACTTACCCCATTGAAAACGTTATTCAACAACTGCCCTATGTTGATTATGTTACGTCTATTTCCTCACCCGGTTTATCGCAAATTGCGGTTGAGATGAAAAGTACCTATCGCAAAGAAGAACTAAGGCAAATTTGGGATGAATTGCGCCGTAAAATAAATGATTTATCACCGCGCTTACCTTCGGGTGTTTATCCGCCAAGTGTAATGGATGATTTTGGCGACGTTTATGGTGTGCTTTACGCAATTAACGGCGATGATTACTCTTATGAAGAACTTGAAAATTACGTAGATTACCTACGCCGTGAATTAGTATTAGTAGACGGCGTTGGTAAAGTTACCGTAGCCGGCGAACAAAAACCGCAAGTGACCGTCGAAATTTCGAGTCATAAACTCGCGCAACTTGGTATTTCAGCCAACGTGATATATCAGTTATTGCAAAATCAGAATACCGTATCAAACGCGGGTAAAGTAACCGTAGAAGGCGAATCAATTCGTCTCCATCCTACTGGCGAATTTAAAGATGTGTCGGAACTTGAAGATCTGCTGATCTCAAAACCAGGCGCAAAAGAAATTATCTATTTAGGTGATGTTGCCACGGTAAAACGTGAATACCCTGAAATACCTAATAACCCGACCCATTATGCAGGTAAACAAACTCTGCTATTAGGCGTGTCGTTCGCATCAGGCGTTAACGTGGTTGATGTGGGCGAGCGTTTGTCTAACCACCTTGCATCACTTGAATATCAAAGACCGTATGGCATTGAAATTAATACACTTTACAACCAGCCTAAAGAAGTTGAGAAGTCAGTTGATGATTTCATTATGTCGCTGGCACAAGCGGTTGCAATTGTAATTGCAGTACTGTTGCTATTTATGGGGTTTCGCAGTGGCTTACTCATTGGTGCGGTACTACTTATTACCGTTTTTGGTACCTTTATCTTTATGTTGGTTCAAGAAATTGACCTGCAACGTATTTCTTTAGGTGCTTTGATCATTGCGTTAGGTATGCTCGTTGATAACGCCATTGTTATAACAGAAGGTATTTTGGTTGGCCTTAAAAAAGGTTACAGCAAAGTAAAAGCGGCTAACAGCATTGTTAATCAAACTAAATGGCCATTATTGGGCGCAACGATTATCGCCATCACGGCTTTTGCCCCAATAGGCCTTAGCTCTGACGCAACCGGTGAGTTTGCTGGAAGCCTATTTTATGTCTTGCTAATTTCACTTCTATTGAGCTGGGTAACAGCTATTACAATTACCCCGTTTTTAGCCAGTGTGCTATTTAAGCAAAGTGAAATTGAACATAACCCTGACAATGAACTTGATGCTGACGAACTTTATAAAGGGGCATTATTCGTTTTTTACGGAAAAGTTCTTAAAACCGTTTTAGCGTGGCCAAAAAGTACACTTACAATTATGTTCGTGTCGTTACTTGGTGCATTAGTCCTGTTCGGTAATGTTAAACAGTCATTTTTCCCACCGTCAAACACGCCGATGTTCTACTTAGACTACTGGCGTTATCAAGGGTCTGATATTAGAGCAACGGAGAAAGATATTTCTGCGTTAGAAGAGTACTTACTTGCCAAACCACAGGTTGTTGAAGTAACGAGTACAATTGGGCAAGGTGCTCCTCGCTTTATGCTGACCTACGCGCCAGAGAAAATTCACCCTGCGTTTGGTCAATTAATTATCAGAACGACGGATCTTGAGTCACTTAATGAATTGTTAGCTGATGTACGCAATTATGCCGATGAAAATTTACATAATGCGGTTATTAAACTAAAACGCATGGAGATTGGTCCATCAACCGATGCAAAGATTGAAGCGCGTTTTCAAGGTCACGACCCTAAAGTGCTACGCGATTTAGCTAACCAAGCCATCGACATATTAAATGCCGATGGCGCGGCGTATAACATTAAACATGATTGGCGCGAATTAACGAAAGTTATCCGTCCGCAGTTTAATGAACAAAAAGCCCGTCGATTAGGCATTAGTAAAGCCGATTTAGACAATGTGTTGTTAACGACACTGTCGGGACGTCAGGTTGGTTTATATCGTGATGGCACACGCATGTTGCCGATAATTGCGCGCTCACCTGCATCAGAGCGTCTTAACGTAGATTCGCTTTATGACTTACAAATTTTCAGCCCAACGCTCGGTGTTTATGTATCAATAGAACAAATCGTCGATGGCTTTAATACCGAATGGGAAAATAACTTAATTTTGCGTCGCGATCGTAAACGCACCATAACGGTTATGGCCGATCCAGATATTCTAGGTGATGAAACCGCGGCAAATTTATTAAAGCGTGTAAAACCACAAATTGAAGCGATAAAACTGCCGCAAGGTTACCAATTAGATTGGGGCGGCGAGTTTGAATCTGCATCTAAGGCACAAAAAGCCATTTTTGGCTCATTACCGCTTGGCTACCTAGTGATGTTTATTATCACGGTGCTACTATTTAATTCGATTAAAAAACCGTTAATTATTTGGGCTACTGTACCGCTTGCGGTAATTGGCGTTACCATTGGTTTGTTTACCATGAGCAGCCCATTTAGCTTTATGGCCTTACTTGGTTTGTTGAGCTTATCGGGTATGCTAATTAAAAATGGCATTGTGCTTATGGATCAAATTGAACTCGAGCTGAGTGAAAATAAACACCCATACACCGCCGTTTATCATTCTGCACTGAGTCGTTTGAGACCGGTGTCTATGGCGGCCATTACAACGATTCTGGGTATGATTCCGCTACTATTCGATGTGTTTTTTAAATCGATGGCAGTGACTATTATGTTCGGTTTAGGATTTGCAACCATTCTTACTTTGTTGGTAATTCCTGCGCTGTATACTTTAGTATTTAGCGTAAAACCAGAAAACAACAAAGCCTAGCTATAACTGTCCCACGCTACAGCCTCTTAGCGTGGGACATCCACTTTCCAACACATCACTTTAAATGTGAATACCACGATTTTTAAACATTAGTTTAACTCGTTATTGTTAAAGGTATACTGTGGATAAAAAAACGGTGTGCTCAATTATGCTTCGTGATCCCTATTCGGTGCTTGTGGTAATTCAAAATACTCAAAATCAATTTTTGGTGATGCAACGTGCAGATGACCCGTCCTTTTGGCAATCGGTTACTGGTGGCATTGAACAAAACGAAACCGCCCTTGCCTGTGCATATCGCGAAGTGCTTGAGGAAACTGGCATTAATTGCCATAAGCAAGACCTTACAATCAAAGACCTAAATATTACTAATCGCTATGAAATTCGAACTCAGTGGCGTAGTCGTTATAAGCCTAACAGTACTATAAACACTGAGTTTGTATTTCATTTGTTGGTACCAATTACACAACCTATCGTTTTGCATCCAAACGAACACTTAGCTTATAAATGGCTTAATTACCAAGACACCCTAGAAATTTTATGGTCCGATTCGAACAAACAGGCAATAACGTATTGTTATGAAAATACAATGTGTAAACTTATTTAGCCATTTTTACAAAAAATCACAGTTAAAAAACCGTTTTCGTTAGCAGCAAAATTGCGATAGTCAATTTATGTTTTAGACTTAGTTAGGACTTAATACTGATTAATTCATTCATGGATTAGCACTAAGGAAGGTTATGACTAGGTTACCGCTAACTTTACGCCAATACTTTGCAAACATTAACTTATCTAAAAAGTTAACTCTGTCGTTTTTAGTTGTTGCAGTCATCCCACTGCTAATTGTGTTTATTATTGCCTATTACAACTCTTCAATCGCTATTAAATCACAAGTTTATAACCAGTTATCAGCGATAAGCAGTATTAAAAAAAGTGGGCTCGAGCGCTACTTTAAACAAGTTGAGCTAAAGCTAGTAACTACCGCACTGAGCCCCACGACAAAGTCAGCCGCCATCGAATTTCAACGCGCATTTGCTGAGGTTAATACCAATAACAATGCAAAACCTGCGCTCAAAAACTATTACGATACAGTTTTTTTTGATGAATTTAAAAAAACAAACCCGAATGTTCAGCAGCTTAACATCAATTTTGATGCCTTAAGTACAACCGCGGTTGCGCTACAAACTCGTTACATTTTAGATAATGCTAATCCAATTGGTAGTAAACAGCAGCTGCTTACAAGCGGTATAGGTGATTCTTACGATAATGTGCACAGCCGTTATCATAACTATTTTACCAATCTAACTGAATATTATGAGTTTTATGACTTGTTTATTGTTGATAATCGCACCGGCAATATTATTTACTCTGTTTATAAAGAGTTAGATTTTGCGACATCGCTACTTGACGGCCCTTATGCCAATAGCAACATCGCCAGTGTTTTCAAAAAGTCACAGAGCATAAAAACAGGAAATAACGTTGCGTTTATTGATTATCAACCTTATTTTCCCTCATATAACAATCCAGCAAGTTTTATCGCAATGCCAATTGATCGCGATACTACCTTAATTTTTCAGCTTTCGATTGATGCACTAAATAACATTATGAGTAATCGTGATGGTCTAGGTGAAACCGGCGAAACCTACCTTGTTGGCCCTGATAAGTTAATGCGCTCAGACTCGTATCTTGACCCGGAAAATCACTCGGTAATTAATTCATTTAGAAACCCAGAAAAAGGCAGTGTAAATACCTATGCCATAGAACAATCATTACAAGGCGTGGCGGGGCAAAAAATTATTGATGACTACAACGGCAACCCCGTACTTTCAACTTATCAACCACTTGAGGTGTTCGATATTACCTGGAGCTTATTAGCCGAAATTGATGAAAGTGAAGCATTTGCCGCAGTTGATAGACTTGCACTTATTCTTACCTTAGTGCTGTTATTAGTGATTGCGGCTGTTGCATACACAGCACCTAAGTTTGCTGCATTTTTAGCAGCACCGATTAAACATTTATCTGAATTAATGAAAAGCGTTGAAAATACCGGTGATTTTTCGAAACGTACGACTGAAATGAATAACGATGAGATTGGCGATACGGCGGGTGCTTTTAACAACTTGCTTGCGAGTTTACAAGCATCAATTATGGACACCAATCGCGTTATGCAACAACTTGCTAAAGGTGATTTTGACGCTCGCATAACCACAGAATGTAAAGGCGAACTGGCATTACTTAAACAAGCAACCAACGATAGCGCAGAATCCATAAGCTTAGCGATGTCAGAGTTAAACTCAGTCGTAAACGCAATGTCTCAAGGTAAGTTTGATAAAACCATCAATTCACCTATGGCAGGCGATTTAAATACATTAAAAGACAATATTAATTCAACGTTATCAACGTTAGATTTAGCAATAAGTGACATAGTTAATGTCATGCAATCTATGGCTCAAGGCGACTTTGAACAACAAGTGACGGTTGACTGTAACGGTAAGTTAGATGAACTAAAACAAGGAATTAACCAAACTATTTCAAGCATTAACAACGCCATAAATACCATAGATTACACGATGGCAGAACTTAGTGATGGTAATCTTGACGCGCAGATTAGTGTGCCACTCAATGGCCAATTAGATCTGTTAAAACAAAAAATTAACCAAACCATTCTAAATATTTCTACTGTTATTAACGACATTTCATTTGTTATGGCAAACGTCAGTGAAGGTAATTTTAGCTCTCAGGTTGAAAGTGAAATGACAGGTCAGTTCGCGCGCCTTAAAGATGATGTCAATATCAGTATCAAATCGGTAAATCACGCCATCAACGATATTAGCGCGGTAATGAATGGTATTAGCCAAGGCGATTATCGCCAACAAATAGACGCTAATATGAAAGGACAGTTAGATGCGTTAAAAACCAATATTAATAGTTCAGTCAACAGTGTTAAAGAAGTTATCGCATCACTTAGCGATGTCGCCGAAGCGATGAAAAAAGGTGACTTTACGCAGTTTATTGAACTTGAGTTTAAAGGTGATTTAGCGCAGCTGAAAACAGATATCAATAGCTCTGTGACGGCAACAGCCACGGCCATTAACGAGGTTTCTACCAGTTTAGAGGCGTTAGCGAATGGTGATTTGAGCAAACAAATGCAAGGTAACTTCCATGGTATTTTTTCGCAACTACAGCAGAATATAAATCGCACAACAAAACAACTAATCGATGTAATAGGCAATATTCAAGCGTCTGCCGAAGAAGTAAAACAGTGTGCGAAAGAAATCTCGCTCAGTAATACGGAAATAAGCGAGCGCACGGAAGAACAAGCTGCAAGCCTAGAACAAGCAAGCGCCAGCACTAAAACATTACTCGAAGAAGTATACGGCGTCGTAGAACAATCAAAACGTGCGGTATCGCAAAGTAACATTGCCACAGAAAGTGCCAAACAAGGTAAATCACTGTCGCTTGAAACCCAGCAATCCATTGAAGAAGTTGAAAAGTCCAGTAAGAGTATTAATGAAATTGTTGAAGTAATTGACGGACTTGCCTTTCAAACTAACCTATTAGCACTAAATGCCGCGGTGGAAGCTGCGCGTGCTGGTGAAAATGGACGTGGTTTTGCCGTGGTTGCAAATGAAGTGCGTGAACTTGCGAGTCGCAGTGCCAAATCGGCAAAGCAAATTCGCGATATTATTTCTGACAGTAACGATAAAGTCCATTTAGGTAGTCAGTTATCGGTTGCATCTGGTGAGAAGCTATTACAAATTGTGGAGCGCGTTGAAGAAGTAAATCAAAGTATTCATAAAATCAGTGAAAGCTCAAACAATCAAAGCCATAGCTTAAAAGAAGTCGATGTGGTTGTGCAGCGATTAGCGACTATCGTCCAACAAAATTCAGCGGTAACAGAAGAAACCATGGCAGCCGCTAACTTAATGGCTGAGCGTGCGAACAATATGAATCACTTACTGGAATACTTTAAAACCAACAACCCCACTGAGCCGACACCAATGATTTCAGGAGAGCTGATCCCAGCTAGTAGACGCGCATAAACATTACGTGGCGTAATATTTTAGACCGAGTTTTTGCAATTAGCGCTTAAACTTGGTTTCTAGAATAACAGAAGATGTAGTGCGCTCTACGCCATCTAAATTACCGATTTCGTCGAGTGTATGACTCAGTTGCTCTAACGAGCTTTCTTCTACGACTGCTATTAAGTCGTACTCTCCGCTTATTGCATAGAGCTGCGAAATAGCGGTGAATCGCTTTAATTCGACATTGGTTTGTGTTGTTAATTTTTGTTTAACCTTAATGGATACATGGGCGCTCACTCTATTTTTTAAATAATCTTCACCAAGCTTTACGCTGTAACCAGTTATGACACCAGTAGACTCCAGTCGGGCAAGTCTGTTTTGTATGGTTGAGCGGCTTAAAGATAGCTTTCTAGCTAAGTCTGAAACGCTCAAACGCGCGTTTTCTTTTAGCGCATTAATTAAACTTTTATCTGTATCACTAATCATATTAACTAAAAATATAAACAATTTGATAAATAATATCGTTAATATGGTTATTTTTACACTACAAAATGGCTTTAATTGATTCAATAATTGAAATAATTAAATTTTAAGTAATTAGACAACAAGATTGAGGAAAGAATAATGGCTGTAAATCGTGCTTTATTTGATGATGTAATGGTACCTAACTATGCTCCTTCAGCGGTAATTCCAGTTAAAGGTGAAGGTTCACGTGTATGGGACCAAAACGATAAAGAGTTTATCGATTTTGCAGGCGGCATCGCGGTAAACTGTTTAGGCCATTGTCACCCAGCTTTAGTAAATGCGCTAAAAGAACAATCAGAAAAAATTTGGCATTTATCTAACGTATGGACAAACGAACCAGCACTTCGTCTTGCTAAAAAGTTAGTTGATGCAACGTTTGCTGACAAAGTTTACTTTGCAAACTCAGGTGCTGAATCAAACGAAGCGGCGCTTAAACTTGCACGTCGTTTTGCCCTTGATAACTTCGGTGCAGAAAAATCAAAAATTATCGCATTTAACAAAGGCTTCCACGGCAGAACATTCTTTACCGTAACGGTAGGCGGCCAAGCGGCCTACTCTGACGGTTTTGGTCCTAAGCCTGGTGATATTGTTCACTGTGATTACAACGACTTAGATGCATTTGCAAAACTTATCGATGACAACACATGTGCTGTAATGCTTGAACCACTGCAAGGTGAAGGCGGTATTATTTCACCAACACCTGAATTTATCCAAGGTGTTCGCGAGTTATGCGATAAACACAATGCACTACTTATTTTTGATGAAGTGCAAACAGGTGTTGGCCGTACAGGCACACTTTATGCGTATGAAGGTTTAGGTGTAACTCCAGATATCCTTACGACAGCGAAAGCATTAGGTGGCGGTTTCCCAATTGGTGCGATGATCACCACGACTGAAATCGCTAAGCACCTTAAAATTGGTACTCATGGCTCAACATATGGCGGTAACCCTCTAGCGTGTGCAGTTGCAGAAGCTGCGTTCGATACTGTTAACCAAGCAGATGTGCTTGACGGTGTTAGCCAAAAAGAAGCGCTTTTCCGTGAAGGGTTAGATGCTATTAATGCTAAATATAATGTATTTAGTGAAGTACGTGGTAAAGGTTTATTAATCGGTGCAGTTCTTAACGATAGTTACAAAGGTCGTGCTCGCGATTTCCTAGTAGCGTCTGCAGATAACGGCCTAATGGCCCTTGTAGCAGGTGCAGACGTAGTTCGTTTCACACCTTCATTAGTTATTCCAAATGAAGATATTGCTGAAGGTCTAGCACGTTTTGAAAAAGCCGTAGCGGCGGTTGTTAACGGTTAATAACCAAGCTGGCTATGTTAGTACTTAGACCAATTACAAAAGATGACTTTGCTGCTTTGAAAGAAGTAGCAAAAGCGTCTGGCCACGGCTTTACATCACTCCCTGTTTGCGATGATTTACTCGAAAGTAAAATTAATCGCGCAGTGGAGAGTTTTGAAAAAGACGTAAGCGTTCCACGCGATGAAGGCTACTTATTCGTATTAGAAGACACCAATACAGGTGAAATTGTGGGCACTACGGCAATCGAAGCTGCTGTTGGACTTGATGTACCGCTCTACCATTATCATATGGGCAAGACAGTTCATCACTCAAGTACACTTGGTGTTTACAACACAGTTGACATTCTCACCATGTGTAACGATTACACAGGTGCCACTGAAATCTGTACCTTGTTCTTGAAAGAATCACACCGCAGTGGTTTAGCTGGTCGTTTTCTATCACGTATTCGCTTTTTATTTATGGCCCAGCATCAAGCACGTTTTTCAAACCGTGTAATCGCAGAAATGCGTGGTGTTTCTGATAAAAATGGCCATTCACCATTTTGGCAATGGTTACAAGAACACTTCTTTTCAATTGACTTCCCAACTGCTGATCATTTAATTGGCACGGGCAATAAGGTATTTATCTCCGAACTGATGCCTAAATACCCTATTTACGCCAATTTGCTCAGCAAAGACGCTCAAGCCGTCATCGGTAATGTTCATGATAAAACAAAACCTGCGTTAAGATTGCTAGAAAAAGAAGGCTTTGAATTTCGCGGTTATGTTGATTTATTTGATGCAGGGCCAACGGTTGAAGCGCAAATGGATAACATTAAAAGCGTACGAGAAAGCCGTTTGCTTACGGTGAAAATTGGTAAAGGCCAAAGTGTTGATACCTATGCGATTGCAAACCTTGAAGTCAATGCATTTAAAGCCGTATTTAGCTGTGATATTTCGATTGATGATAATGATGATACGGCAATCATCGACAGCGAATTAGCATCAGCGCTTAACGTTGGGTGTGGCGATTCAATACGAATTTTAAAATTAAGTTAGGTCGTGCTTAAACCTACTTTAATACACAATTACAGTGTTCAGGTCGCCCTGTTCACTAATACAAAGGTAACATTATGCACAACAATGTAGATACATTATTTGAAAACTTATGGCAAAGCTATTTAGACGTAACGCCATCAGCAGTTAAAGTTCACAAGTTATTAGGTGATACGCAGCAAACAGACGTGATTAATGACCACATTGCATTACGTACATTTAATATCGAAAAAGTGGGCCTTGAAAAACTTGCACAACACTTTTTAGCTGTCGGCTACACAGAGTGTGGCGAGTATCATTTTGAAGCTAAAAAACTGTATGCAAAGCATTTTGAGCACAGCGATCCGACTAAACCAAAAGTGTTTATTTCTGAATTACTTGTTGAAAAGTTTTCGCCTGAGCTACAAAAAACAATTCACGCATTAGTTGAGCAAATCGACGAAGACGCAATTACTGCTGATAATTTCTTATACTCAGGTGCGCATTGGCAAATTGACTCAGCGACCTATGCAACACTATTAGAAGAATCTGAATACGCTGCTTGGACTGCTGCTTGGGGTTACCGTGCAAATCACTTTACGGTTAGCATTAATCACCTCGCTAACTTTGAAACAATTGAAGCTGTAAACACAGCACTTAAAGATGCCGGTTTTGAACTAAACAGTTCAGGTGGCGAGATCAAAGGTTCACCAGAAGTACTGCTAGAGCAGTCTTCAACGCTTGCTGACAAAGCAGACGTAACATTTAGCGACGGTGTTAAAGCGATCCCTAGCTGTTTTTACGAATTTGCCCTACGCTACGCAAAACCAGATGGCGATATTTACACCGGTTTTGTTGCAGCATCGGCAGACAAAATTTTTGAAAGTACCAACGCACGCTAATTGGTAGATAATAAAAAACGAGCCAATGGCTCGTTTTTTATTATTCGCTCACTATACTTAATAAACCGTGTTGTAACTGCCGCTATTATTTAGAAAGCGTGTTTATCAAGAGCCTAAATACCAATTGATGAAATATATTTTACTGCTTTTATTTATCTTACCTTTGCAACTAACCGCAAGACAAAACCAACTTGAGGTATATACCTATCATAATATGCCGCCTTACGTTATCGACTTGGAACAAAAATCAGGATTATATTTTGAGTTCGTCGATTTACTCAACCAAATGAATTCTGGCTATCAGTTTAAATTGGTGTACATGCCGCGAAAACGCATCGACCATCGTTTGAAACAAAACAAACTAAACGGTGTAGTCATTGGTGTTAATCCCAAGTGGTTTAGAGACCCCACTCAATCACGCTATCATTGGACGCCGAAAATTATGTCCGATCAAGATATATTTGTGAGCTTAAGTAAGCACCCTGTGATTGTGAGCGAATTATCAGATCTTGAAAGCAAACGGGTTGGTGGCATTCACGGCTTTAAATATGTGGGTGTAGATTCGTTAGCAAATCAACAAAAATTAACCCGCGTAAATACACAAAGCGAAACGCAATTATTTGATATGTTGAAAAAAGAGCGTATCGATACTGCGATATTGAGCTATTACACCTTTCTTTATTTAAGTAAACAAGACCACAACGACTTCTACATTGCAGAAAAACATCACGATACGTTTACTCGCCATATCATGTTGCCTAAAAGCCAAAATAGCAGCTTATATTTAACGTTAAATTCAATTTTAATCTGTGAAGACTTTACGAAACACTGGAAACAACGCCTACTAAATTATACTATGCCTGTTCATTAGTAATTTATTTCTCTCGCATGTCACATAAAAATTGTCTGCTAGCTTCATTTATGACAGCGCTTGTCAGCGGGTGTTTTATTCTTTTAGATGTTGATTTTCTTCAACATTCTAATGAGATTTTTTGGCATGTTCCCTATCGTTCCTTTGTCATCATGCTATGCCTAGTTGCCGTTGCCTGCTCTGCAAAATTAATCGCACTTCCAACACTTTTTCAACAGAGCATTGCCAATATTGGACTATACGCCGCATTAAGTTGGTTCCCGGTGTCGTTAATTTTCTCTGGTAACGTGCGCAATATATTCAGCGCAAGTAGTTTAGTCAGTTATGATGTATGGCTTATGTTTAGTTTACTGCCGCTCGCGAGCGCAATCTTAATTAGCGTGATGGTTGTATACCATAAAATTTTTAGTCACTAAGTTGTTGGTATTGTTACCGAGTACGTAACAATATTATTATCAGAATGTGCCACTTGGTGGGTCTCTAAGTTATTTGTTTTTAATCGATAACTAAAAAAGCATTGACTTGTATTGATTGCACCTAGCCCACCCAAAGACTTTAACCAAGGCTTTGCATACCAAGTGCCATAAAGTCCCATTGTATAAGCACATGAGCGTAAGTTCGTTAAATTTGGAAAATACTTAGACCACACCGTTGTATACAGCTCGGTAACAACCAAAGAATAAGGCGACGTATTATCACCATTATTTAATCGCGCCTCTAATGTATTCAACATTAAATTGCGACGTCGCCAATTAACCTCTGTTGTCGGTCTCGGTGGGTGCATTGCAAATATATCGAGAGTTTGCTTGTTAAATACTATGCCAAGAGACACCAAATCCCCTCTTTCATCTAAAAAGGAGGTTTTTTGCTTTTTACTGATTGCATACTTACTGATAATGGCAATATTACTTGGCAGACTTTCTTTTTTGCGAATACCGTAATTAAAGCGCCCTTCACTTAATGCTTTTAATTGATTGATATGCAATTCATTGACATTGAAAAGAATTATTAACTCGGCATTTTGTTGTGTTATTTCTTGATAAATCGGTGCAAGCGCCAAGTCGAGCGAATCATCAAACGTGTATTGCAACACTTTTATCGCATCGCCCTCACGTTGGTTAACTAACTCTCCTGTTTTGCTAATAAACAATGTGCTGTTTAGATAGGCATTAAAATTTGCAGCAATCAATAATCCACTAACGAGCAGAAAAATTACCATTACGGTACGATTCCAAAAGCCCAACAGTAGACTTAGTGCGATTGACAGCATCGCAAACTGGGTTTGTAGACTGGCTATCAAATCAATTTGATAAATCGATTTGATGATTTCAAAGCGTGGCGTTAATTGCCCTAAAAAAACAACAAACAAAGCTAATAAAATCAGTATACGCACAGGTTATCTCGGGTTTTAACTTAATGTTAAAAGCGTAGTCTAATGTAATCATTTATGCTTAATTTTTGTTGATATGTTATGAAGATAGCTGCTTGGTTACAGTGCAATAAATCGCATGCGAGATAGATAAATCTTACACATAAATGCGTTATTAAAGGTATTCCAGTGCAAAAATAGGTGGCTCGCACCCATTGTTTATTTGCGTTTTAAACTTAACGTGCCTGAAAGGCGCTTAGCTGGTTTTCTAGATTGCTCTTGACGCTTGCGTTTATCGCGCGGTTTTTCGCTGGCTTTTGAGGTTTCATTTAGCACAGGTTTAAACGTTTTCTTCGCTTTTTTATTGTGGTCCGTTGAACGTTCTTGCGTTTTACTTGAATCGGCAATTGATGCATTAATTTGCGCCATTTCACTGTCGCTTAAAAAGCGCCAACGTCCCACCGCTAAATCATTTAACGATACATTCATAATACGAACACGTTTTAGCTTAATTACTTCAAATCCTAAGTACTCGCACATACGACGGATCTGTCGGTTAAGCCCTTGTGTTAAAATAATATTAAAGCGTTTCTTGCCAAGTTGTTTAACTTTACACGGTTTTGTAATGGTATCGAGAATAGGAATACCTGACGCCATCTTTTCAACAAAACGCTGGTCGATTTCCTTATCGACTGTGACAATATACTCTTTCTCGTGATTATTGCCTGCGCGCAATATTTTGTTGACGATATCGCCTTCGTTGGTCAAAAAGATTAGCCCTTCTGACGGTCTATCTAGGCGGCCAATTGGGAAAATTCGATCTTTGTAATTGATTGCAGAGACAATATTACTTTTAATTTTCTTTTCGGTTGTGCAGGTAACACCCACAGGCTTGTTGTATGCAATATAAACGCGTTTCGGTTTTGCCTTTAATGACTTACCGTTAACCGTAATGTTATCAGCATCAGATACTTTTAAGCCCATTTCAGCAACTGTTCCGTTAACCGTAACTTTACCTTCTGCGATTAACGTATCTGCTTCTCGACGTGAACAAATACCAGTTTCACTGATATATTTGTTTAAGCGTTTTAATTCACTCATATCTAAACAACTAAATAATCTATGGCGCTATTGTAATTCAGCCACATTTAAAACGCTTGCGTTTTCTCAGGTAAATGCACATGTTAGAATAGCGTTTTTGTTTTAGCACTTTGATTTTATGTTCTTAAAACCCAACTGGCGTATTCTTACCATTGGCGATGGCGACCTCACCTTTTCGTATTCGTTACTTGCTCATCATCAAATAACACATTTATCAGCGTCAGTATTAGATGCGAAAGCAACCATTATGGATAAATACAGTAAAAATGGCATTAACGGATTAAATCGATTAAATGCGAATGTACATTATGAACTTGATATAACAAACGCTAAAACCTGGCCAAATACCCTTTGCGGTGCGTTTGACTTAGTGATTTTTCAATTTCCGCTTGTTCCTGCAGTTAAGTCAAAAGATGCGTTTGATCAGGCCCCAAATCAAAATATTGTAAATCGTAACTTGCTACGTAATTATTTACTTGCATGTTTTGACTACTTTTTAGATAAAAACGGTGCACGTCTCAGTTACATCACTTCAAAAGAAGTTAAACCTTATAGCCATTGGCAGATAGAAACTGATCTTGTTACCGACACATCAATCGCTTACTTGGGTAAACAAGCGTTTAACTATTCACTTTTTCCTGACTATCAAATTCGTAATGTTGATCGTGATAAACAGGTTAAAGACACTAAAGGCTTTATTTATTGCTACTCCGATGTAACACAACCAGAATCGGTGATAAATCAATTTACCCCTTTTACTTTTAATAAAACCGGTTATTGCCCGCTATGTCGTGTCGGCCCGTTTACATCTGAGGAAAACAAGCAACGCCATTTGCTGTCGAAAAAACACATTAAACTAGCCGCATATCAACAGCAGTGGTTTGACTTCTTAGCACAGCAATAATCGCCGCTGTTTGGCAGCGTAACGCGCGGTTAACCGCATCAGCCTTGGTAATATCTACGTATTATGGTATGTTGCGGGCATTTTTATATTAACCGTTATTATTCATGTCAACGATAGAAGTAAACTCTCAAGATAACCAAAATAAAGGGTTGTTTAATCGCTTTTTAGCAACCGTCGAATTCCTCGGTAATTTACTGCCTCACCCAATCACCCTATTTGCAATGTTCTGTGTTGCTATTGTTATTTTCAGCGGTATTGCAGATTGGATGGGGGTTAGCGCCATTGATCCACGCCCAGAAGGTGCTAAAGGTCGTGCACCAGATGGTGTTATTGAAGTTGTATCGCTTATGAGCGCTGAAGGTTTACAACGTATCGTGACTGGACTTGTTACTAACTTCACAGGTTTTGCGCCACTTGGTACGGTACTCGTTGCATTATTAGGCGTAAGTGTTGCAGAGCATTCAGGTATGTTATCAGCGGCAATGCGCGGCATGGTAATGGGTGCGCCAAAACGCCTAGTAACGTTTATGGTAGTGTTTGCTGCGATTTTGTCTAACACAGCGTCAGAACTTGGTTATGTCGTACTTATTCCGTTAGCTGCAATGATCTTCCACAGCCTTGGTCGTCACCCGTTAGCAGGCCTAGCTGCTGCGTTTGCCGGTGTTTCTGGTGGTTACAGTGCCAACCTGTTGCTGGGTACAATTGACCCATTACTTGCGGGTATTACTACACCAGCAGCACAAATGATTGACCCAACATATGAAGTAGGCCCAGAAGCAAACTATTACTTTATGGCCATTTCAGTGGTGTTAATCGCCTTTGTTGGTACGTGGGTAACGGAAAAAATTGTTGAGCCTCGCTTAGGTAAATACAACAATGATGAAGCAAGCATTGATTTAGCAGATAACAAAATCGACCATTTAACTGACGTTGAGCGTAAAGGTTTACGTTACGCTGGTCTTGCATTTTTAGCGACATGTGCCGTACTTGCTACAACAATCGTGCCTGAAAACGGCATTCTACGTCACCCAGAAACCGGATTAGTAGCAGGTTCACCTTTCTTAAAAGGGATTGTTGTATTTATCTTTGTAACCTTTGCTATTCCTGGTTTTGTTTATGGTCGCGTTGTTGGTTCAATGAAAAATGACCGCGATATCATTGATGCCATGTCTAAAAGTATGAGCTCAATGGGTATGTACATTGTGTTAGTATTCTTCGCTGCGCAATTTGTTGCATTCTTTAAATGGACCAACTTAGGTACTATCTTAGCGGTTAAAGGCGCGGCTATGTTAACTGCGTTAAACTTAACTGGCCCTGAAGTATTTGTACTGTTTATTTTTATGTGTGCAGTGGTTAACTTGAGTTTAGGTTCATCGTCGGCACAGTGGGCAATCACCGCGCCAATATTTGTACCTATGTTAATGCTTATCGGTTATGCGCCTGAAACAATTCAAGCAGCCTACCGTATTGGTGATTCGGTAACTAACCTTATCACGCCAATGATGAGTTATTTTGGCTTAATCCTCGCGGTGGCAACCAAATACAAAAAAGATATGGGCATAGGAACACTTGTCGCAACCATGCTGCCATATTCAATGTTCTTCTTTGTCGGCTGGGTATGTTTATTCTACTTATGGGTATTCGTACTAGGTATGCCAGTTGGCCCTAATTCACCAATCTACTATACGCCATAGTAGATTGCCCTGCTAAGCGCCATTGGCGTTATCTATTAGCAATTGTGAATAAAAAAAGGAGCAGTAAATGCTCCTTTTTTTGTATTTAACCTTCGCTTTGTCAGCGACTCGATAACAACGAAATATTAAATTGGTTGTTACTTTTTAAATGCTTTTCTGATTTTCTGACGATTTTGCATCTTGGCTTCTGCACCATACTGCGTTGCTCTATTAGAACGAATACGTTTTTGCAGTGAGGTTTTCTTACCGATTTTCTTAATTAAGCCATCGCGGTTACTTACTTCAAAGCCAGGGTAATAAATACGCTTAACTTTGTCTTGAATTAAGTCTTCAATTTGCGCAAGTACGTGCTCTTCTTCGCGGCTAACTAATGAAATAGCAAAGCCTTTTTGCCCCGCGCGACCTGTACGCCCGATGCGGTGAACATAATCTTCAGCAAGGTACGGCAAATCAAAGTTAATTACGCGTGGTAGTCCGGCAATATCCAAGCCGCGAGCCGCGACTTCCGTACCCACTAAAATAGTGGTTTTCCCGTCTTTAAATTCACGTAAGGCGCGGCGACGATTACCTTGGCTTTTATCGCCATGCATCACGCCAACGGTAACGCCGTATTGTGTAAGCTCATCAACAATTAACTGTACATCTTCTTTCATGTTGACGAAAACCAGTACTTGCTTCCATCCCTTACGACAAATAAGCTCTGACAATAGCTCTAATTTTCTGTCGTTTGATACCGGATATGCAACGTGGGTGATTGTACTCGCCGTTTCGTTGTCTCTACTTACCTGAACAATTTTCGGATTTTTAAGTGCTTTTGTAGCAAACTGTTTAACTGCCGACGGATACGTTGCCGAGAACAACAATGTTTGTTTATTTTTGTCACATTGCTCTAAAATAGTTTCAATATCAGAGCGAAAACCCATATCTAACATACGGTCTGCTTCGTCAAGTACGACATGACACGCGTTATTAAGCGCAAAATTGCCTTTACGTAAGTGTTCAATTAAACGCCCTGGCGTTGCGACAAGAATATCGCAGCCTTTATTTATACGGTTAATTTGTTTGTCGTGCTCTACACCACCGAAAATTGCAACCGACTTTAAATTGTTAAACGCCGTAAATTGTTTAATGTTGTGATCAATTTGATCAACTAGTTCACGCGTCGGCGCTAAAATCACAGCGCGAATTGACTCGCCATTGGCGTTACTATCAAGTAGCTTTTGAATGATCGGCAGCGCAAACGCTGCTGTTTTACCTGTGCCTGTTTGCGCACTTGCAAGCACGTCGTGACCACGACGTACATGTGGTATCGCCATTTTCTGTACTGGCGTTAGTGATTCATAACCCATTTTCTCTAGTGCTGATAAAATCGAGTCAGCAAAGCTAAAGGATTTGAAATTCATAATATTGGAAACCTATTGAGGGAATTACGTTGATTATAACAAGGAAAGTACGGTGCAGAATAGCTAAAAGCGATCGTTTAACCGATCGCTTTTATAAAAACGGGCGTTATGGGGTGATGATAAAATCGCTTTGTGCTAGTTGATTAAGCGAATCGCCAACCAGTTTATCTTCAAACTGGCGCATTAATCCCATACCTGTTTCGATTTGCTGATCGTTAAGCGGCACGTACGGTAAGCGGAACACAGGTTTTACCGCGCCCGATAACGCCAATGCGGTATTAATCGCAATTGGATTTGGCTCACAAAATAACCAGGCCATTAATTGCTGGCATTGGTCGTTAAGTTCATTATTTTCACGGTCCATTAATTCACGAAATACACTCGGAATTAAATTTGACGTAACTGAAATCACACCATGTGATTTGGCTTTATGGCGACTCTCATGGGCTTCGTCGTCGTTACCAGACCAACATGCAATGCCTTTGTTTTCATAATATTCAATTCGCTCATTACCGCCGCATTCTTTTACGCCAATAAAGTTTTCTGACTGAGCAAGCTGCTCAATAATATCAGGTGTTAAATCTTGACCCGTACGCCCAGGTACGTTGTAAATAAATGCAGGGCCAATCGCTAATACACGTTCAAAGTGAGCAATAACCCCTTGATTTGACGTACGTCCGTAGTAAGGATTAATCTGCAGTGATGCATCCATACCTGTAGCAAAACCATATTCTGTGGCTTTAATTGCTTCTTTAGTATTGTTACTACCGGTGTTACCAATAATAAGTAATTGGCCTTTAAATTTGTTAACGCTGTGGGCGATAAGCATTAAATGCTCTTCCCAGTTCATTAACTGGCCTTCGCCCGTTGTACCACCGACAATAATGCCATCTACACCGGCTTCGATTTGCTTTTCAACTAGCATGTCGTAAGTGGGTAAATCAATTTCGCCATTGCTGTGGTAAGGCGTTTTAATTGCGGTGATTAGACTCGCTTGTTTAATTGTGGCAACGTTTGTCATAGCTACTTATCATTATAAAAATTTGCACTATTTTAACCATAAACAAGGTGTCACGTAAGTAGGTAACAAGTCTTAGTTAAAATTTGTTGTTATTTTTATTAGTTACGATAAGATAACTGTACAAATATACAGTTAATTATTTTGCAATGGCTATATCCGAATACTTCGAAGATTATTTCTACTCGTTAAAACAGCTTTCTCTACACACAGGGGTAAAAGAGCACACCTTAAATGAGTGGCAAGACGCCTGTATTTTGCCAAGCGCCGCCTATCATTTAAAAAACCAAGTGCAGTCGAGCTCGTTTTTTGGCATTTGTGATTTCAATGAAGAGCAAGAGTATTACGCCCGAGGCTATACTAAATGGATAGATTTGTTAAAAAATCACTCAGAGCTGAGCTCAGCGCAAGCATATACCTTGTTCTATCAGCAATATGCAAAATCAGTAAACGATTTGGCGGCAAAAGGCTTTGAACTTAACGCCGAATACTTTGAAAATCTTGAAGAGCAAATTCAAAACCATTGGCAATTATTTTTGGCAGGTAAATATGGCGTTATTACAGCAAATGGCTTTATACATGAAATTGTTGCGCTAGAAGCGGTAGATTACTTAGTTAATAACTGTGAAATAGGCGACGAACAGTTAAGTAAATGTTTGCGTCTACTTGAGCGCACTTTAAGCTACCCACCACAGCAGCTAAATTGTGTGTCAAATGCCCATAAATTACTCAAGCGCCTGAAAGATTTATAGTCGAGTACTTAGCGATATTAAACATATCGCTAAGTACCAAATCTAAAATCGGAACAGTAACGACACACTTACGGTATCGGTTTTAATTTCAGCGATTTCAGTTTTCTCATAATCTAGGGTAAGCGCCATTGATTTGCTGATGCCGTAACCGATTCCCAGCCCACTTACTACAGACGTGCTGCGGTCGTCAATTTTTTGCGTGGCTAATGCGCTGTCTTGATATATCAGTTGCTCCATTTTATTGTCCCAACCGATTACACCCACTTGCGCTTTTAAAAATAGCTTATCATTTATAGGTAATGTACCGATCAAACGTAAATCTGCCGCTAACGTTTCAAATTCGCCTTTATGCTTTGTCGTACTTGTTTTTTTGCCTTTGCTATCGGTGCTTTGCTCTGTCACTTTGAAATCGGCTACCCCAAAACGCGACACACCGCCTTCTAAAGCAACAAATCGGTTAAATTGAAAGCCAACTAAAACCCGTGCACCAAAACCACGATCACTGGATTTATACTTATATTCACCTAGGTTTTCGTCCACAACTGATGGTTTAAAATCAAGTGATTTAAATTTTTGCTGTTGTAAACTCAAACCGTAATATGCAAATTGATTGTGGTTTTTTGCATATGAATTAAGTGAAAACACACTGACAATGAGACAAAGTAAATAAGTTAAGGGTTTCATTATTGTCCTTAAAATGAAAATAAAACGGTGATCGCGCACCAGAACCGATTAAAACGCTCTTATCTGGTAGATAAGCGCTAAGACGTTATCAAGGTTATAAAAGAAACACCGAATAACGGCGCAATATAATGCAAATTGAAAAATGATTTATCAAGTCAAATTACAATTATTAACAGTTAGTTACCAAATAATAGGTGCCAGAAACTGGGCTCATGAATTTTGTGATATTGCTTGCGTAATTTATCAATTTCGGTCAATTGTTTTTTAGCAGTTGGCAAGTCGTTTACGTTTTGCTTAATTAACGCAACGTGTTTAAGTACACGCTCGATTCCTTGGTTCGATTTTTGCGATTCACGGTTAAAGCCAATTTGTTGCGACTTACGTAAGGCCTTTTCAATATCAGTTAAATGAGTAAGCAACTCACCTGATGTTTGTGCAGTTTTGGCTTGTTTGTAACTTAGTGCCATTTCTTTCATCACTAACGCTAGCTCTGATTGTTCAGCTGAGAGTGAAAAACACATTATAAAAATCGATAAAAGGAAGGTTTTCTTCATACTGCTCTCTTGTTAGCGAAATCGCTAAGGTTTCTAATTTATAGTACCGTGATACTAATACCAATTCACTTAAGTAGCTGATCATCCTCGCGGGAATATATATCATGTAAACTGCGTTAGAATTAATCAATGTAGAACGACTACATTAAAAAAATCCCGCCTTGGTATCATTTCGTTTATCCAGCGATAACCCAGATCTCACACTTAACAGAAACGGTATTAAAAATCGCGCCTATTGTAACAAGAACATAAAAAAAGCCAATCACATGGATTGGCTTTGCAAGTACGTTAGGATTCTAATTAGCTAACTTGTTTTAGCTTTGCCTGTTCTGGCTTTAGTAAATTCATATCAAAATCAAATTCATCAACGCGTATTGCAAGCTCACGTTTTACGTTGTAGTCGACCAGCATTTTATACTCGTCAGCCGTAATAACGTTTGCTACCAATGCGTTATCGAGTGTTTCAGCGAAGCGTACGCCAGATTTAATTTCTTTCTTGCGTAGCGACTTTTTAATCTTAGCTAGCATCTCTAAACACTCTAGTTTAGCGAGATACGCTTGCTGGTTAATGTCGTGTCCATCGCCATTCGAAGCATGCACTAAATGCGTTAATTGCTTTTTAAATTTGGTATTTAACTGACACTGATGCGCAAGTTCTCTTACCAAATCATCACTGATACGCATTGAGCTTTCAGAGTAAGTTACTGTTATCAAGCGCATAAACTTACGTGTTGTACCTGATGGGAAGTTTGCTAAGAAATCGCTGATTGCGTTTTCAGCTTGTGCAATGGCCCAACGTGTTGCGTAATGGAAGTATGGTGCTGCTTGTGCACGGTCTTCAGCAGACACTTTTTGCTCGTAGTAACGAATTGATGCCATTGCTGCGTATAAGTAACTCATTACATCACCTAAACGCGCTGATAGTAGTTCAGCTTGCTTAAGTTTGCCGCCAAGTACAAGTAAT
This sequence comes from Pseudoalteromonas sp. XMcav1-K, assembly GCF_044005875.1. NCBI lineage: Bacteria > Pseudomonadati > Pseudomonadota > Gammaproteobacteria > Alteromonadales > Pseudoalteromonadaceae > Pseudoalteromonas > Pseudoalteromonas sp. XMcav1-K. The sequence goes on along the minus strand of NZ_JBIPJE010000045.1, from coordinate 41,346 downwards.
GAGAAGTCTGCGTATACTGCAAGTTTTGCTGAAAGTTTATTTACCGCTTTTTCGTACTGACGCACTTCAGACAGTTTTGACTTCGCGCCTGCAGTAAATGGCAGTAAACCTTTAGTAAATGCACTTAGACTGTTGCCAACACTGTAGCCAATTGTTTTAGTTAACAAGCCGCGGAACGTAGCGTCTGCATTTTTTTCAGTACTGTGAATTGATTCAACCATGCTTTGCAGGTGCGGGTGACAACGCATTACGCCTTGACCAAAGATCATAAGGTTACGCGTAAGAATGTTTGCACCTTCTACTGTGATTGCAACTGGTTGACCAAGGTAGCCTTGCGCTAAGGTATTTTGCGGACCGCATTGAATTGCTTTACCGGCTTGAATATCCATTGCTGAATTTAATACATCACGGCCAAGCTCTGTCATATGGTATTTTGCAATTGCGGTTACAACTGATGGTTTTAAGCCTAAGCCCAAGCCTTCTGTTGTTAATACACGCATTGCTTCTTGTAAGTACGTTTTGCCCGCAATATCAGCCAGTTTTTCTTGAATACCTTCAAATAAGCCAATGCTTAAACCAAATTGCTCACGCACTGCTGCGTATTCTGATGCTGATTTAAGTGCTACGTGGGCAGTTGAACAACCTAACGCTGGTAATGAGATACCACGGCCCGCGCCCAAACAACTTACAAGCATTTGCCAACCGCGACCAATGTTCTTTTGACCACCAATGATAAATTCCATCGGTACAAAAACACTCTGACCACGTGTTGTACCATTGTAGAATTTAATGCCCATTGGGTTGTGGCGATTACCCAGTTCAACACCTGGATGATCTTTTGGAATTAGCGCACAAGTAATGCCTAGATCTTCTTCGCCGCCAAGTAGCCCTTGTGGATCTTTTACTTTAACCGCAAGACCAAGTACCGTTGCAATTGGTGCAAGCGTTATATAACGCTTATCCCAAGTTAACTCTAAACCAAGTACTTGTTTGCCTTGGTATTCGCCCATCGTTACGATACCTTGGTCTGGAATACCGCCAGCATCAGAACCCGCTTCAGGGCTTGTTAGGGCAAAACATGGAATATCTTGGCCGATAGCTAATTTAGGCAAGTAGTGCTGACGTTGCTCTTCTGTACCATAGTGCATTAGTAGCTCACCCGGGCCAAGTGAGTTTGGTACCATTACCGTTACAGCAACAGCTGTACTTTTGGTAGCGATAGTCGCAACAATTGTTGAATTCGCATATGGGCTAAACTCTAAACCGCCATACTGTTTAGGAATAATCAGTGAAAAGAAGCGATTTGATTTAATAAACTCTAGAATATTGTCAGGTAAATGATTTGAACTTTGGATCTCAGTTTCATCAATCATGTCTAACAATTGCGCTACTGGACCATCTAGGAATGCTTGCTCTTCATCGCTTAGTTTTGCTTCAGGCACTGCACGTAACGCATCAAAATCAGGCTTACCTTGATAGATAGAACCTTCCAACCAAACATCGCCTGCATCTAAGGCTTCTTGCTCTGTTACAGAGATACTTGGTAATACTTTTTTCAAACTTGTTCTTAAACTCATGGCTACTCATCCGACCAGATAATTTTTATACATTACGTCATAAAATTTTGTTTAGATCAATTACTCTAGTTTAAAAAATTAATAAATTTATTACATTTAGTAGTTACATCACTGATTTTACATAATTTTTAAATAGACACACATGTACGCTGAAACGTTATTTGAGCATGTTTTTTTGGGGTAAATTTGCGCAGCAGAGCAATGCGCAGGCTGTAATTTAAACAAGACTATAAAACCGCGCGATAATAAAAAAGGCCATAAAGGCCTTTTTTAGGGGGTATCACTTTTCATTTGAGACTGAATATAATTTGGTAATCCAATCAGTTTTATTAAGTTCAGGTGCTGCTCTAACCAATAGATATGATCCATTTCGGTATCATCAAGTAAGGTTTCGAGTATTTCCCGTGTCACATAGTCTTTTTCGTCTTCACATACTTTAATGATTTCGATAAGACTTTGCTGAACCGTGTGCTCTGCTGCTAAGTCGTTTTCGAGCATTTCTTGCACATTGCTGCCAACGTTAATTGGTTTACGTGACGCCGTGTCCGGTGTTCCTTCTAAAAATAGAATACGCTCAATCAATTTATTGGCGTGTTCTAGCTCTTCTTCATATTCGTGGGCTAATTGCTTGTGTAGTTTTTCAATGCCTAAATCTTCATAAATTTTACCGTGCGCCAAATACTGATCCATTGACGTTAGTTCAAGTGTAAGCTGGCGGTTAAGTAAATCAATAATCTTCTGATTGCCTTTCATTACTTACTCCTCAATTTGACTTTGTAGGTAATTTTCAATACCGATGTTACCGATCAGTGAAAGCTGTGTTTCTAACCAATCAATATAATCTTCTTCATACTCTAAAATATCTTCGAGCAATTCTCGGCTAACGTAATCTTGTTTGTCTTCACACAATGCGATTGCTTGTTTTAATAATGGAACTTGGTCCATTTGCATAGCAAGATCACATTCAAGCATTTCAGTGGCGTTTTCACCTATGCGCAAACGCTCTAAATGTTGAAGGTTTGGTAAGCCTTCTAAGAATAAAATGCGTTCAATCAAATCATCCGCTTGCTTCATGTCTTTAATTGACTTTTTATAGGCCTTTTCATTTAGTTCCTCTAGGCCCCAATTTTTAAACATACGTGCGTGTAAAAAAAACTGATTAATTGACGTTAATTCGTGTGTAAGCACTTGATTTAACGTCTTCAGTACGTCTTTATTTCCTTTCATTACGATTACTCTACGCGATATTAGATGTATTAACTCTAGCGCATATAAAACGAGAAACAAGGGTTCTAAAAGATTGTTTTTATATTAAAAATTCAATAACCTAGCTAAAATGTTTAAGCAATTTTAAAGGCTATTGAAAATGATTTTTAATTGGTTTACTACCCAAGTTTGAACTATGCAATTTTTAACAATGTACTAAACTTGAATTATTGAGTTGTGAAGGTTTAGCACTATGAAAATTGCATTTAAAAAAGCCATTGCAGTTACGTTATTATTGGTTATCACAAGTACGTTTTTACTCAATATTCTTATGCAAGAATACACTGGCTGGACTAAAAAATTGGCGTGTTACGACAAGTGTGAAACACTCGGGTTTGAGTCATGTGTGTTGAAAACGAGCAAAAGCGATATACATCAACATCAATGCAACGGCATTAACAACAACGATATTATCGTGTTAGTTCTAAACTAATCTGGAAATCTAGTCTGTATTGTTCGAAAAACTTCGTTAAAACAGTCATTTAGTAAACTTAAATTAATTGGTCTTCAAGCTCTGTAAATAGGTTTTCTAACTCAGCTTTATTGTACACAGTGCTCGCTGCACAACTAAATTTTAATGGTTGGCCAAGTAATTTGTCTCTATTGATTGAAATTGCTTCAAAGCGTTTCTTTAATGCTTCAACATCACCTTGTTCAAGCCCTGGGCATACACAAATAAACTGTCCTGCCTGCCAATACGCTACAAGCTGGTCGCCACTTAGCTCTTTTGAGATATGGTATAAAATTTCAATTAAAACGTGTTCAACAACGGTCTGACCAAGTAAAGAGCGAATATTCTCAAGCCCTTCAATGTCGACTAACAACACCCCTACTGGGTATTCTTTGTTTTCGTTTGCTTGATTTAATATACGTTGCACCGCACGTCTGTTAGGCAAGTTGGTCATTGGGTCAATCATTGACAACTCTTCAGCGTATAGCGAAAACGCTTTTGTATCTTGCCAACGTCTGTAAGCATATGCTGAAAACCCCAAACTCAAAACGCACAGCGTAGGAATGACTTCCGCCAGCCCCCTAACTCCAACTTCGTGGCTGATATGATGCAGCCAATCAATTACGTTGAACAACAAGAACAAAAAGTAACTTACAACAAACAACAAAATCAGCGCAATTAAATCCCAAAACATACGCTTTCTAATTTGTTGCTTTATTACGTCTATCATAACTGCTCTCGGCTCTGCTTAACTGCTAATAGGGCTTTTCCTCAAAGTATAGCAGTCTGCAATGGGTTAACGTGATTATGTACCACAAAACGTACGATAACTCGTATCAAACGGGTGATTAGCGTGAAGTTCGTTAGCGCTTTGATTGTTTAATAATGCAAAATAATGCGAAATGGTTTGAGTTGCCTGCTTGGGATTAGTTACACACTTATCAAGCAAGGTTTCAATGTCGCTGTTGGAAAAATATGCATTTTTTATAACATGACACATTCGTGGTATTAAGTCCAATTTTCGCTGTGATTGCCATAACTTAAACCATTCTGATTGAACAATATCGTAATCACCATGTATGTGTTTTTCCGTCATTGCCAATTGGCTAAAAGCACCATTAAAATCTATTTGTTCCTGTTCGAGATACTTCAATAATGCTTGAACAACTGGTTTTGATTGTTGTTCTTTTGGGTCAAGGGCAAGTTTTTCACACATTCGCTGGTGGAAATAGCTTTCATATTTTTGTGGAAACAAATTCAATACAGTTGAAAGTAGCGATATCGACTTGTCTTCATCTTGTGCGACAAGTCCAATAAGACTTTCGGCTAAGCGCGCAAGATTCCAGTGCATTATGCCTGGTTGATTACGGTACGCGTAGCGCCCTTGCCTATCAATACTGCTAAACACTTGCTCAGGTTTATAGATTCCCATAAATGCGCAAGGGCCAAAATCAATACTCTCTGCACTTAATAAAACATTATCGGTATTCATAACCCCGTGAATAAAGCCATTAGCCATCCAACTTGCTACTAGATCAGCTAATCGGTCACTTACAACATCAAACAATGAGAGGTATGGATTTTCATGGTCAATAAGTTCTGGGTACAGTTGCTTTATTGTGAAATCGGTGAGTGTTTTTAATACATCGCTGTCTTGATGCATCGCCGCGTATTGGAACGAGCCAATGCGTAAGTGACTTTTTGCTACTCGGCATACCACTGCGGCTTGCTCAAGATCATCGCGCATAATTTTATCGTCGCCTGCAACCACGTACAGACTGCGCGTTGTATCAATACCCAGTTTATGCAGGTATTCACTTACAATATATTCTCGAAGTGCGGCTCTAAGCGTTGAACGTCCATCACCTCCTCGCGAATATCGCGTACGCCCACTGCCTTTAAGTTGCAAATCATAATGTAACCTATTATCTGCGCTCACTTGACCCAGTACATGCGCACGGCCATCACCAAGCTGAGGCGTTAAATTGCCAAATTGATGCCCCGCATAGCCAAGGGCAAGAGGATTGCACGAATCAATCAATTCATTACCCGCTAAAATCGATGGGTTTTGCGAATTAAAACCAACAGGCAGAGTTAAACTTGACGCTAACTTATCGTTAAACACAATAGTTTTAGGCTGTGCCAGCGACTCTGGTTTAATCGATTGAAATAACGCGTCAGGTAGTTCACTATAGTATTGAATTAAAGACATAAACGATCCCCAGAATAATTAGCGCCAACATGGAAAAGACGTGTGTAATGATTAAACCGTTATTCGACACTTTTGCTCAACTGCCTTATCAAATCGATTACGCACAACGTCATTTTAATGTTGGAAATTATACACATTTAAGTAGGTTAACGCAGGCGCAATTAAACGACTTAACGTTTTGTTTAAAGTACTTACAAAAAGTAGGTATAAAAAGTGAAAACAGTTTTAATCGTTTTCGTAATGAAATAGAAAAATTATTGCTATGGCTTTGGTTCAAACATAATTGCGGCTTGAGGTCGCTTAATAAAGAATTATTAACCACATATACATTATTTTGCCAATCTCCGGATGCCACTTGGTGCGCACTCAGGCATAATCCGCGTTTTAAACTGCGTAATGGCGAGCGCCATGTTAATGAAAACTGGCGCCCCTTTAAATCTGCGGTAATGAGTTATGAATCTCGCGCGTCGATGTTTACTGTGCTTAACCACTTCTGCGATGCCTTAACGCAAGCTGCTATTATTAAAGTCAACCCAATAAAAGCGCTGAGAAAAAACGACGCAATTTTAAAAAAGAATAATAAGCCTGTAACGCGCACAAAAGCGATTGACGAAAGCATGTTGCGGGATGCGTTTGCGCGCTACCAAAACGATATTCATAAAATGCGCAACTTGTTCTTGCTTTACCTAGTTAGGAAAGCGCAATTGCCGCTGCAAGCTTTTTCTCAACAAAACGCTGATTCAGGCCCACTGTTGGCCCACCTAGACCTTACCGAACAAGTACTTTATTTTTTTGATAATAATCAGTTAACCCCGCATCGTTTGTGTGACATTGGGTTACAAATCGCGACATGTTACAAGCAGCTTCGCGGAAATGCGCTTACGCTAGATGCCCCCTTGTTTCACAGAGAAAGGGGTAATGGCAGTTACGAAGTCCGGCAGTTAAGACGTTTAATCACCGCCATGGAAAAAGAGATCAGCTAATTATGGAAAATGAATACGCAATCTTCGTCGCAATTACAAGCTTGGTTATCGTCTATTCGCTTTTTGCCAAACGTATTGGACAAGTAAGCATCACAGGCCCAATGTTTATGCTGTTTTTCGGCTTTTGTTTTGCGTATTTTTTTAGAGCTCCTAACCACTTAGAATTTGACGTATCTGCATTTCAAATTTATATCGAACTCACCTTGGCACTCATCTTATTTGGCGACGCGGCGAAAGCCAGGATATCGGTGTTAACGCACAGCTACCTCTATCCGCTTTTACTGTTACTCATAGCAATGCCGTTAACCTTTTTATTTGGCACCTATATCGGCACTATTTTATTTCCTGATGAGCCATTTATCCATTTGGCTTTGTTGGCGATTATTTTAACGCCAACAGACGCAGCGCTCAGCAGTAACTTTATCGACAATCAAAAAATTCCAGCGCAAACACGCGAGGCAGTAAATGTTGAAAGCGGATTAAATGACGGTTTAGCGGTACCCGTATTTTTATTGCTTTTATATTCCGCGAGCAATCAACAAACCTTGAATCTAACAAATACGCTTATGATTGCAGTCAAAGAAATCGGCGTAGCGATTTTTGTGGCCGTTATTGTGTCTGTACTCGTCTTTAAGCTAGTGATATTTTCTGAAAAATACCGACTTTATAACAAACAAAATGAAGTATTTATTTGTGTTGCTATCGCTATTTTAATCTTTTTAGTTGCGCAACTATTCGGCGGTAGTGGTTTTTTTGCCGCCTTCACCGCAGGCTTGCTGTTTGATTTTAAATTTAAAAAAGCGTTTAAACGTCAGCGACTCAGTAACGCCCATGCCTTAGCTAACACCTGTGCACTCATAATCTGGTTTATTTTTGGTAACTTTGCCTTTAATTATTTGATTGATGGTGTGTCATTATTAGTTTTACTTTATGCATTATGCGCGTTAACTGTTATGCGCATCATTCCCGTGTTGTTGTCTCTGTTATTTACGCAACTTAACCTTAAACAACGATTTTTACTGGCATGGTTTGGCCCTCGCGGTTTAGCTTCCGTTGTTTTTACATTGATTTTATTGCAGCAATTAGATGGAGTCTCAGAACAGTTAATCGACATTGCTATTTTAACAATAATATTAAGTGTCTTTTTTCATGGAATAAGCTCTAGAGTCAAGTAATTGAAGGTTTTGAAAACAATATACATTAACAATTGTTTACACTCGCAAATGTTAAATAGTTGTAACCACATGTAACTCACTGTTACATTCCAAGTTCCTATAACGACAACAACCTGGGAACTATTATGACAAACAAACCTCTAAAGCTTTGTTCACTGGCAGCGGTAGCGCTTGCAGTTAACACCGCAGTAGCGACTGAAGCTGAAGGCTTATTAACCGTTAACTTATCAGACCGTGCAGCCGTAAAATCACCTTTACCAAAGCGCTATATCATTAAATATAAAAACAATTCAGCGTTTATGAATTTTGCACACTCAACAAATGTTGAGTTCGCAACTACTGATCGTTTATCAAAAATGGGCGTTAATAACGCGCAATTCAATGCATCTATTAACGCGAATATTGCACGCTTATCAGATTCACAATTAAAACAATTACAAAACGACCCTAACGTAGAATACATTGAAGAAGATTTACCGCGCCGATTAATGGCACAAACACAGCCTTACGGCATTGCAATGGTACAAGCTGATCAGGTTGATGATTCAGTTGCATCAGCTGCAAATAACGGTAAAAAAATCTGTGTAATCGACTCTGGTTTAGATCTTCCACATGAAGATATGGGCACTAATGGCGGTACCGTAACTGGCACAAACAACAGTGGTACAGGTAACTGGTACCAAGAAGGTGGTCCTCACGGTACACACGTAGCGGGTACAATTGCAGCCATTGATAATGGTGTTGGTGTACGCGGTGTAATTGGTTCAGATCCATCACTTCATATTATTAAAGTATTTAACGCAAGCGGTTGGGGTTACTCATCTGATCTTGTTGCGGCAATGAATGAATGTAAAAACGCAGGCAGCGACGTTATTAACATGAGTCTTGGTGGCTCAGGTTCGAGCACATCAGAGCGTAATGGTATTCAAGCAATTGCTGACGCTGGTTTATTACTCATTGCGGCTGCTGGTAACGATGGTAACCCATCGAATACTACTGATATTGAAAGCTTCCCTGCATCATATGATTCAGTAATGTCTGTCGCAGCGATTGACAGTGCAAAAGCACTGGCCGATTTCTCACAAAAGAACAGCCAAGTTGAAATCGCAGCACCGGGTGTAGATGTGTACTCAACTTACCCAGAAGGCACGGGCCAAGTTGTTTCGCTATCTGTTGGCAGCAATGCATACAGCGTTAACGCAATGGAAAACAGCGGCTCAGTTACTGCACCTCTTTATGATTTTGCTACAGGTGAATCTACTGATTCAGGCGCAAACGGTAAAGTATGCCTAATTCAGCGCGGTAACATCTCATTCCACGACAAAGTTAAAAACTGTCAAGATAGCGGCGGCGTTGGCGCGGTAATCTATAACAATGCAGCAGGTAGTTTCGGCGGTACGTTAGGCGATACAAACCAAACTTCGATTCCAGCTGTAACAGCTACCGATACTGACGGTGCAGCAATGCTGTCTCAAACTGGTCTATCAACAACAATTGAGATTGGTACTGGTAACTACGGCATGATGAGCGGTACTTCAATGGCATCACCACATGTAGCGGGTGTAGCAGCATTAGTATGGAGCCATCACCCAAGTTGTAGTGCAGACGATATTCGTGGCGCATTAAATGCAACGGCTGAAGATTTAGGTACAGCAGGTCGTGATGTGAAATTCGGTCACGGTTTAGTGCAAGCGAAAGACGCTATCGACTATTTACAAGCAAATGGTTGTTCGGGCGGTACAACACCACCTAACCCAGGTGAGAATGTACTTGTTAACGGTCAGACGGTATCAGGTATTAGTGCAAATACTAATGAAGAGATCCTGTACACATTTGAAGTTCCAGCAGGCGCTACCGACGTAACAGTATCAATGAGCGGTGGCTCTGGTGACGCTGATTTATATACGCAATTTAATGCAGCACCAACTGACAGCAGTTATGAGTGTCGCCCATATAAATCTGGTAACAATGAAACATGTAATCTAACGCAATCTGGCGGTACTTATTATGTGCGCTTAAAAGCTTACAGCAGCTTTGCCAATGTAAGCCTTACCGCAAGCTATACTGAAGGTAACGACGGTGGCACAGGAGAACTTACGCCAATTAACGATACCGTAAACGATGTATCAGTTTCACGTCGTAGCTGGCAGCGTTATACAATTGACCTAGCAGCTGGTTACACTGATTTTAATGTAACTATGTCTGGCGGTACTGGTGATGCGGACTTATATGTAACGCATGGTGCTCAATCAACAACGAGCAGCTATGATTGTCGTCCATATGAAAGTGGTAACAATGAATCTTGTTCATTCAGCACACCACAGGCAGGTACTTGGTACATTGACGTATACGGTTATCGCGCAGCAAGTGGTATTACGCTAAACGTGCAAGCTAACCCATAAGCAACACGACATCTTAATCATTGAAAAGCAAGGAAAGTGGCTAGCCACTTTCCTTTTTTGTATTAATAAACCTCTTGCGGGCCGTCAACCGCCACACATTTTTCATTTTTACACATGCCTTTTGGTTCAAATAGGCGCTGACAAATCCCCATTGTCCCCTCTAACGCATGTTTACTCTTTTCTAAGCGAATAAGTTCAGCAGTAAGTGCTTCAATTTCATCTTTATCACTAGTTTTTGATGATAAAACTGCATAACCACTTGCGCCGCCACAAGGGTTAGAACCGGTTGACACGACATAACATTGTGCACTTGTATCACAACTTACGTCCGATTGCGCAAGCTCAATACGCTCTTTAAAACCGTCTAGCGTTTTGCTGTCCGTTTTTGCAATGCTCACCTCTTTATCCAAGTTTTTAAGCTTGTCTGATGTCTCTACTTTTTTAACGCTTTGCTGTGCTTGAGGCTTTAACTCTTGTTTTAATTCTTGTTTTACGTCGTTATTGCTATTAACTTCGTTGTCACCACACGCAGTTAACATAAAAAGCGCCGACAGCGCGATTATTTTATTCATTGGAGCTACTCCTAATATTTAACCTCAAATATAAATTAAAAATTTGCTTCTAACTTTCATTTAAGCAAGCCTAAGTCTTTAACTCAGTAGCAATCACTTGCTAGGACTAATAAGTACTTTTATATTTTCAGGACTTTAATACGTCGTAATTTTGTATCTTACATTCAAGTTACTTAAACACGATTATCCTTAAGAAAAAGATACCAGTCTTGTAACAAAGACACAAAATCATCTAAGCCGCATTCACTTAGATCATTTGTTGTATCAACCGATAGCATTTCTTGATCAAACCGTTCTTGTTCAAAATCGCTTACGCAATGTTGGTTCACACGTACAGCAACCTCTCCATCAACAATCGACATCACCATTTCTTTACCACGGAAATTGACATCATGGGTAAATGCGCTCGTTTTTTGATTAACTTGAACGAGTAAATCATTCACCGCGCTACTACTAATGCCTGTTTCGTCAACAAGCCAACGGGCGATATTTGCTTGTTCATCGCTAATCAATAGTCTAAACCCATCGATCGGATCTTTGATAAACTGATATTCCACTACTTAAACTCTCAATACTAATTATGCTGCTAATTGTACGCGTTTGTTGTAACAACAACGATATCGATTTCGTGTTATTGCCAAATAAACACCTACCCTCGCAAAACCATTACCTAAACTGCACACCATTGCGTCGATTACAGTGAGTTATTAACTAGTATGATGTGTTCTTATTGATTATTTTATATAAAATAGAAATAACTAATTGCAAAGCCCAAGGTCATAATACCGTGCGGTAACATCACATGAGGCCAAAACAAGCTTCTGTAAAACAACGTTCTGCCTTGCTTATTGTATTCACAACTCCAAGATGCATTAATCTGTAAACAATCAATCTCAGTAATTGTACCGTTTAAGTACCCTTCTATCTCGGCAATACGTTGATAATTAGCGCTTTGAAATGTTTTCCAGTACCCTTCGATTAGCCAAAACAATAATGCCGCCATCGCCGCGTACAACAACACATTATACGTTTTGCTAAATGCCCCCGAGCTTAAAACAGCCATTGCCAATGACACACTCCACGCCTTAATGGTTAGCGACTTAGCATCAAAGCTTTCTACACGTGCTTGTAAATGAAAGTATTCCTTTTCTAAAAAAACGATTTTTTGTTCTTCTGTCACTTTGTACTCCTTTTAAAAACAAGGCTCATCTTGCGGTTACCACGGTTGTTTGTCTACTAAATTGTTGCATTCGTCCTGATTTCGCTGTTAAAGCCAATTAACTAGGATATTGTGATACAAACTAAAAAAATAAAAGGCATTTTATGTTTACTCCAACCAAAGCGATGATGCTAGTCGGTGCATTTGCGGCGTATGCAGCACCCAGTTTTGCAAATACATTTCAAGCAAATGACGTATTTCAGCTAGAGTATGCAAATTCACTTAGCGTATCACCTAATGGCAAACACATTGTGTATGTTAGAAATAGCAACAACATCATGCGTGACGCAACTGATAAGCACTTATGGTTGGTAAATACTGAAACAGGTGATCAAACACCGCTCTTTTCTGATGATAAACAATACAGTTCACCTATTTGGTCACCAAGTGGCGATAGGATCGCATTTATTAGTAACCTCTCAGGAAACAAACAAATACACGTCCACTACCTTAAACAAAACCGCACAGCAAAAATTAGTAATGTGCAAAGTGGCGTTACTAACCTAACCTGGTCACCCGATGAAAAGTGGCTCGCTTTTAGCCAAAAAGTGTCTGAAAAACCTAGCGTCATCGCAAAAATGCCTACAGCCCCTAAAGGGGCTAAATGGTCAAAGCCGGCCATTGTCATCGATAAAGCATATTATCAAGCTGACGGCAGTGGCTTAGTAAAACCCGGGTATAATCAACTGTTTGTAATTCCTTCGGAAGGCGGAACACCGCGCCAAATCACTTCTGGTAATTATCATCACAAAGGCCGTTTAGCGTGGCGCCAAGATAGCAAAGCGATTGTGTTTTCTGCGAACCGTATAACTGACTGGGAATACAAAACGTTGGAAGGCGACTTGTTTCAAGTAGACGTAAACAACTTAGAGTTAACTCAGCTAACAAACGCGCCAGGACGCGAGTTCAGCCCACAATTTTCAAAAAACGGTAACAAGCTCGTTTATTTACAAAGCTCTAATGCACTCAACCCATATCGCAATAACATCTTGAATGTGATGGATTGGCAAACGAAGCAATCAAGCCAAATTAAGCCAGACTTCGACCGCTCAGTTAACCAGCCAAGTTGGATTGGTAAAAACACCATCGCATTTAGCTATGATGATTTTGGTAAACGTAAAGTCGCCACTATTACGACTAAAGGTAAGTTAAAAGACTTAACTGATACCTTGTCAGGGACCACACTCGGTCGCCCATATATTAGTGGTGAATTTAGTGCAAATTACCAAGGTGATATTGCATTTACGCACGGCAGCGCAACAAAACCTGCCGATGTAGCGATAGTTTCAACAAAAGGTAAAGTTACCCAACTCACTGCGCTCAATAACGACTTACTAAACCATAAAACATTGGGTGAAGTTCACGAGATTAACTACAAATCGTCTTTTGATGGGGAGCAAATTCAAGGTTGGTACATCACTCCACCTAATTTTGATCCAAACAAACAATACCCAATGATTTTAGAAATCCATGGCGGTCCGCATTTAGCCTATGGTCCGCATTTTTCTGCAGAATTACAGCGTTTCGCTGCCGAAGGCTATGTTGTGTTTTATGATAATCATCGCGGCAGTAGTTCATATGGCGAGCGCTTTGCAATGCTTTTAAAGTATAAATACTCGTCAAAAGAAGACTTTGCCGATCACAATTCAGGCGTTGATGCGATGATAGCGAAAGGTTTTGTTAATCCTGACCAAGTTTATATTGCGGGTGGTTCCGCAGGGGGTATTGCAACAGCCTACGCCATTGGCTTGACCGATCGCTTTAAGGCTGCGGTTGTTGTAAAACCTGTTATTAACTGGCTAAGTAAAGTGCTCACCGCCGATAGTGGCCTTCGCCAAATTCCAACACAATTCCCGGGTATGCCTTGGGATAACGTAGAACACTATTGGCAGCGCTCGCCACTCTCGCTGGTTGGTAATGTAACAACACCGACCATGCTGATCACAGGAGAAAAAGATTTACGCACGCCGATGGCAGAAACTGAGCAATATTATCAAGCGCTTAAACTACGAAAAATAGATAGCGTATTGGTGAAAATTCCAGGCGCTTATCACGGTATTGCAAGTAAACCGTCACGCATGATTAGTAAAATTGAACATACGCTCGCGTGGTTTGAAAAATATAAATAATTTAACAGTGGAAATTGGCAAATAACAATCGGGGTGCCCCAACCTCAATGCCAATTACACATTGACCGTTTTCCCAACCATTTTAAGCCAGTTTCGACTGGCTTTTTTTTACGCATGAATTTTCGCGCTACACTATTTGATAAATTTATTTACGTTTTAATTATAAATTGATTAATTTTACCTTGATTATTTAAACGCACAGCTTCACTATGCATTCATCACCAACAGAATTACATAATAATGAATATCGACTATCAACTACTGTCATCAGAATTAAGACGTACAGCGCCACTTGAACAATGCGACTCCCTCGGATTCGGCCAACAAAGAACCGACCATATTTTCTTAATGGACTATAAAGATGGCCAATGGATAGCGCCGCGCATTGTTCCTTATCAAGCACTGCAGTTAGCCCCAGGCGCAATGGCATTACATTACGGCCAATCTGTGTTTGAAGGAGCCAAGGCGTTTTTACACCAAGACAACGAGATTTATACCTTTCGACTCGACAAAAATTGCCAGCGTTTAAATGTATCTGCCAGTATATTATCGATGCCCAGTGTACCCGAAGATATGCAAATGTCGGCAATACACGCGCTGCTCGATGTAGAGCGATTATGGATGCCACGTGCAAATGGCGCCTCTATGTATATTCGCCCATTTTTATTCGCTACTGAAGATAACCTATCGGTTAGAGCCAGTAACAGCTATACCTACGCGGTCATGTTAAGTCCTAGCGGTTCTTATTACCCAAAAGGAATGACAACCTCGCTTAAGCTCCTTATTTCAAATACTTATCACCGAGCGGTGTCAGGTGGTACGGGCGCTGCTAAAGCGGCGGGTAACTATGCGGCATCATTGCGTGCACAAAAACAAGCTGCAAGTTTCTCAGCAGACCAAGTATTGTACCTTGACGCAAGCAACACGTATCTTGAAGAAGTGGGCGCAATGAATCACTTTCATATAACTAAAAGTGGTCATTTAGTTATTCCAGAATTTACCGACACCATCTTAAAATCAATTACCTCTGAATCCATTTTAGCTTTGGCAGCGCGTCTATCTGAAGAACTTGGCCTAAAACCGATACAACAAAAAATAGCGCTAACAGATTTCTTAGACGATATAAAATCGGGTGAGATAATTGAAGCGGGTGGATTTGGAACAGCAGCAGTCACTGCATCCGTAGGCCATTACATATTAGAAAATGGTGAGCATTATACGGTTGGAAACGGTGAGATTGGCAAGCTGACTTTAGCACTTCACCAGTTTTACAGTGATATGCAACAAGGTCGTATCAAGGCTCCTAGTGGTTGGTTGCAAAAAGTAGCAACAAACGCGCTGTAATCGATTAACTATGGCTTAGCTCGGCCTTTCAGCAGCTCAGCTAAGCCATCTAAATTTTTTAACGTTTCACCTTTCTCCTAGAAGCCTCTGAATTAACAATCATTTTTTGCCGATTTTCGATTCTTTGACTAGAGTAGTTATACCAATTGTTTTAATTTTCTTGATGAGTTTAAAGATTACTCAACAGCATAGTTAACAACGTTTGGTTTAGAATTATGTTTCTTTTGTCACATTCAGGGACGAAATATGAAAAGTATCAAAGCTAAGTTAATGACAAGTGTACTGATAGGTCTTTTTTCAATTCTTATTGCAGCACTTATCTCGGTATTTATTTTACGCTCGCTCGCCAAAGACTTTGACAATGTAATTAACCAAGAACTGGATTCACGTGAGCAAGTAAATATGGTTTTGAGTAATTTTAAAATCCAAGTGCAAGAGTGGAAAAATATATTGATCCGCGGCCATGACGCAACACAGTATGAAAAATATTTGCAGAGATTCATAGATAAAGAAACGGAAATCCAAAACGACTTAGCGTCGCTAAAAACTAAGCCTTATTTGCCAACCGCGCTCCAAACAAAAATATCGGAACTACAAAAGCAACATCAACAATTAGGTGCGCTCTACCGAAAAGGCCTAATTGACTTTAATAATGCAGACTTTAATACACAAGCTGGCGACAGCGCGGTTAAAGGCATAGATCGCCCGGTAGTTAAATCTCTTAACTTGCTTAGTGACGAGATTAACAAAATTGCACTTACTGAAACATCACATTTGTCTAAACAAAAAGATCAACTGATTAACTATACCTTAATCGGCCTTACCGTGATTACAGTTTTAACCATTTTATTACTAACAAGGTACATTCGCATTTTAATTACTCGACCGATTAATCACGCAGCTAAGGTGGCAAACGAAATTGCCAATGGCAATCTTGATAATGCAATAACTGGGCACAACCGTGATGAAATTGGCTTATTATTAACTGCACTCTCGCGCATGCAACACAATTTAAATGAGGCAAATACAAACTTAACTAACCAAATGGAACACCAAAAAGAGGTTGCAAAAGTGAATGGGCGCATTAAACAAGCGCTTGATAACGTTGCCGCGCCCGTTATGATGTCTGACAGCTCGCACAAGGTTATTTATTGTAATAACCAATGCAAGTCGCTGCTAAATAATCACCAATCTAACATTCAAACTACCCAGCCACACTTTACCAGTTCAGCTTTGATAGACCATGCCGATAGTCTGTTATTTGATAACCAGCCAGAATTTGATGTATTGAAAAATGCTATTTCGACACAAGTTGAATGTGAATTAACTTACCAAGATAGCGTTATATTTGTGATTGCAGGACCGGTTAAAGATAGTTCCGGTGACGTAATAGGCATTGTTTATGAACTTAATGATTTATCAGAACAACGCCGTGCAGAGCAGCAAGTTGCAACAATTATACAAGCTGCAGTTGAGGGCAAACTGGCAACACGAATTGATGCAAGTGAATTTGGAGGCTTTATGTTGACACTTGCAAACGGCATTAACCAAATGCTCGATGCCATCGTAAAGCCCGTTAAACAAACACAAGAATATTTAAATTTAATTGGCAACGGACAGATCCCAAAGAGCATATCTGGCGACTACAAAGGTGATTTTCTATTAATTAAAGAAAGCTTAGAGCAATCCACCAGCGCGATTGCAAAACTGATTAACGACACTAACGCCATTGTACAAAGCGCTGTTATTGGCGAATTATCAAAACGGGCAGACGCCGATAGTCACAACGGTGATTACAAAAAAATTATCGAAGGCATTAACGCAACACTTGATGCCATTGTTACACCAATAAACAACACCTCGTTATATTTAGATCAAATAGCTAAAGGTGATATACCAAACACCATTAGTAACGATTACAAGGGCGACTTTTTACAGGTTAAACACAGTCTCGAAACCTGTTGTAATGCCATTCAAGGCTTAATATCAGATACTAACTTATTAGTTGACGCTGCATCGAGTGGGCAATTATCAACACGCGCCGACAGCAATAAACACAGTGGCGATTTTGCAAAAATAGTTATTGGCTTTAACGACACTTTAGATGCAATTACCCACCCATTAAACGAATGCCAAGATGTAATGCAAGCACTCGCCGATGGTAATTTATCTAAAACTGTAAATGGTCATTATCAAGGAGAGTTTGACACATTAAAACAAGCGGTTAATCGTAGCGTTGAAAACTTATCGTTATTGGTGAAGCAAATTACCGATACCGCCTCTAACATCACTGATTCTGCAGATGATATAAAGCACGGCATCAACGATTTAAGCAGCCGAACCGAATCACAAGCCGCATCAATTGAAGAAACAACCGCATCGATGCACGAAATTACCGAAACAGTCAAACGTAACTCTGAAAACGCGCAGGTTGCAAATCACTTAGCCACAAAAGCTGATGAACAAGCGCAAGAAGGCGGTCGCCTTGTTGGTAATACAGTCGATGCGATGAAAGAAATAAGTACAAGCTCAAGTGAAATATCGAGCATAATTGAAGTAATTAATGAAATTGCATTTCAAACTAATTTGCTTGCATTAAATGCAGCTGTTGAGGCGGCAAGAGCTGGTGAAAAAGGGAAAGGGTTTGCGGTTGTCGCAGCCGAAGTACGCTCTTTAGCGCAGCGAAGCGCCGATGCGTCAAAAAATATTGCTGATTTACTCAATGATAGCGCAACAAAAGTGGAACACGGCATGGCGCTTGTAACGCAATCGGGTGATACGCTTGCATCTATCGTATCTAACATTCAAGAACTATCTGCCAATATGGCGAAAATTGCCGATGACAGTGCGGAGCAAGCCAACGGGATAAATCAAATCAATACCGCCATTAAACAAATGGATGGCATTATTCAACAAAATAATGGGCTAGTAGAGCGTGCAAATGCATCCAGTAATAATATGGCCGAACGAGCAAACGAGTTACGGCACTTAATGACGCGTTTTTCTCACTAACAGTGCACTTATGGCCGCAATAATAAAAGCCCGTTTTTTACGGGCTTTTATTATTTAAAAATGAACTAGGGCGTCAATCGTTTAGGCGATACCGCCTTGTGTTAATTTTTCAGGGTTGAGTAAATTTTCAAGCTCTTGTTGTGAGAGTTCGGTTTCTTCTAAAGCAACATCAATGATTGGTCGATTTTCTTTGTAGGCTTTTTTCGCAATGTCTGCGGCCTTTAAATAACCAATTACCGGATTTAGCGCTGTGACTAAAATCGGGTTCTTATTGAGTGATTTATTAATGTTCTCTTGTTTAACCACAAAGGTCGCAATTGCTTTATCCGCAAGGTGGTAACACGTATTCGTCAGAAGGTTAATACTTTCTAACACATTGTGGGCAATAACTGGCAACATAACATTGAGCTCAAAATTACCTGACTGACCGGCAACGGTAATTGTCGCGTCATTACCAATAACCTGCGCACCCACCATTGCAGCAGCCTCAGGAATAACTGGGTTTACTTTACCCGGCATAATAGACGAACCTGGTTGTAATGCTTGAAGTTCAATCTCACCCAAACCTGATAGTGGGCCTGAGTTCATCCAACGTAAGTCGTTTGCAATTTTAATAATGGCAACTGCTAGCGTTTTTAACTGGCCTGACAAAGCTACAATGGCGTCTTGAGAGCCAATATTATAGAAAAAGTTTTCACTTGGTTTAAAGCTAATACCAACCGCAGCACTAAGGTTACTCGCAAATTTACCGGCAAATTGTGGGTCCGCATTTATACCCGTACCAACCGCCGTTCCGCCTTGTGCAAGCGGCTTCACCTGTTCAAGCGATGTGTTAATACCCGCAATAGCATTTTCAATTTGGCTTTTCCAGCTTTCGAGGGTTTGTGCAAACGTGATTGGCATCGCGTCCATTAAATGAGTACGGCCTGTTTTACAAATATGCCCTACTTCTTTCGATTTTTGTGTTAACGCATTAATTAAGTGGTTCGCCGCTGGCAGTAAATGGTAGTACACACCAATACAACAACTTACCTGAATACTGGTTGGAATAACGTCGTTAGAACTTTGTCCCATATTCACGTGGTCGTTAGGGCTTACGTTTTCATCAAGGGAATTAGAAGCAAGTGTGGCAAGTACCTCGTTCATATTCATATTAGAACTTGTACCCGAGCCGGTTTGAAATACATCGACTGGGAATTGGTTGTCATATTCACCTGTCAGTACTTTTTCACATGCATCAACAATGGCTTCACTGATATGTGGCTGTAAGTGACCGAGTTCTTGATTTGTTTTAGCTGCCGCAGACTTTACGTACGCTAATGCCTGAATAAACCATACGGGCATGGTTAAGCCACTAATAGCAAAATTATCAACTGCACGTTGCGTTTGAGCTTGATACAAGGCATTGGCTGGTACCTTTAATTCGCCCATGCTGTCTTTTTCAATTCGGTACTGTGTCATAGTTCACCTTTTACACGCTAAAAATTCATTACTTAAAATGCGTAACTCTCGTTCCAACTTATAATATGCCTCTAACTTACCATGATATGTACGATAAAACCGTTTGAGTGCAAACAACGGTTGATATGTAAAATCAAGGCAGATGCGTTGCACCACACTACCAACAAGTGGGTCGCATACTTTACCCAGTAAATCAAAGAATAAACGCCTTAAAAAGAGCTCTTGTAGCAAAGATTGTTGGCGCTCACCATAGAAATTTGCAAGTACTAAACCGGTCGAAACCAATTCATCCACTATTTGATATGCACTTGCAGACGAACATTTGCTTAGTTTAGTTAAAAGCACTGAATAGTGGCTGTGAGTGTCGCTCGCATTCATTTGTAAATGATTGTTATTATCAATTAATTGAGAAGCTTAATATAGATGCAAATTAAATGCAAACGATTATCAATTACATAAAATTAACGACACGAAGATCTATTTGCTGATTTTTCCAAACACCACAAGATGACATTTGTCATATGCAATTGCTGACAAACGTCTCTAACCACCAAGCTCCTTTTGAATAACACTATAACTGCGCCGAAAAAACGGTCAGTCATTAATCATATAAAGGAAATTACTATGTATCTAATTACTAAAAACATCTACGCATTACTTATTGCTACTGCAACGTTTACAGCTAACTATGCAAGTGCTGATCAAACGACTATTGATGAGATTGAATTGGCGTCACAGCAAAATAATGTGGCTCAACTTACACAAATCGCAAACACTGCCAAAGGCTATGATGCAGCGCTCGTTAACTACCGCTTGGCTATCGCGCATAACATTATGGGCGAGAGTGACAAAGCGATAAGCTTACTCGATAGCGCGCAAGTGATTTTAACAGATGAAAAACTTAGCGAAGACAAAACAGAGGTTAATGCATTACTTGCCCAAGTTTACGGCTATCGCATTTCAATAAAGCCAATTACAGGTATGTACTACGGCATTAAATCGTCTAACGCGCTTGAAAGCGCGAGTGAAAGCGATGAAACAAACCCGCGTGTGCATTTAATTAAGGGCATTATCGCTTACAACACACCAAATATTTTTGGTGGTAGTAAACAACAAGCTCTTAAGTCACTCAATACTTCAATTAACCACTATCAAAACGATGACAATCTCGGTTATCAGTGGGGTCAGGCCGAAGCGTTGGTTTGGCGTGGGCTTACTCACTTAGCACTTAACGATGTACAAAGTGCGCTTGATGATTGGCAGGCATCACTCGACATCGCACCAAACTACAGCTGGCCACAAATGCTTATTAGCAATAATCAAGGTTAACCGCCCAACAAACAGCTAATGGGCAGCGTGCTGCCCACTCTCTAATTAGGATCTATCATGAAAACACTAGAACAGTACCGTGAAGAATATAAACAGAAAAAACTACTCGCCATGCCAATCGCTGGCTGTTTCACATGGGCCGTATTGGGTATTTTAGGTACCTTTATCGACAACCAATACATGGGACTTATCACCTTTATTGGTACCGGAATGATTTTTTACATCGCGTTAGGTGTAGCCAAGTTAACGAATGAAGCCCTGTTTGTTAAAAAATCTGAGCGCAACCCATTTGATAATTTATTTTTAAGTACAGTTCTTATGTCTTTGATGGGTTATGGTTTAGTGATCCCAATGACTCAACTTGATCACACCACCGTACCGTTAAGTGTGGGTATTATGTCGGGGTTAATGTGGCTTCCACTTTCTTGGACGTTGCAGCACCCACTCGGTATTATTCATACATTCACACGCACAGTATCCCTTGTAATTTTATGGTATTTATTTCCGGAAGATAGATTTGTAGTACTGCCTTTTGCTATTGTACTCATCTATTTATTTAGTATTTACCAACTGTATTCACGCTGGCAAAATCAACTAAAGCAAACACACTCAACGGCATTAAACGTAGGTCAAAATGGATAATTTTAAACAAAGCCTCGCAGTAGAAGGAAAGTCATATTGGGTGTGGGGGCCACTTGCCTTTTCTAGCTTTTATTTTTTACCCCTTATTTTTAGTTTTGAACGGTTTACGCTATTTAAACTTATCGCAATGTTTATGCTGTACTGCGTATTCATTGTGTGCTACGTAAAAGCAGTCAATGCGAAAGGTGAAAAAGCACTCTCACCCGTATTAAAGATAGTAGTCCTTGCTACTTTCGGCGCTTATATTACACCGGGCACACAAGCACTGTTTGGCTTTGCCTGCTATTTTTGTGGCTTTAACTTTAGGCAACATAGAGGGTTACAAGGGTTAATAGGCGTATTACTTGGCATTGCGCTATCGGCCTATTTGTTTAATCTGATGGATTTGTACTACATAGTGCCAGCCCTTATCACCAGTATTGGCTTATATTTTATGGGCCGTGCTGAGCGCCGCGAACGCCAACATAGATTAAGTGAACAACAAAGCCAGCAACAAATAGAACAATTAGCTATGGTGGCAGAGCGCGAGCGTATCGCCCGAGATTTACATGATTTAGCAGGTCATAGCTTATCGTCAATCGCACTAAAGGCAGAGCTTGCTGAAAAGCTTATCTCGAACGACCAAGTATCGTTAGCACAAAACGAAATACAGCAAGTGGCAACCCTTAGTCGTGAATTATTAAGCGACATTCGCCAAGCGGTTACCAATATGAAGCAGTTTAAATTAGACGAACAGTTAAACCACCTAGCAGGCGAACTAATGAAAAATGGCTTTCAGGTAAACATCAAAAATAACTTACAAAACACCTCGCCAGCTTTACAAAATACCGTATCACTTGTGCTAACTGAAGCAACCACTAATATTTTACGTCATAGCAAAGGTAACAAGGTTACAATTGATATTAGCGAGAACAAAATTTCAGTAACTGATAATGGCAAAGTGCATACATTTACAAACGGCAACGGCCTTAGCGGTATAAAGCAGCGTATTGAAGCGCTGGGTGGTGAACTCCTTGTCAGCAACAAAAATGGCTTTTGTTTAGCCATGACTTTTAAAACGGAATTATCATGATAAATGTACTTGTGGTTGAAGATCAGCAAATGGTTAGAGAAGCAATTAGCGCGCTGGTTGGTTTAGACCCGTTTATTAATGTTGTTGGCCAAGCACAAGACGGCAAAGCAGCACTCACGTTTTTACATGAAAATACTGTCGATATTGTGCTTTCAGATATTGAAATGCCAAATATGACCGGAATTGAATTAGCGGAATCTTTGCAAAAGAATAATGCTAATTTAAAAACCATGATTATGACAACCTTCTCAAAAGCAGGTTACATAAAGCGCGCGATGAACGCAGGTGTGTATGCCTTTATCTTAAAAGAAGCCCCGTCAGAGCAACTCATTAATGCTATAAAATCGGTGCAACAAGGTAAAAAGGTGATTGACCCAGAACTTGCCCTACTCGCACTATCAGATACAGACCCACTTAATGATAAAGAGCGCAAAGCACTAAAACTTGCAGGCGATGGTCTTAAGACCCACGATATTGCGGCTAAGTTATTTTTATCAGAAGGCACAGTGCGCAATTACCTGTCAGAAGCTATTAGCAAATTAAACGCGGTAAATCGTGTGGATGCAGCGCGTATCGCACAGCAAAAAGGCTGGTTATAAACCAGCCTTTGGAAACATATTATTTGTGGTAGCTCATATTTAAACTAACATTTTTAAATTTTTAGTTCGATCAAATCGTACAGTTGAGTAGGTCTACTACGATCTAACAGCGGTCTTTCAAAATTACTTTTCTATTTCGTCAAAGTACATTGCTTGCATAGTCAGGAAAACGACCCAATCGCTCGTTTTCGTCCCGAGATAAGAGCCATCACTGCTGCATTTTAATAGCACTAGCAAATAGTTATGAAGTTTGTTACAAATGAGTCATTCATAAAAACGAGCAACACTGTGGTAGAAAAACACGCGATTCATTCGCTATAAACATGTTAGTTGTATAGGCTGATTTGACCTAAATAATTATCAAAGGGTTTACTTATGGAAAAAGAGTCAAAAAAGTCAAATAGCTATTACGTTTCCTGTTTGTTGTCTGTAGCTGGGGCAGGTTACTTTCTCTCTGAAGATAATTCTGTTCTTTCGATGATACTTCTGGTGGTAGGTTTAGTGTTCCTATCTATTGGTTTAGTTAAAAGTCAAGAATCGTTTAAAGACGATATTGAATAAAATACAACTAACAAACAGTTTAAAAGTGGACAAAATTAAGTTGGCTGGTTTCGCTCCGCTTCACATTATAGCCAACCAAATTTTGCCTTTTAACTGAGGCGTTACGACTATCCGCTTACGGCTCTTAAGTGACTTTCAGATTTGATTGAGTCCTATTAATCGAATCTGAAAGATCACGTTCAAACTGATTTATTATTGCTCGTCAGGCTCAAAACCAAATTCACCACTAATATGATTTGGGTAACCACAAATAGCGCGCGATGTTGCCATACCTGCCATGGTTGCGGCTTCCACACAACCTGCATTAACACCGGTTTTAATCCAATCTCCGGTAATCAACAGATTAGTAAATTGCGTTCCATCCGTTGCTAAACGGTATTGGCTAGAATTAACCACCGACATTACATAACGCTCACTGGGATCGACATTTGCACGCCAATATTGGCTATCAAAACGCGCCTCTCCTACCGCATTTGTTTTATCCATTAGTGCTTGCCAATCAAATTCACCTTGTTTGGCAATATCCGGCCACAGTGGATACATTTGCTGCGTAAGTTTAAAAACACTATTGGCTTTTACGCGTGCGTTACACACGGCTTGAAAATCACTCTGGGTACTTGGTGGAAAACTGTCTTGCGTAAATGCGCTACAAAAATAGGCGACATTTTTCGGCTCAACATCACCTTGCCAATCTTCTTTATTAATCAGCTGATCCATTGACGCCCAAGTATCAAAGGGTTCACTAAAGCCACTTAAAATTGGTTGCTCACCACTTGCGGGCGTATACGCCCAACCTGTTTCATCGAGTGGTTTGTCTAACCACAATTGAAACGCTTGTGTCGCAACGGCTTTTACTTTTTGTGAAGTTAAACTTAGCCCATGGTCTTTTGCTAATAACTTTTCACATAAATGAGGCAAACTGGCGACTGATATCCCATAGATGACTTTATCAAAATCAACGCCCTGTTTTAGCGTCACTTCTGGCAGAGCTTCGCCAAAGTGTTGCTGATACACATTTGGCCAATCACTGTAAAAACTTTCTAAATTAATATTGTGCTGTTTTATTAGCGCTGTCTGCTCATCGTCAATTTGCTCATAAAGTGGAAATGACGGCCAGCATGGTAACCCTTTTACATCAACAAGCGGATAATATTGCCCTGATTTTAGTGCAACCTGCTTAATCAGTTTAATCTCATCGACACTGTTTTCGCCTTCAATGCTTTGCGTTGGTAAAAGTTGCGTTACTTGATGGAAATATTCAAACTTAACACCGCGTTTAATAAGTAACTCGTAAATCGGACTAAATATGGTATCGCCCATACCTGCTTGCATTTTCCACATAACTCCGCCGTGATAACACAGCGATAAGCGCAGCATTGCCAACGCCGCGACGCCCGCTTCCACATTCGGTTTTGCAAAGTCCCCGTCTTGATAAGCAAAGACAAGATCGTAAAAACCACGAACCGGCGCAGAATCAACTGAAAACTGTGTGTTTGCCCCGTGCTTTTCTAACCACGCTCTAAAATCAAGATTGTTAATTGCGCCAAAGCCACGTTCAAACACCTTGTCTTCAATTAAGCCTTCCATCATGGCAAGGGCTAAATCAGCGCAAATATAAAGGCGGCGAATATCAGCGTTATCTTCAAGTAAGTCTTCAAACTCTTCGTTTAACCAACGCTTAAAACGTCGGATGATCCACTGAATCGCGGATGGGTGTTTTGTATTAGATAGGTTTTTATCGCTCGCACGCTTATCAAAAAAGTAACTAAGCTCGCTTAGCGTAACTTGAATATGTTTTGAGAACGTTTCTAACGAATCTTCGGCATCGTCTTTAAACTCTTGCCATTCGTCTTTGATATCGTCGATTTTTTCTTTTACTTCATCAATAAAGTGGGCAAATAGGTTTTGCTCTTCATCGTTTTCAGGCGTTTTTATATCGCGACCTTTATTCAAAGAGTTCGCTTTGTACTCTAATTCGCCGATAAACTTTTTTATCCAAAAGTATAATAAGCGCGCGATTTCCCAAAAGTGTAAATCCAATGTGCCTTCGGCAGGGTTGCCTGGAATTAGCGGAAAATCAACAGGCCATGTTTGCCACTCGTTATCAATCAGCTCTTGTAATACAACATAACTGTGAGGCTTAAACGCCTCTTGCCAGGTTGCTAGTGGCATGCTTTCGGGGCGTGCTAATTTTTCGTAGACTGATTGAATTGTTTTAAAAGAGTTAACATAAGCGCCAAACCATACGTGAAGTCCGTGCTCTTCGATACGTTGCCCTAAATACGGGTTACGGCCACTAGCGCCTTTACCACCAATGCGCCAACCTTGCTGATACACTGTGATATCGTACTTATCTTGCCAGTTTTCATCGTCTGTTAAATACACTGCGGCGGTCATCGCTGACACGCCACCGCCAAGTATCACAATTTTTTCTTTTGCCATGTTAAAGTCCTTTTGTAGCGATAATTTCACACGCTTTTTCTTGGTCAAAATCCATTACAACATTAAATGGTAATAGCGCACGATGGGTGCCGGGATAAATTCCAAACATTTCACCAAGGGGAAACGTATCTAGCTGATAAACGGTCACATCAAATTCATGCTTATAGATTTTAGCGCTGTGTACCTTTTTAATAATTGACGGAGAATGTACAACGCCTTGGTAAACTGCTTTACTGCCATCACCATTTGGTAATTGCTTAAATAAGATCTGGTCCATTTGCGGGTTTACAAAACCATCAAGCAACTGCTTGATAGCGTTTAAATCAAGGTCAAAAAAATCAGTATCGGACTTTAGAATTTCAAACGCTTCTTTCACCAGTTCGACAAAATCACTGACAAGGTGTTCGCCGCCTTGCTCAACTAAATTTACTTCAAGCAGTTTATGCTTTGCCATTTTGGTATTCGGGGAAAAAGGTTGGAAGGCATCAAGGCTAAGTTCAAAAAACTGAGGTAATTCACCAATGTTTGGCATCTTATAGTCACACAAATATTTGTTGTAACCCCAGGTCTCGCGTCCATTAATCAATGCATAAATATTATTTACTGTGATAAACGCTGGATACCAATAAATATGGTCAACTTTTTCTTTACCACGTTTACTCACCATTTTGGCGACTGGTAACCAAAATATAATGTCGGTCTCTTGCATCCACCCTTGTTCACTAAACGGAGGTACTTTAGATGCGATGTTTTCGATATCCGTAAACGTAAGCAAGGTGTACGCACTTAGCGCCTTGAAGCGAAATTCATCTGATTTAACCGCGTTGAGTGTTACATCGATATAGTGTTGAATTTTTTCGCTACAGCCTTTAACGAAAAAGCCATATTGATTGGCATTCAACATGCGACACGGTGGTTCGGCTATCACATTGCCAGGAAATTGAATAAAGTTGGGTTGTAAAGGTGCTTGCGCCATAGTCTTCCCTCTAAATCGCAAATCAAAATTAGGTATTTAACCCTTTGAAAATAGTACAAACTTGCGAAAGAGGGAATAATTAGTTTCTATTATTTTTATGCTTTAATTGGTAATTTCGATGTGCTTAGCAATTTCACTGGCTAATAACGCATAGCCTTGCGCGTTGAGGTGTACTCGGTCGGATTTTTTGCTGGCATCACCCAATAAATCAGGCAAGGTATCTTCAATAAGCACCAGATCATATTCATCAGCCAGTTTTTTATACACTGGCATAGGTGAAAGTAACAACCCAAATTGCGGTACGGCAACTAACATCACCTGCGCACCGTGTTGCTTAGAGCGAACAATCATTTGCCTTAAATTTGCTTCGAGCTGGGTTTTACTTTTGTTTTGCAGCACATCATTACCGCCATAACAAATAATAATAAGGCTCGGCGTATGCGTAGTTAACACATTATTTAAACGCGCGAGCCCTTGGCTGCTGGTTTGGCCTGAAATGCCGCTGTTTATCACTTCAATGCCCAACTCACTTGCCAGTTTTGAAGGATAGCTATTTGATTTATCGACCCCAACTCCTTGTGTAAGGCTATCGCCAAACGCAACAATGTTAGCGTATGGGCTAATTTGCACGGTATTGTTACCACCGCAACCATAAAGGCAAGTTACCATAAACATTAACAGGGTGATGCGTATCATATTACTTGCCTCTTTGCGTTAAGCAGTTTAGCTATAGCAAACTGTTTAACAATTGAATTGGGTGTTTTGGTTTGTTGCCGTTATTAAAACGCTTAACTTGTGAGCGGCACGAAAATCCAGTTGCAACAAGCTGTTCAATTGGTGTGTTATCAACCGTTTGTTGCCAGCTCATTTCATAAAGCGCACGAGATTTATCTAAGTTTTGCGTTTCGTGCCCATAAGTGCCCGCCATACCACAGCAGCCTGTTGCTTTAGCATTGAGTGTTAAACCAAAATTAGCAAACAGGTTTTGCCACACCTTACTGGCATTTGGCATTGCTGTGGTTTCGCTGCAGTGGTTTAGTAACACAAATTGACTATCAGTGTTTGCTTCTTTTTGCTCAAAGCGTTGCGATTCAAACCATTCGTGGGCCAATAACACATGGAAATCGCCACGTTGTTCGCCAAGCGCTTGGTTATATTCGTCGCGATAACACATAACAAGCGATGCATCTAACCCAACCATAGGAATATTCAGTTCAGCTATCTGGTTCAAAAATGCAGCACTGTTTTTCGCTATTTTCGCAAACTCGTTTAAAAAGCCTTTTACATGCTGTGGCTTACCATTTGGTTTAAATGGTAATAGCACTGGCGTTTTACCAAGTTTTACCAGTAACTGGCAAAAATCTTCCACTAATTCAGCTTCATAAAAGCTAGTAAACGGGTCTTGTACAATTAAAACAGTTTGCTGCTTTTGCGATTCATCCAGTGTTTTAAGCTGATTTAGATTAAACGCAAACTGCTTCGACACGCGTTCTATAATGGCGTTATCACTTAATAATGGTGAATCCACATAACCGATTTGGTTTTTCAAAAAGCGTTCTACAAACCCTAATTTTAAAATAGGGTTTACTAGAAAGTGTATTTTGCTTAAAAGCGGCGCTTGCGATTCAATATTAGCCACTAAGTAATCTTTAAGCGGGCGTTTATAACGGGCATGGTATAAATTTAAAAAGCGCGCACGAAAGGTCGGTACATCCACTTTAATTGGGCATGCTGTAGTACACGCTTTACATGCCAAACATTCGTCCATCGATTCTTTCACTTCATGTGAAAAATCGTAAGCCCCTTTGGCTTTTTGTTTTGCGAAAATGCGTTTTTCCCACCACGACTTAGTCTCGCCTTTCGCTATCGCTTTTTCGCTTTCGAGTAGATCTATGCCCTTTTCGCTTTGTAAACGCATCCATTCACGCATCAAACTGGCACGCCCTTTTGGTGAATAACGTCTGTCTTTTGTTACTTTATACGATGGGCACATAGGCGAGTGGCTATCATAGTTATAACAAAGACCGTTACCGTTACACCCCATAGCGTTATCGAAGCTGTCTTTAATGGTGATCGGGATTTGTTTATCGAAATGTGCACGCTTCGTATCGTCAACGCTGACGAGCTGCTCATTTGAGTCAAGTGGCGTACAAATTTTACCTGGGTTTAACCGATTAAGCGGATCGAATGCAGTTTTGATCTTTCTAAGTTCAGTAAACAAGGTTTCGCCAAAGAATTCTGGTCCATATTCACTACGGTAACCTTTTCCGTGTTCACCCCACATTAAACCACCGTACTTAGCGGTTAGTTTTACCACTTCATCGGAAATATGACGTAGTAATTTTTCTTGGGCTGGGTCGCACATATCAAGGGCAGGCCTTACGTGCAGTACACCTGCATCAACATGGCCAAACATGCCATAGTTTAAGTTATGTGAATCAAGTAACTGCCTAAATTCAGCAATAAAGTCTGCAAGTGCTTCTGGAGGTACTGCCGTATCTTCGGCAAATGCCAGCGGTTTTTCTTTACCCTTTACATTGCCAAGCAAGCCTACCGCTTTTTTACGCATGGCATAAATTTTTAGAATGTCGGCCTTGGAATGCGTTACCTGATAACCAATGATCCCAGCTTGGTTATTTGCCATTAAGCTATCCAGCTTTGCCAATAAGCCATTTACTTTATCATCGATATCCGCCTGATTTGTCGCATTAAACTCAACCATGTTGAGGCCCTGCATATCTTTACCCGGCACATCTTCAATCAGGCTTGAAACTGAATGCCAAATTATGTCCTCTCTAGCAAGATTAAGTACACGGCTATCAACGGTTTCAACCGAAGTCGCTTTGGCGTCCACTAAAAACGGCGAGTTACGAAGCGCTGAATCAAAGCTATCGTATTTTATATTGATCAGCGTTTTAAATTCGGCAATCGGCGTAATATTGAGTTTGGCTTCACAAACAACCCCTAACGAACCTTCTGAGCCTGTAATAATGCGGCTTGCATCTAACGTGGTTAGTTCATCATTGAGAATATTTTCTAAATCATAACCTGTTAAAAAGCGGTTTAAGCGGGGAAATTTCGCTTTAATTTGGTCGCGTAAATTTATACCGGTATCGAGTAATTGCTGATAAATCTTGCCGCGTGTTGATTGTTCTTCGGCGTATGTTTTTGCAATATTAACAGCAACGGGGGCAGTATCGAGTTCAGTGCCGTCTACCAGCATGGTTTTTAATCCCAGTACATGATCGGATGTTTTACCATAAACAAGCGAGCCCTGACCCGACGCATCGGTATTTATCATACCGCCAACCGTTGCTCGGTTGCTGGTCGAGAGGTCCGGCGCAAAGAAGAATCCGTAAGGGCGCAGAAAATCATTAAGCTGATCTTTAATCACACCGGTTTGTACGCGCACCCATTTTTCTTCAACGTTGATCTCTAAAATCTCACGCATATGGCGCGATAAGTCAATCACCATACTGTGCGTTAGCGATTGACCATTGGTGCCTGTGCCGCCACCACGCGGTGTAAATTTGATTTGCTGATATTTGCTTTGATTTGCAAGGGAAAAAATCTGTTGAATATCTTGGCTTGTTTTTGGAAATAAAATACCTTGCGGTAACGCCTGATAAATACTGTTGTCAGTTGCGGTTACAATGCGTGTTGCGTAGCTGATGTCAATTTCACCACTGTAGTGTGTTGTCTTTAACTCAGCTAAAAACGCCTCTGCTAAAGGCGATAAGGTATCTTTTTGATCTATTACTTCAATCATTACTTGCTCGGTGACGGGGAACAGGGTTTGCACTCATTATATCAAAGAAATACAGCGAGTTTTGCTTCATATTTACAGTTTGTAACATCATTTATTCGCGCGCTAAACCAAATTTTTTATACTATGAATAAATATCGTGTTTATACGTAAATTTATGCGTTTAGGATGCTACAGATGAAAAAAATGATAAACCATGTGTTTGCAGTAATGTTTCTAGCGCTTGGCTTGCTTTTTATGGTGGTGCCAGGCCCATCACTGATCTTTTTTATTGCAGGTTTACTGTTATTGGCGTTTTACTATCCTTGGGCAAGGCGCTATTTAAGCCATTTTCAAAAAGCACTTAAATCATCTTGCCAGTTTATCGATAAAAAATTAGCAAGGCGTTAAGTTAAAATCGGTTTTAAAACATACATTCATGCTGCTCGCTAAACTAGCAGCTTAGCGGCTCGCACTGTAATCCATCTAACATTAAACTCATCTATAACTGATCGCTAAGTTAAGCGAAACGCTTCATTAACTCAGCGTAGGTCTCAAATACATAATCTGCTTGATGCGCATAGTCTGGTGTTTCAAACTCGCAAAACAGTGCACTTTCCACACCTGCATTTTTAGCAATGTTAATATCGTGAAGATAATCCCCTATGTATAACAAGTTAGCGGGGGCAATATTCCACTTTTCAGCCAGCATAAGTAACGCCGTAGGATCGGGCTTTGCCGGTGCGTCTTCGCGGGTTATTACGGTTTCGATTGGTATTTGATTGTTGGCTATTTTTATAGAACTTGCTTCAACACTGTTTCGCGTAATAATCGCGGTGGGATAGTTTTTATTGATTAAATGCTGCACGAAGTGCTCTGCCCCTTCAATCCACTTTGCACTATGAGCATCGTCAAGTTCTAAACGTTTTATTGTGTGATTTGCTAAAGACTGTTTAGGCTCTTCTAACGCATCAACAAACTGCAAAATATCTTGTTCTGATGGGCAGCCAATTTCCTTTCGCATTGTTTTAAAGCACAAACTGCACGTAACTAATGTACTGTCTAAATCGAAAATTACGCCTTTGATATGTTTCATAAAATCCCAAAGTAAACTCAAACACCGTAGTTTATACAAACACGACGAATCTGCAGATCATTTTACGAGGTATTTTTCACTTACAAACACGCTTAAGTCATTTCAGTATTTTTTTTCGGCAAATATGCGCTTAATTTTTGACTGAATACCTGAAAGTTTAATGGTTTTAAAATATAGCCAGTAACACCTGCATTAATTGCTTTAAGTATATGACTTTGCTCTCCATGACCAGTAAGAATATACACTGCTGTTTCTAACATGTTTGCGTCTAAACGAATTTCTCGTAACAAATCTAACCCTGATTTTCCATCCATTTCCCAATCCGTAATTACGATATCGAACTTATCGTCTTCTGCTACCGCTTTTTTCAACTTAATTAACGCACTTTCAGCGCTATTTGCTTCTTTAATATGCTCGAAACCTAACTTTCTGAGCATACTTGTGGTTACCACTCGCATTGATTCAACATCATCAACGATTAAGATTTTGTACTTTGAGGCATTACCATCGGAACTTGGTTGTAACTTTTGTAGATCATGCTTAATTTTGTTAAAGCACGACACTAACTGAATTAATTCTGTTTCAAGCTTTTCTTTATCATTTACATTCTTTGGTTGTTGCAGTTCATCACGTGATAAATCGATCGCGTCATTGATTAGTTGCGCTAACAAAGTGCCTTCTATTTTTGTAAACATGGGTGTCCCTATTGAGCGCTTAATATGTCAAAGCAAATCCACATAAAAAGACAAAGCGTGTCTTATCTATATTATTTAAAGTAATGCCTAACTGTTAGTC
This sequence comes from Pseudoalteromonas sp. XMcav1-K, assembly GCF_044005875.1. Taxonomy (NCBI): domain Bacteria; kingdom Pseudomonadati; phylum Pseudomonadota; class Gammaproteobacteria; order Alteromonadales; family Pseudoalteromonadaceae; genus Pseudoalteromonas; species Pseudoalteromonas sp. XMcav1-K. The sequence goes on along the minus strand of NZ_JBIPJE010000045.1, from coordinate 8,286 downwards.
TAGTTAATACATAAACTTATACATAACATTATGTATTTTATTTTAAATTAAACTTATTGATAATTATTTGCATTAACTATTGATTGTTATGTTATAACAATTTATATTACGTGATGTTGTAACATATTAATTGGAGCTTATATGAAACCTGGTATCCACCCTGATTACGGAAAAGTGGTTTTTCACGACACAGCAGCAGATGCATATTTTTTAGTTGGTTCAACCATCAAAACCGATCGCACAATCGATTATCAAGGTAAAACATACCCTTATGTAGCGATAGATGTATCGAGTGAATCGCACCCGTTTTACACAGGTAAGCAACGCGCTGCTCAATCTGACGGCCGTATTGCTAAGTTCAATAAGCGTTTTGGTAAATTAGGAAGCAAATAATGCAAGTATTAAGTTCATTAAAAAGCGCGAAAAAACGCCACCCTGATTGCCAAATCGTAAAGCGTCGCGGTCGTTTATTTGTAATTTGTAAATCAAACCCACGTTTTAAAGCAGTACAGGGCAAAGGCAAAAAGAAAAAATAGCATTATGAAATGAAAAAAAGGCGCATTGAGCGCCTTTTGTTTTGTCAGCTTTATACTGATGACATATCAGTTAAAGGAACTGGTTAATACAATTTATTTAGCGTGCTTCTCACCTAGGTATAGCCAAGTTTCAAGCACTGTGTCTGGGTTTAACGACACAGAATCAATACCTTGATCCACAAGCCAGGCTGCAAAGTCTTCGTGATCTGACGGACCCTGACCACAAATGCCGACATATTTACCTTTTGCTTTCGCTGTTTGAATCGCCATTTCTAATAGCTTTTTAATCGCAGGATTACGCTCGTCAAATAAATGAGCAATTAATCCAGAGTCACGGTCCAAGCCAAGCGTTAACTGAGTTAAGTCATTAGAACCGATAGAGAAACCATCGAAATACTCTAAGAACTCATCTGCTAATAATGCATTAGATGGCAGCTCGCACATCATAATTACTTTTAAGCCGTTTTCACCGCGCTTTAAGCCGTGTTCTTCAAGTAGCTCAATTACGCGTGCTGCTTCTTCTAATGTGCGGACAAATGGGATCATGATTTCGATATTGGTCAGACCCATATCGTTGCGAACGCGTTTAATCGCTTCACATTCAAGGGCAAAACAATCGCGGAAATCTTCTGAAATATAGCGAGATGCACCGCGGAATCCGATCATTGGATTTTCTTCTTCCGGCTCGTATTGCTCACCACCCACTAAATTCGCGTATTCGTTTGATTTGAAATCAGACATACGCACAATTACGCGCTCTGGCGCAAATGCTGCACCTAGTGTCGAAATACCTTCAACAAGTTTGCTGATATAAAATTCAACCGGACTTTCGTAACCTGCCATCATAAAATCAATATCAGATTTTACGTCGTCAGACTGAGCATCATAGTTAAGTAGTGCTTTCGGGTGTACACCAATCATACGGTTAATAATGAATTCAACACGTGCTAAACCAATGCCTGCATGTGGTAATCGCGCAAAGTCGAATGCTCTGTCTGGGTTACCCACATTCATCATAATTTTCATTGGTAGTTCAGGCATTTCATCAACGCGAGATGTTAATACCTCATAATCAAGTAAACCTTGGTAAATATAGCCAGTGTCACCTTCGGCACAAGAAACTGTCACTTCTGCGTTATTTTCGATGGTGTCAGTTGCGTTACCACAACCGACTACAGCAGGAATACCTAACTCACGTGCAATAATTGCTGCGTGACACGTACGGCCACCACGATTTGTAACAATCGCTGCAGCACGCTTCATAATCGGTTCCCAGTCAGGGTCGGTCATGTCGGTTACTAGCACATCACCTTGCTGTACTTTATCCATTTCATCAATTGAGTTAAGTACGCGTACTACGCCTTTACCAATTTTATGACCAATAGCACGGCCTTCGCATAACACGTTTGATGAACCATTTAGTTGAAAACGTTCCATTACATTGGCGTCTTCGTTAGAACGCACTGTTTCAGGACGCGCTTGTACAATATATAGCTTGCCGTCATTGCCGTCTTTAGCCCATTCAATATCCATCGGGCGACCATAATGCTTTTCAATGATCACTGCTTGTTTAGCAAGCTCCATTACTTCTTCATCAGTAATCGAGAATTGATTTGAGCGGGTTTGTTCAATATCCACTACTTCTACTTGCTTACCGTGAGCTTCATCGCTTGAATAGATCATCTCAACTGCTTTTGAACCAAGCGTACGGCGCACAACCGCAGGGCGATTTGCCGCAAGTGTTGGCTTGTGTACATAAAATTCATCTGGGTTAACCGCGCCCTGCACTACCATTTCGCCAAGGCCATAGCTTGATGTTACAAATACCACATCTTCAAAACCAGATTCGGTATCAATACTAAACATTACACCTGATGAGGCTTTATCAGAACGGACCATGCGCTGAATACCCGCAGACAGTGCAACACCACGATGGTCGTAACCTTGGTGAACACGGTACGAAATTGCACGGTCGTTAAATAACGATGCAAATACGTGCTTAATTGCCACCATTACTGCGTCAATACCGCGCACGTTTAAGAAAGTCTCTTGTTGCCCAGCGAAAGATGCATCTGGCATATCCTCAGCAGTTGCTGATGAGCGAACCGCAAACGAAACATCTTGATTTTTACCACCATGAAGCGTTGCATACGCTTCACGAATCGCAGAATCTAAATTACTTTGGAAAGGTGTATCGATAATCCATTGACGAATTTCGCCGCCTACGCGTGCTAGTTCGTTTACATCATCAACATCAAGCGTATCAAGTACATTGTGGATTTTGTCGTTGAGGCCTGATTGGTCTAAAAACTCATTAAAAGCATCAGATGTTGTAGCAAAACCACCAGGCACTGTTACGCCTGCGTTTGCTAGGTTAGAAATCATTTCACCGAGGGAAGCGTTTTTACCACCAACACGTGGTACGTCATTCATACCAAGTTCTTGATACCAAAGTATATATTGCACGGAAATTCTCCATAAGCAAAAGGTTGTGAGAGTGTGTTATCTAATCCTAGTTGAGATAACATCAAGTTGCTAAATGTGAACGCCTATTACATCTGCGATAAATTTGAACGGGTAGCAGGAATTAAGGTTTCGTTTAAAGCGAGCATGATTTTACATAGATGAACAAACCAGGTAAAGCGAGCAAAAACAACAAAATCAAGGACAAATACCCGAAAAACAGTAAAAATTAACCTTAAATGCGTTAAAACTGCATTTTTATGCTAGTGACACCGGTGCCAATAGCAAAATTAGAATAAATCATAACAATAAATTTTTTTTAAATATGATATTAAATAAGTGTTTAAAGCCCTAATTTGAAGCAAAAGCGGCATTAAAACCAATAGCTCCCCCCCGATAAGCACAACTCGGTTATTTTTGGCTTATCCCCTCCGAATACATTAATTCGCTCTAATGCCAAGAACTGATATTTTAGAGCCTGTAAATCGACCCTAAAGCGAGTAACGTTTGTCATGAACAGCAACGATTAAAGTGCCTTGTCAGGATATGTTAATTGGTTTAACATTTCTGTTAACGTGTATTTCGGCAAAGGAGTCGCCGTTTAAATACACCAAAACCTTACAAATAATTCATTAGCAAGCAGTTGAAAAACATGGAATATGCAATGAGACGCGCAGACTTTTACAACCGAAAACGTATGGTGCATTTGGCATCGTGCGCCGCTTTTGTCATCTCGACCATTTTAATAAGTTTAATCCTTGCAGATTGGCATAAGAAATCCTTAGCTTGGGTAAAAAATGGCTATTTAGCACAGGGAACAATTGTAAATCTTGATAACAACCCAAGTAAGCTTAATACGCTATTGCACCGGGCAAGACTTCATACCGCTTTCGCAATTACCTACAGTGTAAAAATCAATAACGCACTGTTTAAAAAAAATGCCTATGTAGATCAGCACGTGTATGCAAGTTTGAGTGAAGGTAAGTCGGTTCCAGTATACATTGCAAAAAATGGCGAACAGCACAACTTAAAGAGCAATATCGATAATCAACTAGCGCAATCACATCTTATTTATTATTTAACTAAAACCGCCGTCATTACTGTGCCGGTATTTTTAATTTTTCACGCGCTGCTAATGCTGATATTTGTTCGAACTCGCGCAAATATCTTGCTCAAAGGGTTTTATACTAAGCACTCTTGGTTAAATACCAACGACAATGTACTAATTTGGTTAACCCATTCGCAAATCATCGTTATCCGCTTTGAAAAACATCAAACTAAAATGCTGGCTCAGTTATATCAACAAGAAGAGTTTTTAGACGATTTAATTGCCAAGCTTAAGCGTCCTAATATTTACGCAATTGATATCGCAGATATTAGCGCAATTGAAAGTGAATATGCCTCACAAAAATTATTGGTATCAACCGCAAATCGAGCCTACAAACTTAGCTTTATGAATTACGGGTTAAAACATCACGCATTAACTCAAATCGCACAACATCTACCCGCGCACCTTATTCACAGCGTTAACAAGAAATCACGGATTATGGGATTTATGCCATGGTTTTTACTCTCAGTGCTTTGCGTAGCAGCCGTTTTACAATTAAATAATCACGCGCTTATGCTAATAATTGCTGCGATTTTTGTACTAAAGCTATTACCGAAATGCATTTTTCATATCTGTTCGCCACGCGAAGTACAGCGCTGGCGAATCCCTGATATTTAACAGCTGTGCATTCAATTGCAGAAAACTATTGAAGTTTAAGTCGTATTAAATATCTATAGTCTTTTATGATACCTCTAAACTCGTCTACTAAACTAAATTTCTCTGATATTTCAAAGTTTTCGCATGATGAAACTGCATCTTTGTTTAAAGTTAAAAGAAAAGTGTCTTTTGCACGTTGAAGGTCATCTATTGCAACTGTTTTATCGCCAAACAGCGAACGCACTAGGAAGTCTTGAGGGTCTAGTGTCTCCAACACCTTAGATAATCTAATTTTTTTATCATTAGAATTGATTGTCGCTTTTAACGGTGGCATCACTGTAGTTGAATCTTGAAAAGATATTTTTAAAACACGCCTTTGTTTGTTCATTCGATTAGGGCTAGCGCGGTGAACAGCTGTTCGATTGAATAAGAATGAAAAGCCTCTTTGACCTATTAAACGATAGTATCGCGAACTCTTAAAAAGGTAAGGCCAAAAACTCAATGGTTTATCTGAAATTTCAAACGCGCCATCGGCCTCTCCTACATCGGTAAGATAAACGAATAGGCTAACATGTTGCGTCTTTTTATCCGATTGACGGTGCCTGCAATCTACATCTCGGTGCCAACCTCTTAAAAAATTACCTGATGAGATATGCGATTTATTATTTTTTCCATCAATTTCGTATGCATGACAGTGATAGAGTACAGGTTTGTCAAACATTGAGTAAATTAGTGATAACACTTCCTTGTTAAATATATCATTAAGTAGACCTAGCTCTTGAATGTGCTTCGCATCAACATAGCGTCTGCTTGCTTTTTGTTTTGCGAAAATATCGTCAAAACTTGTATTTAATTTCTCAATTATTTTGTCATTTAAAAGTGGATTAACTTTAACAACCGCATTCGCTTTTACTGCAGTATTAACTTCAATACTAGGTTTAAACATATTTAAAAAGACCGATCATTAAAAGTAATATAGCCGCCGAGCCATAAATCGTTATGTATGGGCTTAATGCAAAGAGGCCAAATAGCGCAAGCAGAAACACAGACAAAGCAAGCACCACACCGATTGATTCTTTTAGTTTAGTTTTAAGTAGCACTTAATTGATTTCCTTATTTCTAGATCCATAATGTGCGTAACTATATAATTTTATTAAACTTGAACAAAGAACTATTTAATCATCAATTAAACAAGTGTAAACAAATAAGCTTTAGAAAATATTCTCTTTCAATGTAGTTATATTTTAATATCTACATTCACAATGTTGTGTCGTGTTTAATTATTTGCTCTTATATAAGCGCTCTCACAACAAAAAAATAAGGTTATTATGCGCAGCGCATTTTATATATCCGATGGTACCGCAATTACCAGTGAAGTATTTGGTCATGCTACCTTGTCGTTATTTCCTGTCGAATTTAAACACATCACAATCCCGTTTGTTGAAACTGAACAAAAAGCATATGAAGTTAAGTTACAAATAGATAAAGCATTTAAAGTAAGTGGTGAAAAGCCTTTAGTATTTTTTACCTTTGTTGATCCTCAGTTGAGCGACATCATATTATCGTCACAAGGCCAATGCTTTGATTTTTTAACTGCTTACAGCGGCCAAGTAAAAGACACGATTGGCGTTGAACCTGTACCACGTACACACCGAACTCACTCAATCCATGAAAAAAGCTACGATTTCAGAATCGATGCCGTTAACTATGCACTTGCAAACGACGATGGCAGCAATTTAAAAGACTATGATGAAGCCGATATTATATTGGTGGGTGTGAGTCGCAGCGGTAAAACGCCCACCAGCTTATATTTAGCACTTCAATACGGCATAAAAGCAGCTAATTACCCACTTACTGAAGATGATTTGGATATGATGCGTTTGCCGAACGCGCTTAAAAACCACAAAAAGAAACTGTTTGGTTTAACGATAAATCCTGAGCGCCTTGCTGCAATTCGTAACGAACGTATGGCAAACAGCAAATATGCATCGCTAAGGCAGTGCCGCCTTGAGGTGCGAGAAGCTGAAATGCTCTATAAGAAAAATAAAATCCCTCATTTAAGTTCAACACACTTTTCAGTTGAAGAAATCTCCGCGAAAATCCTCGCCGAAACCGGTTTAGAAAGACGCAAATACTAGCACGTACAGGATTACACCTTCTAATATATTGCACCTAAAATCATACAAGTTTTAGGTGCAATACACATAAACACGTCGACAATGATCTTAAGTAGATTTATACCGTATCAATCTTATGGTGTATTCATTTGTCACGTCGTTTGTGCCATATTTACTGTGTAGGGATTTTGTTAAATAAGGAGCGTATTAACCTAACCGCGAGAGACTATGCGCGCAGTACTTTTTAGCTTGTTACTTTTTAACCATGGTTTGGCCTTTGCTCAAGTCATCGATATTTACATTCGCGATGATGTGTACAAGGATTATCAAACGTTTGTTAATGGCCGTGACATTGCCACAATCTCAAATTTTAATGGAAATGCAATTCGACGCGATGTAGTCGATATGATAATTGCCCAAAAGGCGCTTAAGTTAGGCGGCTTTAACCACAGTTTCAATTACATTCCAGGTAAAGTAAATTTTCGTAATACCCGCATGCTAGAAACCGGCAAGTTATTGATTAGTTTCGATACTTATTGGTTATCTGACGCACATGCTAAAACTAAATATTTGCACATTAGCAAACCCATAATCCGTCAAGGTGAATATATTGCTGGGGTTTATACTAAAGCAGGACGAGAAAAAGCCCTTGGCTTAACTCAAATGAGCGACTTTAAACGTTTAAGTGCGGTATCAACACCAAAATGGCGCACCGATTGGAAAACGCTCTCAGATTTACCGCTCAAAGAGTTAGTCATTGAACACGAGTGGATCAGTATGGCGCGTATGGTCAATACTGGTTGGGTAGACTTTATGTTAATGCCATTTAATTCAACTACTGACCAAAGCTTTAAGCTTGATAAAATCAATTTGGTACCCGTGCCAAATGTTGCAATAGAGCTAAAAGACAGTCGTCACTTTGTTATAAGCCGTAATCACCCTCTTGGCTCACAAGCATACCTAGCCCTTGAAAAAGGATTAAACATGTTACGAAACCAAGGCGAAATTGAGAAAGCCTATACACAAGCCGGCTTTTTTGTTGATAAACAGAATTTAAATATTATTAATGCGCAGCGAGAATGAGCGCTATCTAAAAAAACGATTGGGTCTTATTGTATTAACAACGCCTAACTTGCTTTGTTAGATTGAAATTTGTTAGTTGTATGTGTGCCAATTAAAGCCGCTAAAATGCAATATTTTTTCTTAAATTAAAATGAATAACACACTTTTATCTAACTTATATTTGAACAATTATGAGTTAGAGTCAACGGACGGTTCTGTGCCAGAAGCTGCCGTTGGGAAAGGGTTAAGTCAACGACTCGGACCTCATTGATTTAATTTAGATAAACATAATCATCATTAGCGTTAATGAGAAATGCTGTTGTACCAAAAACAAAGGGCAAATAATCGCAATTATAAAAAGGTTGAACCATAAGCTCTGAGTATTTTGCGTAGTCTCCAGGTT